>CAYSCF010000008.1:0-59509 GCA_964429305.1 uncultured Sandaracinaceae bacterium | reverse complement strand
CCGCTCGCGACTCCGACGATGGCCATCGCGGTGCTGCTGCTGCCGTCGGGCGGTGTCGATGCCTCCGTGGCCGACGCGTTGACCGAGCTCTTGATCGCGGCCGTCGCCGAGCGCGGCAACACGACGATCGTCGGCAAGGAAGAGTTCCAGGCGCAGCTCGGCCAAGGCGATGCGAGCACCGCGGAGTGCCTCGAGTCGGTCACCTGTCTCGGCCGCATCGGCGTCGCGCTCGGCGTGCGCGAAGTGATCGCGGGAACCATCGGTCATCACGGCACGACGTGGGCCTTCGCGCTCAATCGCATCGATCTGCGCACGGGCGTCACCGAGGGCCGCGTGTTCCGCGAGGTCGAAGGAGATCTCGGCGCGGTCGTGCACACGCTGCCCGAGTCGGTCGTCGACCTCTACGTCGAGACCGTCGAGCCCGGCCGCCTCGTCGTCCGCGCATCGGTCGAGGGCGCCGAGGTCTCGCTCGATGGCGTCGTGATCGGCAGCGTCGTCGACGGAGAGCCCGTGCGACGCGATCTCCTCGCGCCAGGTCGCCACGAGGTGGTCGTCGTCGCGCGCGGGCACGAGAGCTACTCGCGCACGATCGACATCGAGGCCGGCACGACGTTCGCGCTCGAGGCCGAGCTCGTCGTGCTGCCGCATCACGGCTTCGAGGTTCCGGTCGTCACGTGGGTGCTGGGCGGTGTCGCGTTCGCAGCGCTCGCCGCGGGCATCGGCCTCGGCGTCTCGTCCACGGGGCACGCCCCGCAGGATGCGACGCAGCGACAAGTGCAGGCCTACTACGCCGCACGGCAGAACGAATCGATCGCGGCCGACGTGTGCATCGGAGTCGCGATCGCCGCGACCGCTGGCGCCGTCATCCCGCTGATCCTCGCCGCCGTGAACGATCCGGATGCGCCCGAGCCCGTCGTCGAAGCCTCGCTCGTTCCGCTGCCGGGTGGCGCGTACGTCTCTCTCGGCGGAGCCTTCGATTGATGCACGCTCTCGTGCGCCGCTCGATGCTGCTCGCTGCGCTGTTCGCGACGGGATGCTTCGTCGCGTCTCCCGACCTCGCCGCGCATCCATTCGACTGCGATACCGATCAGGACTGCATCGATGGATGGCTCTGCGCCGACATCGGCGTCCTCGGCCACGACGTCTGCCGCCCGCGCTGCGATCCCGACCGTCCCACGACGACCTGCGCCGGCTTCTGCTCGAGCGCCGGTGCGTGCTGGGACACGTGCCACATCACGAGCGACGGCGCGCTCGATCGCGCGTGCAACGGCGGTCTCACGTGCGTGCGACGCAACGCCTTCACCGGCGAAGGGCTCTGCATGCCCGCCTCCGGCTGCTCGGTCTCGAGCGATTGCACGAGCGCCAACACCGACTGCCTCAACGCGGTGTTCCAGATTCCTTCGAGCAGCGGAACATCGAGCCAGTCGTCCGATCACTCCGTGTGCATCGCCACACCCGAAAGCGATCGATGCCCGGCCGGCTACTTCGCCAACAACGGGCTCTGCATCCCGAGCTGCGATCAGACCGATGATCGGTGCCCGCCCGGCATGGCGTGCGTGAAAGGCATCGGATCGGTGCTCGGCGCGGCAGGCCGCAGCGCATGCCTCACCGGTTGGCACGGCTTGCCGTGTCGCGACGACTCGGAGTGCTTCGAGGGGCGATGCCTCGAGCTCGCGAGCGGCCTTCACACGTGCTCGTTCACCTGCGAGGAGGCGCTGGAAGCGAGCCCCGACGGCTGCGACATCCTCGACGGCTACGTCATCTCGGGCTTCGGTGGCCTCGACTTCGAATGCGACGCGGCGGGAATGTGCGCACCCCTCGGCGCGGTCGGTGCTCCGTGCAACCCAGACATGCCGTGTCATCCCGAGATCGCGTGCCTCAACGACACGGGCGGCGTGTGCACGGCGACCTGCACGCAGAGCTCGCAGTGCGTGATCGCGAGCGTCGACGAAGAGCACGAACGGCAAGACGTGTACTGCGCACCGATCAGCGCGCCCACCGGCGGCTCGCTGCTCTTCTGTCTGAACCTGCGTCCCGTCGGCGCCACGTGCGATGGCGGCAGCCAGTGTGCGACGACTCGCTGCGTGAGCAACCGCTGCGTGCTGCCGGTCAATCCTCCGTGAGCGCGTGATGACGAAGTCTCTCGACCGTGCTTCTCCCATCGGTGTGTTCGACTCGGGCCTCGGAGGCCTCACGGTGGCCCGCGCGATCCGCCGCGCGCTGCCGAACGAGCATCTGGTCTACCTGGGCGACACCGCGCGCGTCCCGTACGGAACGCGCAGCGCCGAGACCGTGATCCGCTATGCGCGCACGTGCGGGCGCATGCTCGAGAAGCGCGGCATCAAGATGCTCGTGGTCGCGTGCAACACGGTGAGCGCCGTCGCGCTCGACATGCTCCGCGTGGAGCTCGACATGCCGGTGCTCGGCGTCATCGAGCCCGGTGCGCGCGCCGCGGTGAAGGCGAGCCACACGGGCAAGATCGGCGTGATCGCGACCGCCGGGACCGTCGCTTCGAACGCGTACCCACGCGCCGCCGCGAGCTTCGAGACGCGCGCCGAGATCTCGCAGCGCGCGGCGCCGTTGCTCGTTCCCTTGGCCGAAGAAGGTTGGCTGGACGGCGAAGTGCCGCGTCTGGCCGTGCGTCGCTATCTCGAGCCCCTCATCGCCACGGGAATCGACACCCTCGTGCTCGGATGCACGCACTACCCGCTCTTCGAAGCCATCATCGAGGACGAAGCGCGCACGCTCGCAGGCAGGCCCGTCGCGATCGTCGACAGTGGCGTCGCGGCAGCGTCCGAGCTCGGCGGTCTGCTCGAGGAGCGCAGCCTCGCACGCGCCGAGAACGACGGCGCGCTCGATCTCATGGTCACCGATCGACCGGCGAAGTTCGCGGAGGTGGCCGCGCGCTTCCTCGGCGCGGAAGTCGAAGGTCTCGACGTGACGCAAGTCGACCTCTGATCTCTACCGGAGCGCCATCACCCCGACGGGGTGAGCGCCCGTGTTCAGCTGTGGTGTCGTAGGCGCCGGCGCTAGTCTGTACCGGGGGGCGCTGATGTCGGTTCTGATCGTCGAGGACGACGTGCTCGTCGCGTCCGCGTTGTCGCGCGCGGTTGCTCGGCATTCCGTCGTCCAGACGGTCGGCACCGTGCGGGATGCGCTCGAGATCCTGCAGCGGCCGCGACACTGGCTCGCGGCGATCGTGGACGTGGGATTGCCCGACGGAACGGGCATGGAGGTCGCGAGCCGCCTGCTCTCTCCGGAGCTACACGTGCCGACGCTGGTGCTCACCGGCCGCTCCGATCATCGGCTCGCGAACGAAGCGCAGGCGCTCGGCGCGCAGTTTCTCTTCAAGCCCGTGAGCCTGGACGAGATCGACGGCTTCCTGGAGCGGGTGATGGCCAACGATCCGAAGACGCGCATCGGTGCCTCGCTCGACGCGCTCGCGAGCGCCGCGGGCCTGACGGCGCGCGAGCGCGAGATCGTCTCGCAGATCCTGAAAGGGACGGCGCGCAGCGATCTCGCCAAGGTGATGCAGACCCGAGAGAGCACGGTGAAGACCCACGTCCGGAGCATCCTGGTGAAGACCGCGGCACGAGACCTCGGCGAGGTGGCGCGACGCATTCTCGAGCAGGCGGTGCACCGGAGCTGATGCGCGGGACCCCACACCGCGTCGCGGCGACCACACAGCAGCATCCTCCCTAGGGAGGATGCGGCTCGGAGATCGCGGCGGATCTCGCGCGATCGGAGCGTCGCGAGCATGGCGCACTGCTTGCGAGCTTCGGCGAGCGGGACGCGTGGGCTGCTACCATCGAGAAGTGATCACGAGATGAAGCGAGCGAACGATTGGCTCTCGAGCGAGCCGGAAGCGCGAGACTTCGGCGCGCTGTATCTCGAGAACCTCGACGCGATGAACGCGGCGGTGGAGGCGCAGCTCGTCGAGCACGCGGCGTTCGGACCGATGGTGGCGCGCGCGTCGCCGGAACAACGCGCTCGGCGCAGCGACACGCGCGCCCGCGTCGAGAAAGCGCTCGCGGGCGCGTACGCGGAGCGCCTCGCGGAAGACGGAACCGTGTTCCCGTCGCTCGGTCTCGAGCTCGCTGACTGGTACGAGATGGGAACGCACTGGTCGCGCTGGTTCGTCCCACGCCTGGTCGAGCGGTTTCACGGAGAGCCGGCGCGGCTCGCTGCGGCGATCGTGGCCATGCAGTCGTTTCTCCACGCCGGCCTCGAGCGATTTCGCGCCGAGCCGCGCTGGAGCGCGATCCCGGTGGTCGCGTGGACCGTGAAGGACCTCGGGGCCGACGAGACCCGTGAGCTCGCCGAGCACGCGGAGGCAGTTCTCCCCGAGAACGGAAGCGGCGCGCGTCTCCTGCTGGATCATCTCCAGAAGCAGCTGCGTCACGCGAGACGCCAACCGGAGAGCGCGTCATGAGCAAGCCCGCCTCTCCCGAGGGCTTCACGGCGAAGGCCTCCTCTCTCGAGGGCTTCAAGCCGAAGCCCTTGGTGCTCGTGGTCGACGATCATCCGATGAACACGAAGCTGATCGCGTTCGTCGTGCGATCGCGCGGTCTCGACGTCATGACCGCGGCTTCCGCCGACGAGGCGTGGCGCGCGGTCGCGCAGACGACACCCGACGTCATCCTGATGGACGTGCAGCTTCCGGGCACCGATGGTCTCGCGCTCACGCGTCAGCTCCGCGCCGATGCGCGCTTCGCGACGCTGCCGATCGTCGCCGTCACCGCGTACGCGATGGAGAGCGATCGGCGCGCCGCCTACGACGCAGGCTGCACGGGCTTCGTGTCCAAGCCGATCGACACCCGTGCGCTGGGAGATCTCGTCGCGACTCTGGTCGGTGCTCGGCGAGCGTGAGGCGATGAGGACGCACGCTCGGCATCGCTGCCAGCGCGCGCGGAGTGACCGAGAGGGGGACCATGATGGGATCGCGCCGCAGCAACGCAGGCCGGATCGTGGTGGTCGACCCCGCGATGGGGACGAGCTTGAGCCACGTCCTCGCGCTCTCCGGGTACGAGGTCGACACCTTCACCTCGCTGCACGAAGCCATCGCACATCTCTCCCGCGAATCGGTCGACCTCGTCGTGTCGGACGTGGACGCGCCGGGAACGAGCGGCTTCGAGATCATCGCGAGGCTCCGCGACGCGCGGGCCCACGTGCCCGTCGTGTTCGTCTCGGCTGCTCCGCGCATCGAGGGCTCGATTCGCGCCAGCGAGCTCGGTGCGTTCCGGCATCTCGCCAAGCCGATCGACAGCAAGCAGATGAGCCTCGTGGTTCGCGACGCCGTGAGGTGGGGCCGGCTCGCACGCGCGACGACGCAGGGCCCGGCGAGCGAGGAGCGAGATCTGCTCGAGGCGTCCTTCCGCTCCACGCTCGCGACGATCCGGATGGCCTATCAGCCGCTCGTGTCGACGGAGACGCGGCGCGTGTTCGGCTACGAGGCTCTGATGCGATCGCTGGAGCCGGAGCTGCCAACGCCGATCGACGTGCTCGAAGCCGCGGAGCGTCTCGGACGCCTGCACGCGCTCGGCCGTCGCCTCCGCGGTATCGTCGCGCAGCAAGCAAGCGATGCGCGGCCCGTCGATCACACGTTCTTCGTGAATCTCCATCCGAGCGACCTCGCGGATCCGATGCTCTACGCGGCGAGCGCTCCGCTCTCGACGTTCGCCCGCTCCGTCGTGCTCGAGATCACGGAGCGCGCCTCGCTCGAAGGCATCGGCGACGTCGAGCGACGAATCGCATCGCTGCGTCGCATGGGCTATCGCATCGCGGTCGACGACCTCGGCGCGGGCTACTCGGGCCTGAGCTTCTTCGCGCGCATCAGCCCCGACGTCGTGAAGATAGACAAGTCGCTCGTGCGCGGGAGCGACGTCGATCCGGTCAAGCAGCGCGTCGTGTCTTCGATCTGCACGCTCGCGCGCGACCTCGACGTGTTGATCGTCGCGGAAGGCGTCGAGACCGAGCGCGAGCTCGGCTGCATCCGCGACCTCGGCGCCGACCTCGTGCAGGGCCACCTGATCGCGCGCCCGGCACCTTACCCGACGCGCTGAGTCAAATCGTCCCGGCGAACGCGCGGCCGAACTCCATCGGCGTGGGCCGATCCTTCGGGTCCTTCGCCGTCGCCGCGCGCATGAGCTTCACGAGCGCCGCGGGATAGGTGCTCGTGCGCGACACGTCCTCGAGCGGATCGCGGTTCATGTGCGCGATGATGCGATCGCGTGGGTTCTCGAGATCGTCGAAGAACGTGCGGCCCGTCGTGACGTTGTAGATCGTGCCCGCGAGCGCGTAGACGTCGGCACGACCGTCGAGCTCGACGGGATCGAGCACCTGCTCCGGCGCGATGTAGCCGGGCGTGCCTGCGACGAACTTGCCGCCGGCCTCGGCGCTGACGCGCATCGCTCGCACCATCCCGAAGTCGATCACGACCGTGGCGAGCGGGTTGGTGCGGGCGGGATCGCGGTGCTTCTCCGGATCGAACTTGTCGTTCCCACCCATCGGCAAGCGCAGCCAGAGGTTCGCCGGCTTGATGTCTCGATGCACGAGACCCGCGTTGTGGAGCGCCGCGAGACCCGCGCACGTCTCGAGCACGACCGACTTCAGTTCGTAGAGCGACATCAGCTTCGACGCCGCGTACTGCTTGAGATCCGCGCCGATCAGGAGCTCGAGCACGAGGAACGGGATGTTCCCGGCGACGCCGCGATCGATGATGTTCGCCACGTTCGGGTGGTAGAGCCCGGCGAGCGCCTTGGCTTCTTCGACGAACGACGTGAGGATGCCCTCACGCTCGGTGTCGCTCGCACCCGCGAGCGCGTCGGCCTTGGGGATCTTCAGAACGAACATCCGCTCGGCGCCGGGCTTGCGCACGAGCCACACACTGCCGATGCCGCCTTCGCCGATCGGCTTGAGCAGCTCGTAGCCCTCGATGATCTTGGGCTCTTTCTTCTTCGGCGCGGGCGGCGGCGGCGGCGAGCGCTTCACCGCGCCGCGCACGGCGGCCTCCACCATCGCGCTGGTGACGGGACCGAGCGAAGTGAACCACACGTCGAGCACCGCGAGCTCTCGCTGACGGATCGCGCGTGCAATCAACGCAGCCACGCGCGGCGCGTTCTCGCTCGCCGCCCGACCGAGCGAGTCGTCCGCGCTCTGCTGGGTCGCGGGATGGAGCGCCTTGACCGGATCAGCCAGCGCGCCGTGCAATCGCTCCGCGGAGAGCACGAGATCGAGACACATCGCTTCGAGATTCGGTTTGGGCCCCGCAGCCGATGCGAAGCGACCGAGCCCGGCGGACAAGCTCTCGAGCGCATGCGCGAGCTCGGTGTCTTCCGCGTGCAGCTCCGCGAGCGCCTCTTGCGCGGGCTTGCCCCACGCGCCGTCTTCCGCGCCCGACGCGATCGCGATACGGATGTTGTCGGCGAGCGCGCAGCACTTCTCGAGCGCGCCGTCGGCGATCATCGGCAACGCGGTCGCGATCGACAGGAGCATCGTCGGACGATCGATGACGAGCGCCCACCAGGCGGCGAACGGCCCGAGCCAGCGCACGTCGTCGACCTCACCGAGCGCCGTGCCGCGCGTCGTGTCCACCAGACGCCAGAAGAGCGCCGAGAGCGAGGTCTTCACGTTCGACGGAAGATCGCGCGAGCCGTCCGCGAGCCCCTCGAGCTTGCGCAGCCACAGACACGTGTCGTGCGCCGCGCCACCGCGTCCAGGCCCGAGATCGCTGTCTTCGCCGAGCGCATCGAGCGCGTAGCCGCCGAGCCGCAGCGCGAGCACTTCGATCGCGATGTCGGTCTCGTGATCGCTCGTGCCCGTCTGCCGACGCTCACGCACGATGTCGAGCAGCTCGGCGGGCGTGCGCGCGATCATCTTCCAGGTCTCTTGCAGATCCGGCTCTTCGATCGGATCGCCTGCGGGCCGCGTCGCGAGCTGCGGGCCCCAGAGACGAAGCGCGAGCGAGCGAGCGCAGCCCTCGAACGCGTTCATGCCGGCCGCACGATGACGCAGCGATCCCGAGCCCAGCGCGATACGACGCGCCTCGATGAACGTGGGCGAGAGCGCTTCGGCGAACCGTGCCGCGCGCGCATCGGCCTCTTCGTCGTCGTACTGCGCGGCGAGGCGCACGAGGTTCTCGAGACCGAGCTCGAGATCGAGCGGATCACGCTCGGCCGCGTCGATCGGATCACTCACGGCCATCACTTCGATCCAGCGCCGCCACTCACCCAGCGAGTCGCTGGTCGCGCGACGCGCCATCTCGCGGAGCTGACGGAGCGGGCCTTCGATCGTGTTCTGTTGCGTGCCGCGCCGCCAGAGCGTGCCGAGCCCGCGGGCGAGCGCCCGCGCCGAGATCGCGCCGCCATCCCCGTTGAAGATGCGCTGCGCGAGGCGATCCCAGAGATCGCGCTTCTCGAAGAAGAGATACGGCGTCGCCGCCGCCAGAGCGGCGAGCGTGTTCGCATCCGTGTCGCTCGAGTCGATGATCGAGAGGAGCTGTCCTTGGTAGACCTTGATTCGCTCGGCCGGCAGCGACGCGAACGCCGTCGTCGCGCGCTGGCGCAAGAGCGGCGTGTTGCCGAGCGCCCAGTCCATGAGCGTCGCTTCGAGCTGCTCCATCGTCCCGGTCAGGCGACCGAGCGCGCGCGCCGCGTGCACCCACACGAGCGGCTCGGGATGGAGCAAGAGCGGCTGGAGGATCTGGAGCGTGCGGCCGATCAGCTCGGGATCGGTCGTGGGCGGCATCCCGCGCACGCTCACCTCGAGACAGCGTGCCGCGAGCACGCGACCGCGGAGCGATCCGTGCGCGGGCGTCGCGATCACGGCGTCGAACGTCTTGCTCGATCCCCAGATCCACGGGCCGAGCTCCGGCACTGCGAGCGCGCTCGCGCCCGCTTCCCAGAGCAGGATCTCCATGCGCGCCGCGGCCGCGCCGTTCTCGGGCAGGCCGAGCGCGTCGCCCGTGCCCAGCAGGGGCGCGCACGCGAGCGCGTCGAGCAGCGGGCCTTCGACGATGCGATCGCGCGCGACGTGCACGACGTCGGTGGCGACACCCTCGTGCGTGGAAGCGAGCGCGAGCAGACGCGCGAGGCGTGCATCGCGGCGCGCCGCGTTCGACGTGCACCAGATGAAGACGACGTCGCCCTGCTTGGTGCCGAAGAGCTGACCGAGATCGTTGACGCCCTGCTGCGAGCGCGTGAGCGTCGGAAGCGCACGATCGACGATGTCCGCGGCCGCGGCGATCTCGGGCGCGAGCGGCACCGACTTGTCGTAGCCGGCCGAGTGCCAGCGCGTGTGCAGGCCGTGCGCGAGCGAAGGAGCGGCGCTCAGCGCCGTGGACAGCGAAGAGAGTGCCTCGGTGACTTGCGGCGGCAGCATCGCGCGAGAACAGCGTACACCCACGCACCCGCGGATCGAAAGTTCGCGCCGAAAGCCTGCGTGCTAGCTTCGCCGGCCATGTCCCGCCGGAATCTCACGATCTGTCTCGCACTGTCTTCTCTGCTCGCCGTGGGCTGCGAGTGCGGCCACCACGACGACGCGAGTGAGGGCGAGCACGCGAGCGAGGGTGAGCACGAGGGCGAAGGCGAGAGCCCAACGGAAGAGCACGCCGAGCCAGCGCATCCGGTCGGCCCGCTCGGCTGGACCGCCGTCGTCGAGAGCGAGACCGGAGACGACGAGTACGTCGAGCACCGCCTGCTGATGTGGCGCACCGGCCCGGCGACCGGCGATCGCGACGAGGCGATGAGCGAGCTCGGGCACTTCTCGAACTGGGCGGGCGTCTACACGCTCTACCTCGCGAGTGAAGCGCCGGCGAACGAGGCCGATCCCCAGCCGCTCACGCTGCTCGGCGTGCGCGGATCGTGCGAGACGACGGCGACGCGCACGCTGCACCTGCGCGTGACGTTCGATCCCCACCACGGCGATGCGGAAGAGCGCCTCTACGACGCGCTCGAGTTCGAAGGATGTCCGGGCCCTTGGGCGTTCGGCGCGTCGGGCAGCGTCCCGCTCGTCGAGCTCTCGACACGCACGATGGAGACGCCGCCCGAAGAAGTGATGGCGGTCGTGCGCGATCGCGAAGATCAGATCACCGAGGAGTCGGGCGACGAGCCGATGCGCGTGGTCGGCCGCGAGATCCCGCAGCTGCACGTGTGGGTGCTCTCCGGCTGGGAGACGTACGTCGTGCGCGGCAGCACGATCGTCACGCACACGGAAGAGAACGCGATCGGCGCGGTCACGATCGGCGATCGCACCATGTTGCTGATGCGCGGCGACGACGGTCCCGAGCTGAGAGTTCCCGGCGACGATCGCCTCGAGAGCGTGAACCCCGACGCCGATCCGAACGCGAGCGAAGCGCCTCCGCCTGCTCGCCACGATCCCGAGCATCCGTGACGCGCCTCGCACCGCTCGCCCTCGCGCTCGCCACGCTCACCGGCTGCTTCGGCGTCGAGCAGTATCGCGAGGGTCTTCCTTCGAGCGATCTCGCGATCCGATTCGTGGCCGACGACGATCACCCGGCCGAGAGCACGCTACCGCGCATCGGCACCGACGAAGCCATCGCGCTGACCAGCGGCACGGTGGTCGATGCCTCTCAGATCGAGCACGTCCGCCTGCTCGACGCGGCCGAAGGCCAGCGCGTGATCGTGATCGTGATGCGCGACACCGGTCGCGATCGTCTGCGCGAGGCCACCACGGACGCCGCCGGGCGACGGCTCGCGATCGTCGCGGGCGGTCGCGTGCTCGCTGCGCCCACGATCCGCGGCCCCCTCACCGAGAGCGAGGCCTACGTGTCGGTCCCGACCGCGCATCTCGAGAGCGCGTTCCGATCGATGATCGCGCCTTAGGCCGAAAGCTCGCGCCACCCGCGACCGTCGCCTTACGATCGCGAACATGGATCGAGACTCGTTCCGCGAGGCGCTGCTCACGGTCATGGAAGGCAAGCAGCACTGGGCTTGGCCCCTCTTCACCAGCGGCGTGGTGAAGAAGGAGCGCTTGCACGTGCACCTCGAGCAGGAGTGGGAGGTCTTCGTGCGCGACTTCCCCGTGCTCGTCGGACGCGCCTACGTGCAGTGCCCGATCGCGAGCGTGCGTCGCGAGCTCGCCGAGAACCTCTACGAAGAAGAGACCGGCGGCCTGCACGCGGGGCGGCCGCATCCCGAGCTCTTCATGGAGTACCCGCGCGGGCTCGGCTTCGATCTCGCGCGCTTCGAGCACGTCACGCTGCTGCCGGGCGCCGCCGCGTACCGCGCGTTTCTCGACGACGCGACGCAGAAGCGCGGCTGGGCCGTCGCGACCGCGGTGATGACGCTCTTCGTCGAGGGCACGCCGCACGAGCGCGCGCTCTTCGATCCGAAGGCCGAGCCGCGCCCCGAGCCACCGCTCGAGCAGCATCCGCTCGTCGTGCACTACGGGTTGCCGCTCGAGAGCCTCGCACTCACCAAGGCGCATCGCGGCGTCGAAGGCGATCACCGCAAGGCCGCGTGGACGATGATGCTCGACCACGTGCGGGAGAGCGATCAGGGCGCGGTGCTCGACGCGATGCGCGAAGCGGTGCGGCGCTGGAAAGACTACCGTGACGACGTCGCGATCTTGTGCGGCCTGTCGCGGCACGCGGCATGACGCGGAACACGCAGGCGCTCTCGTGAGTTGAGTGGAGATGGGGGCGAAGGAAGAGCCGCGTCCGTCGTTCGTGCGCCGCGCGATCGAGCTCGCGCTGTTCTTGCTGGTGCTGCTCGTGCCGCTCGCCGCCGTGTGGGGCGCCTCGAGCCTCGCCGCGCTGTGGAGCGGACAGCGCGACCTCGCGCTCGTGCTCGGCCTCTCGATGTTCCCGCTGCTGCCAGGCCTCTGGGAGCTGGTCGCGTGGCGTCGTCGTCAGCGCGCGACGGTGCAGCGCCCGCGCATCCTGACGTTGATCGATCGCCTCACGCTGCGGACGCTGACGATCGCGCTCGCGTTCCTCGTCCCGATGTCGATCGCATGGCCGGCGCCGCTCTTCCAAGCGCTCACGACGCGCGGCGACTGGTTCCTCGACGACGTCGATGCGCCGTGGGCGAGCGGTGCACGCGCCACGGTGTTGCGCGCGGCCGACGGTCTCGTCTGGATGTTCGATGCCGTGCACGACAACCCATGGCGCGACGACGACGGAGAGAGCGTGGTCGCCGCGACCGGAACGACCCCGCCACCGGTCCCGACGCACGACACGATCGAGGTCACGCGCCCGACGGGATCGGCGACCGAACCGACCACGACGACGACGACCGAACCGACCACGACGACCGAGCCGACGACGACGACGACGACGACGCCCCCCGAGCCGCCGCCACCGCCGGCACCCTGGTCGCCGAGCCAGTGGCCGTTCCCAGACACGCTGCATCCGCTCGCGCACGCACCGCCGGACGACGCGCTCGTCTCGATCCGCACGCTCGGCCACTACTACGCCGCACAGATCGCCGATCCGGTGGAGCGTGCGAAGGCGATCCACGACTACGTCGCCGATCACGTCGCCTACGACGTCGCGAGCTACCGCTCGGGGCACTACCCCCCGCAGACGGCCGAGGCCACGTTCCGCACGCATCTCTCCGTGTGCGCCGGCTATGCGCGCCTCTTCGAAGCGCTCGGCACCGCCGCCGGCTTGCACGTCGAGACGGTCGTCGGCGACGCGCGCACGGCGGTGGGTGACGCCGACGGTCACGCGTGGAACGCGATCGAGCTCGACGGGAGCTGGTGGCTCGTCGACACGACGTGGGACGCGGGCACCGTCGACGGCGACACGTTCACACCGAGGTATCGCAGCGAGTATTTCCTCGTTCCGCCAGCGGTGATCGGCATCTCGCACTTTCCGGAGAGCTCGCGCTGGCAGCTGCGCGAGACGCCGCTCACGCGTGGAGAGTGGAACCGGCAGCCGCTTCTCCATCCGGCCTTCTTCGTCGCCGGTCTACGCCTGCTGTCTCCCGATCGCGCGCAGGTCGACGGCGGACCGAGCGTACACGCGCAGCTCGCCTCCGATCGCAGCTGGGGTGTGCTCGCGAACCTCGTCGCGCACGACGACGGGCACCGCGTGCCGTGCGATGTACGAGGCGCAGCCACCATCGACGTCACCTGCACACTGCCGAGCCACGGCGCATGGACGGTGGAGCTCTATTCGAGCCCCGAGCCGTTCGGCATGTACCCCGAGGTCGGCTCCTTCGACGTCTCTTATCTTTGAGCGCCGACGGGGGTGCTCGTCCCGGAGGGCCCGGACGGGAGCGCGCCTGGCGCGCGGACGGAAGGGCCCGGAGCGGACGAGCCGATAGATGCCTCGTGCCCGGTGTGCACGCGCACGTCCGGGTACGCGCTCGCGAACGCGCGCAGATGATCGAGGCTCTCCTGCGCCTGTGCCTCGTCGGTCCCGCTCGGGCCGACGTCGTGCTCGAAGGCCCAGTTGTAGTGAGTCGCATCGCCGGTGAGCAGCACCGGACCGTCTTCGGCGTTCACGACGAACGACACGTGACCGATCGAGTGGCCCGGCGTCGAGATCGCCCAGAAGGATCCGTCGCCGAAGACGTCGATCGCCGGCCCGAGCGGCGCCATGTCGCGCGCGCCGGCGAAGTCGAGCTCGGTCCAGCGCTGATCGCCGCGAACGTGACCGAAGCCGAACCATCCGGAGAAGTCGTCCGCCTCGTGCGGTCCGGTCACCAGACGCAGATTCGGACTCGCCGCGCTCAACGCCGGAATGCCCGCAGTGTGATCGAGGTGCAGGTGCGTGAAGAACACCGCGCTCGGATGCGCGCCCTGCGCGGCGAGCTGCGCCATCACGTCGTGCCCCGGCTCCTGCGTGTACCGCGCGTGGAGGAACGCGTCGATGATCCAGCGCGCGGGCCGTGCGACGTTTCCGTACGGATCGCTCGCGAAGCTCGCATCGAGCCCCGAGTCGACGAGCACGTCCCCGAAGCGCGGATGGCGGATCAGGTGCGCGAAGACGCGCAGAAGCGTGGGATCCGGCACGTACGAGGCCGCAGCCGGGTGCGCGCCCAGCATCAGCTGCCGCGGCACGCCGACGGTCCCCGTGTCGAGCGAGACGAGCGCGACGCGCGGCGCCCGCGCGAACACGTCGGCCCAGGACTCGAGCGACGAGCGCGGCGGTGCTTCGAAGGGCACACGCTCGAGGCCCCGCGCATTTCCATGGGTGAGAACCAGTGCCGCTGTCACGAGCGCGATGCCGAGCGTGCCGAGCGCCAGCTGCCAGATCCGTGATCGTTTCATGCCCTCGGGATGGGCCGGAACCGGTCATGTCGGAAGTGCATGAATCGTCATATGCGTCATGGCACATTCGTCATGTGTCCGAGACGCTCGACCTCGATCAGCTGACGACCCTGCGCGAGCTGCTCGCCACGCGCAGCGTGACGGAGACCGCCCGCCGCATGGAGAGCACGCAGCCCGCAGTCAGCCGGAGCCTCGCGCGGTTGCGCGCACGCCTCGGGGATCCACTGCTCACGCGCGTCGGACGGCGCCTCGAGCCCACGCCCTTCGCGCGCGAGCTCGCGCCCAAGATCGACGCGGCCGTCACGGCGCTGCGACGCGTGCTCGAGCCGGCGACCGAGTTCGACCCGGAGAAGGAGCGCGGCGTTTTCACGTTCGCCGCGTCCGACTACGCGATCGCATCGTTCCTCGAGCCGTTCTTCCGAGATCTGCGCCGCGCCGCACCGCACCTCGTCACGCGGGTGAGCGCGGTCGGCAACTGGACCGTCGGCGAGCTCTCGCGCGGCGACGTGCAGCTCGCGGTCGTGCCGCGCGTTCCGGTCGAGGGCATCGAGGGCTTCGTGATGAAGCCGCTCGTGAAGGACCACTTCGTGTGCGCGATGCGACGCGGTCATCCTGCGTCGCGCAAGCCGCTCACGCTCGCGCGCTACGTCGCGCTCGATCACGTCACGGTCGGCAACGACCGGCAGAATCCGTCGGTCGTGCAGGTCGCGCTCGGCAAGCTCGGCAAGACGCGGCACGTCGCGCTCGTGCTGCCGTCGTTCCTCGCCGTCACGCATCACGTCGCGACCAGCGACGCGATCGCGGTGCTGCCGGCACGGCTCGTTGCGGCGACACCCGGCCTCGTCGCGCGGCCGACACCGTTCGCGCTCGAGCCGTATCAGCTCTATGCCGCGTGGCACCCGCGCTTCACGACCGACGCGCGCCACCGCTGGCTGCGCGAGCGGCTCGCGCGCGCGATCACGGCGTAGGCGACTTCGCCGGGTGCTGCAGGCGCGAGTGCGCGCGGCCGTAGCCGAAGTACACGCCGAACCCGATGACGAGCCACACGAGCAGGCGCAGCCACGTGTCGGGCGGCAGACCGATCATCACGTAGCCGCAGCTGAGCGCGCCGAGGATGCCGATGACCCACGGCGCCGGCACCTTGAACGGACGCGGCTGGTTCGGATTGCTGCGCCGCAGGATCGGCACGCCGAGGCAGACGAGCACGAACGCCAGCAGCGTCCCGATCGAGACGAGCTCGCCGACGATGTGCATCGGCAAGGCGCCACCCGCGAGCGCGACGAACACGCCGGTGAGCACCGTCGCGATGTGCGGCGTCTTGTACTTCGGGTGCGTGTTCTCGAACCACGGGAGCAAGCCGTCCTTGCTCATCGCGTAGAACACGCGCGTCTGCCCGAGCATCATCACGAGGATCACGCTCGTCAGGCCCGAGAGCGCGCCGAGCTTGATGAAGAACGTGAACGTGTTCGCAGAGCCCGGCGACCAACCGCGCAGCTCGACGATGCGGTTGATGCCGATCGCGATCGGCGCCGGCACCGAGAGCTCGTGGTAGTCGACGACACCCGTGAGCGTGATCGCGACGAGGATGTAGAGGATCGTGCAGATCGCGAGCGAGAGCAGGATGCCGATCGGCAGATCGCGCTGCGGATTGCGCGCTTCCTGCGCGGTCGTGGAGACGGCGTCGAACCCGATGTACGCGAAGAAGACGACGCCCGCGCCCGTGAGCACGCCGCCCATGCCCCAGCCGTAGCGCGTGGGCGAGTAGCCGAAGAGCGAGTGGAGCAGGCCGTCGAGCGGCGTCCAGTCGTGGCCCGGCAGCGGCACGGGCTCGGGCACGAGCGCAGCGAAGCCGGTCGCGTGCGGGTTCACGAAGAGGTGATCGCCGGTCACCAGGCCGATGCCGAGCATGATGAAGACGCACACGATTGTGATCTTCACGGCGACGATCAGGTTGTTCACCCACGCGCTCTCGCTGATGCCGCGATAGAGCACCGCAGCGCAGCCGATCGAGACGACGGTGGCGGGCACGTTCCAGAAGCCGTGCACTTCGGAGCCGTCGCCGAGCGTGACGCTCTCGAACGGGCCCTTCGTGAAGAGCAGCACCGCGTCCGAGAGATGGAAGACGCCGCCGGGAAAGAGGTGATCGAGCGATGCGAAGACCTGCACGAAGTAGCCCGACCAGGCGATCGAGACGACGACCGCGCCGAACGCGTACTCGAGGATCAGATCCCAGCCGATGATCCACGCGATGAGCTCGCCCATCGTCGTGTACGCGTAGGCGTACGCCGATCCGGCGACCGGGATCATCGAGGCGAGCTCCGCGTAACAGAGGCCCGCGAACGTGCAGAGGATGCCGCCCATCACGAACGAGTACGCGATGCCCGGCCCGGCGTAGTTCGCGGCCGCGGCGCCCGTCAGCGAGAAGATACCGGCGCCGATGATCGCGCCGATGCCGAGCATCGTGAGGTGGAACGCGCCGAGCGAGCGCTTCAGGCCGTGACCGCCCTCGGCGACGAGCGGATCGTTCGCTTCCTTGACGACGCTCTCGAGATCCTTCTTCGCGAACAAGCCCATCGTGCTCTCCCAAGGCCGAAACGGCCGCGCATCTAAGCGCGGAAGGCTTCGAAAGCGCAAGGCGTCGGCAGTTTTTCGCCAGGGAGCTCCGTCTCCCTTAGGGTCCGGCTCGTGAGGCGGATCGTCACGTTGGTCGCGCTCGCGATCACACTCGCAGCGCCCGCGCTCGCACGCGCCGACGAGCCTGCGCCGAGCTGCGCGAGCCACGCGCCCGACTGCATCGGGCACTGGGCGACGATGGTCGTCCGCGCACACGCGGGGCTCGGCGTGTTCCTGAACGGCGGCGCCGTCGGCACGACGATCGTGCCGAACCTCTTCGAGCACGCGCGCGTCTCGGGGCAGCTCGGTCTCGAGATCGGAGCGCGCCCGTTCGGCGGCGGCTTCCTGATCAGCTTGATCGGCGCAGGCCAAGCGGCCGACGGCGCGGTGGTCGGCACGTTCGGGCTCTCGCTCGAGTACGACCTGCTCTATCTGTTCGGCATGCGCGATCCCGATCAGGACTTCGCGCTCGCGCTCGGTGGCGCGCTCACGATGGACTACGCGCACTCGGTCACGACGAGCGCGTCGGGCGTCGTCTTCCAGTACGACCTCTTGCGGCCCGACTGGCGCGCGTACCTCGAGCTGCGCATCCGCAACAGCGCGCGCGAGCACTGGCTGATCCGCGCGCAGCTCGTGACTGGCTTCGACGATTTCCTCGACCTCGCGTCGGCCACGCTCTGTGGAGGCTATGTCTACGATGCGTTCTGAGCGGATCGTCTTCGTATTCGTCGTCGGTCTCGTCGGCTGCTCGAGCACGCCGGCCGCAAGCCCCGATCCGGGCGGCCTGCCCGCGTGCACGCCCACCGCGATGTTGAACGGCGAGCCCGCGGTCTGGGGCTGGGCCGATCTCCACACGCATCCGGCGACCGAGCTCGCGTTCGAGCAGCGCCTCGTGTGGGGCTCGGGGCTGCAGCACGAAGACCGCATCGATCCGAACGTACTGCCCGCGATCGATCCGCCGTGCAGCGTCGAGACGCACCATCACGACTCGGGCTCGCCGCTCGATCGCACCGCGCACACGCTGATCATGTCGCTGCTCAACCAGCAGGCGCAGTACCTCCACGCGCCGATCGGCACCGTGACGCCACGCGCTGCGCATCTCGCGGCGTGGCCCAACGGGCGCGACGTGCTGCACCAGCAGATGCAGCTCTCTTCGCTGCGGCGCGCATACGAGGGCGGCCAGCGCGTGCTCTTCGCGAGCACGACCGACAGTCAGGTGCTCGCGCAGCTCTTGAAGGGCCCGCTCTATCCGGATCTCTTCCTGCCCGTCGCCGCGTACGACGCGGACAGCGCGATGGTACAGCTCGATCGCATCCGTCTGATGGTGAGCCAGCAGAGCGAGTGGATGGCGATCGCCGAGAGCGCCGCCGATGCGCGCGCGATCATCCAGAGCGGCCGCATGGCCGTGATCTTGTCGCTCGAGATGGACTCGCTCTCGCCCGAGGACGTCATGCGCTTCGTCGATCGCGGCGTGCGTCACGTGATCCCGGTGCACCTCATCGACAACGCCGAGGGCGGCACCGCGGCCAACGGCGACATCTTCAATCCCGAGAGCGCGTACATGAGCTCGCTCTTCGATCCGACGCAGCCCCTGCGCTTCTTCGAGGTCGATCGCACGCCGGACGTGCTCTTTCTCTTGCCGCGACCGCTCATCGGCGCGTCGGGCCCCGGCAGCGTGCCCGTGTACGCGAACCTCGAGCCGGTCGCCTACGACTGGTACCAGCGCCTGCAGTACGACGACACGTGCTTCTGCTCGCTGCCCACCGCGCCCGCGCTGCACGCGTGGAACCAGATGGGCCACGCGAACGCGCACGGCCTCAGCGACGCGGGTCGCACGCTCGTGCGCGATCTGCTCCAGCGCGGCGTGATGGTCGACGTCTCGCACATGGGCGTGCACTCGACCGAAGACGCGCTCTGCACGGCCGAGAGCGTCGGGCGCCCGCTGCTCGCCTCGCACGGCGGCGTCGGACCGGCAGCGGGACCGGTCGGAAGCGAGCGCGATCTGAGCCACGCGCAGGCAGTGCGGCTCGCGAACGGCGGCGGCATTCTCGGGCTCGGCACTGGCGGCAACTTCGCCGAGCAGACGTTGTTCACGCAGAGCGGCGGCTCGCTCGTCACGCTGCACACGCGACGGCGTTCTTCGATGCTCGAGGCCGAGACGTGCGTCGAGTCGAGCCTCTTCTCCTCGAGCGATGCGACGTGTGCGCATCCCGTCACGATCACGCCACCCATCGCAGGCACCACGATGCAGCGCATCGACGTGCGCTTCGTGCCGGGCGCGGGCGGCAGCTGCGCATCGAACGATCGGCTCTACGCGCAGATCACGCTCACGCCGAGCGGCATTCCGTGCGGCGGCGCGACGCCGACGATCGTGCAGGCGCTCTTTGCCGCACAGACCGACGGCTCGTGCCTCGCGAGCGTCACGATGCCCGTCGATCTGATCGACGCGAGCGGCCCGCCGATGTGCGACACGAGGGCGGTCTCGCGATCGTTCGGCGCGGCCGACGTGTGCGGCGCCGGCATCGTGATGGTGAACCCCCTCGACTGCAGCGGCGGCACGCTCACGACGACGATCCCGATCGCGAGCGCGACGGTGAGCGTGCTCGACGACGGCGGCAGGGCGCTCGTGCTCGCGACGGCGACCGGATCGCCGACGTGGAACACGCTCGGCGGCGGCGCGGGACTGTATGGCCGCATGCAGCTCGATCCGCTCGCCGATCCAGGCGTGATGATCGGCATCGACGTCTCGAACACCGGCATCGAGATCCCGGGCGCGGGCCCGTCGTCCGACGGCTACGACGTCTGCGTGCGACCGCGCGCCTGCCACGGCGCGGGCTGCACGTGCACCGCGCTCGTCATCGACTCGGGGCAGGACGACGACTGCGCGCCCGGCTGGATCTCGCTGAACCACCGCGGCGACTGGCCCGCGGGCTCGCAGGTCAACGCGTACGTGCATCTGCCGTCCGGCATCGTCGCGGGCGAGATCTGCGGGCTCGACATGGTGATGGTCGGCGATGGTCCGCCGATCACGACGGGCTTCGGCGTCGTCACGGTGCAGTCGATCCACGATCCGATCTCGCTCTGGGCGAACGAGTACGACGCGACGAGGGCGGATCTCTTCGGCACCGAGCCGGGGCGCATCGCGTTCGGCACCGACATGAACGGGCTCGCCACGCAGTTCGCGACGACGCTCTCGAGCCCCGAGACGATCGACATGAGCGTGCACGGATGCGCGACCTCGCATCTCGGTCGCATGACGGTCGATGGGCAGCCGCTGCGCCTCGAGGATCGCGGGCTCGGCACGTACGGAATGCTGACGGACGTGCTCGCGACGATCGATGCGCATCCCTCGAGCGATCTCGATGCGGCCACGAGCGCGCGCGTGATCGACTCGATGTTCTTCTCGGCCGAGCAGACGCTGCGCTTCTGGGAACGCGTGGAAGGCACGCGCGCATCGCCGCCCGTGACGCCGGCGGCGGGGTGCCGGCCGTGAGAGTCTTCGTGTTCGTCCTCGTGCTCGTCTGCGCTTCGCCGGTGTCGGCGCAGCTGATGCTCGGCGATGCGCAGCATCGCGACGCGTTCTACGACGACCCGTCGCCGGACACGTGTCACGCCGCGCACGACGTGCCGATCCATCCCGGGTACTTCGCGCCGATCGGATCGCTCGGGCGCGACGTGGAGATCGAGGCCGGGCTCGGCAGCAACGGCGACGTCATCGCAGGCACGCTCTCCGCGCGCGTCATCCCGGTGCGCTTCGATCGCTATCTCTCGCTGCTGGTGGGAGCCAGCACGGCGGTCGCGCATCGCGCGTCGCTCGACACGACGCTCGGATCGTCACCCATCTTCGAGCTGGGCCTCACCGCGCGCTCCGAGTGCGATCGCTGGAACGTGCTCGGCACGATCGCGTACGCGGCACCGGATCCGACGCCCGGCACGCCGCACGACTGGCAGACGACGATCCCATCGGTGCTCGTCGATCCGTGGAACGCGCTCCTCTATCTGCCAGTGGCGGGGCTCGGCGGGTTGCTCGCGACGTTCGATGCGCGCGTGCGCACCGATGGCGACGACACGTTCGGCGCGTTCCGCTTCGGCTTCCGCGCGGGCTCGGTCCAGGCGGGCTCGCAGTACGGCGTGCTCGCAGGCTTCACGGGGGCACTGCTTTTCGAGGCGGCGTTCGCGCTGCGACGGGCGTGGCGCGTGCCGATCAATCTCGCGCTCGCCGTGCGCGCGACGGTCGACCTCTCGGCGTTCTGGCCAGCGAACGCGGTGGGCCCGCTCGCGCTCACCGTGCCGCTGCGCTGGTCTCCCGATCGCGCGATCGCGATGGAGATCTGGGGCGGCTACGCGCTCTTCCTGGTCGGTACGGCCGCGGATCTTCCGAAAGCGGGCTGGACGTACGGCCTCCGCGTCACGACCTACATCGACCTCTGACATCGCGCGAGGCGCCTTCCGTCATGACGCGGGAGCCCAGGAAGTCGCGGAAGGGCTCGCGCCTCTCACTCTCGGCAGCAGCGTCACTGCCGAGAGATCGATGGTTCGTCCCTTTCGCCCTCTCCTGGGTTCCCGCGACTGTTCCCGTTCCGTGGCTCCCGCGCTACGCGGCGAGCTTGGCGTCGGCGATCTTGAGCGCCTGATCGAGCGCGTCGATCGCTTCGTCGATCTGCGCGTCCGTGATGATCAGCGGCGGCGCGATCACGAGATGCGAGATCCATCCGAGCGCGATGACACCGCGCTTCGTCATGTCCGCGACGATCTCGTCGACCACCGTGACCTTGCGATCGATCTTGTCCTTCGCCGTGTTGAACGGCTGCTTCGTGCCGCGGTCCTTCACGAGCTCGACCGCCCAGAACAAGCCCTTGCCGCGCACGTCGCCGATCGACGGATGCTTGGCCATCAAGCCGCGCAGCTTCTCGCCGAGCTTCGCGCCCTGCACGCGGGACGCGTTGAGCAGATCGAGCCGCACGTACTCGTCGATCGCCGCGAGCGCCGGCGCGAGCGTGAGCGGATGCGCCTCGTACGTGTGGCCATGCGCGAAGAAGTGATCTTCGAAGTGGTCGGCGATCGCGCGCGTCGTCCCGCACACGCCGAGCGGCGACATCGCGTTCGTGATGCCCTTGGCCGTCACGAGGATGTCCGGCGTGACGCCCCAGTGCTCGACCGCGAACCACGTTCCCGTGCGACCCCAGCCCGTCATCACCTCGTCGGCGATCAGGAGCACGCCGCGGTCCTTGCAGATCTTGGCGAGCTTGGGCAGGTAGTCGTCCGGCGGCACGAGCACGCCGTTCGTCCCGACGATCGGCTCCACGATCACGGCCGCGACGTCGTTCTCGCGATCGATCATGTACGAGAAGTAGTCGGCGCACGCGGTGCCGCACTCGGGATGCTTCAGGTTACCCATCGGGCAGCGGTAACAGTTGGTCTCCGGGCCGTGCAGCACCCACGGCACCACGCCGCTCGGCTCCGCGAACCACCGGCGGAAATCACCGGTCGCCGCCACGCTCGCCGACGTCGCGCCGTGATAGCTCGTGTAGCGCGCGATGATCTTGTTCTTGCCCGTGTACATGCGCGCGATCTTGATCGCGGCCTCGTTCGCCTCGGTGCCGCTCGTCGCGTAGAAGAATTTCTCGATGCCCTTCGGGACGATGGGCAGGAGCTTCTCGGCGAGATCGGCGCGCACGTCGCACGCGTACGCCGGCGAGATGAACGCGAGCTCCTGCGCCTGCTTGCAGATGGCGTCGATGACCGCCTGGTTCTGGTGGCCGAGGTTGCTGCAGATCAGCTGCGAGCTCAGATCGAGATAGCGCTTGCCCGCCTTGTCCCAGAAATAGACGCCCTCGGCCTTGGTGACGTGAAGCGGCTTCCAGCCCTTCTGGTAGCGCCACGTTCCGTAGGTGTACTTGCTGGTGATCGCACTGACGTCCCGCTCTTCGCTCATTTCATTCCTCCGAGGAACCGCATCCCGATCGTGTAGACGGCCGCGGCGATGCCGAAGCCGATGAACCACGCGTAAGCGTACGACGCGTGGAAGAAGGCAGGGACCGAGTCGACGACGTGGATCGCCTCGAGGAACCCGAGCACGTTCGGCGCGACGCCGGTCGCGAGCGCGATCACGGCCCACGGGTTCACACCGCCGCGATACTGATAGATGCCGCCGTGACGATAGAGGTCGTCGACCACGAGGCGACGGCCGCGCACGAGCCAGTAGTCGGCGACCATGATCCCGCCGATCGGCCCGAGCAGCGCGCCGTACCCGTTGAGCCAGCCGAACACGTAGTTGTTCGTCAGACGCCACGGCATGATCAGCATGCCGATGCCCGCGGTGATGAAACCGCCCATGCGGTAGCTGATGCGCTTCGGCGCGAGGTTGGAGAAGTCGTTCGCGGGCGAGACGACGTTCGCCGCGATGTTCATCGAGAGCGTCGCGAGCGCGATCACCGCGAGGCCGACCACGACCGCGATGTCGGACGGAAGGCTCGCGATGACGTCGTTCGGGTTCCAGATGCCGGTACCGCTCGCGACGGCCGCGCCGATGAACGACACGTACGCCATCGTCGTCGGCAGGCCGAGCGTCTGGCCGAGGATCTGATCGCGCTGGCTCTTCACGAAGCGCGAGAAGTCCGGGATGTTGAGCGCGAGCGTCGCCCAGAAACCGACCATGCCGGTGAGGAACGGGCCGAACGCATCCCAGAACGCAGCGCCCTCGAGCCCGGACTGATGCATCGTGTCGCCGCTGCCGTGCGTCATCCACGACCACGCGAGCAGCGCGGTGCCGCCGATCAAGAGCAGCGGCGCAGCGAGCGACTCGAGCCACTTGATGCTCTCGACGCCGCGGTGGATGAAGTAGACGTTCAAGCACCAGAACGCGGAGAAGCATCCAAACGAGAGCCCGTCGATGCCGAGCACGGGCAGCGGATCGCCGCCCTGGATGCCGAAGTGGTGGAAGATCGCGACGAGTGAGCCGCCGCCGATCCACGCCTGGATGCCGAACCATCCGCACGCGACGAGCGCGCGCGCGATCGCGGGGATGTTCGCGCCGCGGATGCCGAACGAAGCACGCGCGAACACGGGAAACGGAATGCCGTACGCCGTGCCCGCGTGCGCGTTCAGCACCATCGGCACGAGAACGATCAGGTTGCCGAGCAAGACGGTGAACACCGCCTGACCCACGCTCATGTGCGCGCGGATCATGTCGGACGCGAGCATGTACGTCGGGATGCACACGCTCATCGCGACCCAGAGCGCGGTCACGTGCCAGACGTTCCACGTCCGTTTCTCGGGCGGCGTGGGCGCGAGGTCTTCGTTCCAGAGATCGGAGCTGTGAGAGGAAGACGGTTGGCTCGCCACGGGGGCGTCAGCGTCCTACTTTGTGCGGCGATACGCCAGTTCGGCGATCAGCTCGGCACGTCCGCGAGATGCGCGGCCGGCGGCAGCACGCCGGTGAGCGCCTGCAAGAACGCGACGAGCGCGTCGATCTCGCTCGGATCGAGGTCTCGGCCGAGCTGGTAGTGCCCCATCGTGCGCACGGCGCTCGGCAGATCGGGCGCCGATCCGTCGTGGAAATACGGCGCGGTCGCTGCGACGTTGCGCAGGCTCGGGACGCGGAACACGTGCCGATCCTCTTCGAGGTGCGTCACGTTGTAGCGACCCTGATCGACGGTCGTCTCGTCGCCTCGATCGGCGAAGTAGTCGCCCAAGATGCCGAGGCGTTGGTACATGTTGCCGCCGATGCCCACGCCCTGGTGGCAGCTCGCACAGCCGTAGTCGAGGAACATCGTGTAACCGACGCGCGCGTCCGCGCCGATCGCATCCGACTCGCCACGCAGCCAGCGATCGAAGGGCGCATCGACGGTGACGAGCGAGCGCTCGAACGTCGCGATCGCGTTGCGGACGTTGTCCGGTGTGATGCCGTCGGGGTAGTCGGCGGCGAAGGCGCGCACGTACGCGGGATCCGACGCCACGGCTGCGACGATCGCGGGCCACGTCGATCCCATCTGCGTCGCGGCTTGCGTCGGCCCGTCGATCTGCGCCTCGAGAGTCGCCGCGCGACCGTCCCAGAATTGACGAAACGAGAGGCTCGCGTTGAGCACCGTCGGCGCGTTGATCGGCCCGACGGCGCCGCCGATCCCGATGGACGTGCGACGGTGATCGACGCCGCCGCTCGCGAGGTCGTGGCAGCTCGCGCACGAGATCGTGTGATCCGCCGAGAGGCGCGTGTCGTGGAACAGCCGTGCGCCGAGCGCGATCCGCGTCGGGTCGAGCCCGCGAGGCTCGTCGAGCGGACGGATGGTCATCGCGTCGCGGAATTCCACGGCCGCGAGGCCCTCGTACGAAGGAAGCTCGTCCGCGCAGGCGAGCACGGCGAGCGACCACACGAAGGCCGGCAGAGCGGGACGCACCGGAGAGCAGCGGACGAAAGGCGTCGGACCTTGAGCGTGCGTGAACTGTCGGTTCCCTCGGTTGCGCTCGCCTCCGCCGTGCTACACGGCGCCGCATGACGACCCCCGCCACTGTCGACGTCCCCGGACAGACCGTCTCCCTCGGAGGCACGACCTACAAGATCCAGCCGCTCGCCGAGGACACGTTCACCGTGCTCGTCGCCGGCGTACCGGTGGGACGCATCGTCTACACGTGGGGCGCGGCCAACGGCGTCGCCGAGAGCGAGAGCGTCACCGAAGACACGATGTACGCGATCGCCGAGGCCTGGTTCGGCGCGACCGGCGCCTGATTCAGCGTCAGGGCAAGAGCACCAGCTTGCCCACGGTGCGGCCCGACTCGATGTCGCGGTGTGCGCGCGCCACTTCGTCGAGTGGGTACGTCTCGACGGGCGGCGGCACGAACGAGCCGTCGCGCAGGCACACCTCGAGCAGCGTCATGCCTTCGTCGAGGATGTCGAGACGATCGAAGAGATAGCTGAGGTTGAAGGCGAGCACGCTGCGGCTGTCCTTGGTCATGTTCAGCGGGTCGAAGCGCGGCGTGCGGATCCAGTCGGCTGCGAGCTTCAGCCAGCTCGGCGTGCCGCCGGTCTTCGGCATCATCGCTGCGAAACCGTAGACGACGAGCTTGCCCGGCCGCGCGAGGTGGTCGTAGCTCGCGCCGAGCGTCGAGACGCCGTTCGCATCGAGGATGTGATCGAAGCCCATCGGCGAGATCGCTTCCGCAGCGAGCCAGAGATCTTCGCTCGACTTGTCGATCACGTGATCGCAGCCGAGCTTCTTGCAGAGCGCCACCTTGTGCGCGCCGCCGACGACGCCCGTGACCTCGCAGCCGAGGCGCTTGGCGAGCTGGATCGCGGCGGTGCCGACGCCACCTGCGGCCGAGTGGATCAAGACGCGCTCGCCGCGTCGTGGATGCGCGAGCACGTGCAGCGCGAAGTACGCGGTGAGGAACACCGCCGGCAGCGCGGCGCCCTGCGCGAAGTCGAGCTCACGCGGCAGCGAGAAGATCTGCTTGCGCGGCACCACGATCGCCGACGCGTATCCGCCGAAGAGCGTCACCGCGATCACACGCGCGCCGATGCGCACGTCGCGCACGTTCGATCCGACGGCGCGCACGGTCCCCGCGACCTCGAAGCCCGGCGTGATCGGCCAACCGACGAGCTCGAGCGCGGAGGAATAGAGGCCCATGCGCACGATCACGTCGGCGTAGTTCACACCCGCGGCGACGACGTCGATCACGACCTCGTCGGGCCCGGGATCGCGGAGCGCGCTCTCCTCGATGCGCAGCTGTTCGTAGCTGCCCGCGCGATGGATGACGACCTTGCGGCTCGAGATCGACGGCATCGCGTGTTTGTCGCCCGCGATGGGAGCGATGTCGATGGCAATCACGCCTCGCGTACCACCGCTCGATGACGACCACGCCTGAGTGGCTCGCGAAGCTCGGCTGGAGATGACGATCGACGAGGTCTACGACGGCCCGCTCGTCGATCCGGTCGATGGCGAGCCCGTGCCTGGCACGAATGCACGCGTGTGGACGCTGACGCTTCGCCACGGACGCGAGATCGTTCGCGCTCGGTGGGAGGTGGCGACGCACGTGCTCCGACTCGAGCCGGAGCCGAGATGGAGCGCTCACTTCGTCGGACGCGTGAAGCGCGCGCTGACCGCGCTCGGCGAGACGCCGCCGATCAGAGGTTGAACGTGCCGCGCTTGAGGAACTTGCCGTCGCCCGGCTTGCCCTCGAACTTGCCGTCGCGCGTCAGCACCTTGCCGCGCTGCATGACGACGCTCGGGAAGCCGGTGACCTCGCGGCCTTCCAGCGGTGAGTAGTCGACGCGCATGTGGAGCGTGCTCACCGACAGCGTGTGCTTCTTGTCCGGATCCCACACCACGAGATCTGCATCGGCGCCGACGGCCATCGTGCCCTTGCGTGGATAGAGACCGAAGATCTTCGCGGGCGCGGTCGAGGTGATCTCGACGAAGCGGTTCATCGAGATCTTTCCCTGACGCACGCCTTCCCACAGGAGATAGAGGCGCGTCTCGACGCCCGGCATGCCGTTCGGGATCTTGGCGAAGTTGTCCTTTCCGAGCTCCTTCTGGTGCTTGAAGCAGAACGGACAGTGATCGGTCGCGACGACCTGAAGATCGTAGTTGCGCAGGCCGCGCCAGAGATGATCGTGATGGAACGAAGGGCGCAGCGGCGGCGTGCACACGTACTTCGCGCCCTGGAAAGGATCGTCGGGCGTTCCGCGCATGTCGTCTTCCGAGAGGAAGAGGTACTGCGGGCACGTCTCGGCGTACGCAGGCAGGCCGCGATCGCGCGCCTCCATCACGCGCTCGAGCGCGCGCTGCGCGGAGAGATGCACCATGTACACCGGCACGCCCGCCATCTCGGCGAGCGCGATCGCGCGCTCGGTGCCCGTCGCCTCGGCGACCTGAGGGCGCGTGAGGCCGTGATAGATGGGCGCCGTGTGGCCCTTGGCGAGCGCGCGCTCGACGAGCACGTCGATCGGGAGGCCCGTCTCGGCGTGCATCGTGATCAGCGCGCCGAGCTCGCCCGCGCGCAGCATCGCGCGGAAGATCGACTGGTCGTCGAGCAAGAGCACGCCCGGGTACGCCATGAACATCTTGAAGCTCGTGACGCCCTCGCGGACGATGTCCGCCATCTGGTCGAGCTGCGTGGGCGGCAGATCCGTCGCGATCATGTGGAACGCGTAGTCGGTCGCAGCCTTGCCCTCGGCCTTGCCGTGCCACGTGTCGAGCGCCTGCTTCAGCGAGCCGCCCTTCTGCTGGATCGCGAAGTCGACGATCGTCGTCGTGCCGCCGTGCGCCGCCGCGATCGTGCCCGACTCGAAGTCGTCCGACGCGGTCGTGCCGCCGAACGGCATGTCCATGTGCGTGTGCGCATCGATGCCGCCGGGAAAGACGTACTTGCCCTTCGCATCGATGGTCTCGTCGAACGTGCCGGCGAACTGGTTCGCGACGCCCGCGATCTTTCCGTGTTCGACCAGGACGTCGGCGACGTACGTGTCCGTCGCGGTGAGCACCGTTCCACCTTTGATCAGCGTTCGCATCGCGCGACTCTCTCACGCACGCGAACGCGGCTTCAAGCGCGGGCGTCGACTCGAGTCGGCACGGAACGGAGAATTTTCGCGGGAACCCAGGAGGGCGCGGAAGGATCTTCTCCTCGATCTCTCGGCGGCTATCTCGTTGCAGTTTGCGCTGAAGCGCTGTTGCCGAGAGATCGATGGCGAAGCCTTTCGCGCCCTCCTGGGTTCCCGCGTGAAGAGCCCGACCCCTAAGCGCGGGCGCGGCTGCGCAGTGCTTCGGGCGTCGAGCCCGACCACTGGCGGAAGGCGCGCGGGGTCACTCGCCGATCACGCCAAAGCGTTGGCGGATCGCGACAGTGCACGCCAGCGATCAGACGGCGTTGCGCGAGAGCACGCGGCCGCCGCGCGCGCCGGTGTGGTTGCCGTCCTTCACGGTCCAGTGGCCGTTGACGAACACGTGGCTCAAGCCCGTCGGATGGTTGCGCGGATCGCGGTACGTCGCGCGGTCGTGCATGTTCGCGGCGTCGAGCACGAGAACGTCGGCCTTGGCTCCGACGCGCAGCACACCGCGATCGGCGAGGCCCACCTTCTTCGCGACCATGCCGGTCATCTTCGCGATCGCCGTCTCGAGCGAGAAGAGCCTCCGCTCGCGCACGTAGTGCTCGATCACGCGCGGATACGTTCCGTACGAGCGCGGATGCGGCTTGCCCTCGCGCTGCGGAAAGCCGTCGCTGCCGATCATCGTCATCGGGTGCTTCATCACCGTCTCGACGTCGTCCTCGCTCATCACGTGCGCGATCGCGGCGACGGCGAGCTCCTCTTCGACGAGCAGATCGAGCATCGTGTCGAAGAGGTTCTGCCCGCGCTGCTTGCGGATCTCGTTGAGCGTCATGCCCTCGTAGTCGTGTCGGTGCTGCACCGAGCTCACCGTCACCAGGCGACTGAGGCCCATCATCATGAACGGGATGATCACGCGCTTGGGGAACCACGTCTCGAGCCAGTCGGGCATGCGCGCGAGCTTGAGCATCCGCTCCTTGGTGCCCTCGATGATCTCGGCGCGCGTCTTGGGGTCGCGCAGTCGCTCCAGCGTCTTCTCCTGCGAGCCCTCGAACGCCCAGAGCGGCAGGATCATCGCGCTCAGCACGGTGGAGCCCGCCGCGTATGGATAGACGTCGCTGTGCACGTCGAGGCCCTCGGCGCGCGCGCGATCGACCATCGCGAGCGTGGTCTTCACCTTGCCCCAGTTCCAGCGACCGGCGGCCTTGTGATGCGAGATCTGGACGCTCACCTTCGCCTCGCGGCCGATGCGCAGCGTCTCTTCGACCGACTGCACGAGGCGGCCGCCTTCGTCGCGCATGTGCGTCGCGTAGATGCCGCCGTACTTCGCGGTGACCTTCGCGAGCTCGATCACCTCTTCGGTCTCGGCGAACGCGCCGGGCGGGTAGACGAGGCCGGTGGAGAAGCCGAACGCGCCTTCTTCCATGTTCGCGGCGATGGCCTGCCGCATCTGCTCGAGCTCGCTCGCGGTCGACGGTCGCTCGTCGAGGCTCATCGCGAGACAGCGGACGTTGCCGTGTGCGACGAGCGGCGCGGCGTTCACGCTCAGACCGATGCCGTTCAGCTTGGCGCGATACGCGGCGACGTCGCGATAGCAGCCGCCGCCCGGCTCGCCGAAGAGCATCGGCGAGAGCAGCTCGTAGAAGCGCTCGACCTTGTCGTTCGCCGGAAAGAGACCGAGCCCGCAGTTGCCGATCACTTCCGTGGTCACGCCCTGCATGACCTTGCCGCGCGCCTCGGGCTCGCCGGGAAGCTGGAAGTCGCCGTGCGAGTGGATGTCGATGAAGCCGGGCGTGACGCTGAGGCCACGCGCATCGATCGCAACGTCGGGCGCGAGCGTCGTGTTGCCGATCTCCGCGATGTGCTCGTCCTCGATGAGGAGATCGCCGCGTCGCGCAGGCGCGCCGGTGCCGTCGATCAGGTCGGCATCGCGGATGAGGATGCGCATGCGCGCGAGCGTAGTGCTCCGCGCACTCGCTCCGCCATCAGGATCCGTGGCTCGACGACGATGAGTCGCTCAGCGTCTTGGAAACCTCCAGCGTCGGCGTCTCAGGGCGTGCGACGGAGCAGGCGCATCGCGTTCAGCACGACCACGACGGTGCTGCCCTCGTGCAGGACGACGGCGTGCGCGATCGATCCGATGCCGAGGATCGACGCGACGATCAGCACGGCGCTGACGCCGAGCGCGATCATCACGTTCTGCCTTATGATCACCGAGGCCTCGCGAGCGAGCGAGACGGCAAACGGCAGGCGATCGATCGCATCGCCCATGAGCACGATGTCGGCGGTCTCGAGCGCAGCGTCGGAGCCCGCGCCGCCCATCGCGATGCCGACGGATGCTGCCGCGAGCGCCGGAGCGTCGTTGATTCCGTCACCGATCATCGCGACGCCGCCGTCTTTCGCGAGCTCGCGGATCGCCTCGACCTTGCCTTCGGGCATCAGCGGCGCGCGCGCTTCGCCGATGCCGATCTCCTTGGCGACGGCGCGTGCCACGCGGAGGTTGTCTCCCGAGAGCATGATGGTGCGCCCGATGCCGAGGGCCTTGAGCGCGCGCAGCACGGCAGGCGCTTCCGGGCGCGTCGAGTCTGCGACCGCGAGCACACCGAGGAAACGCTCGCCGTGTCGCACGACGATCGCCGTGCGTCCGCGCGTCTCGATCGCGCTCGCTGCCTTCGTGATCGCGTCCGGAACGTCGATGCCCGCGAAGAGCGCGAGGCTCCCGATCATCGCGGGCTTGCCGTCGACCGTCGCGCGCAGACCTTTTCCGTGCACGGCGACCGCATCCTCGGCGGGCAGCGGCGCGATGTTCTTGTCCTTCGCGCCCGCCACGATCGCGCGCGCGAGCGGGTGAGACGTGAGGCCTTCGGCGCCGGCCGCGACGGAGAGCAGCTCGGCCTCGGTCGCGTCGTGCGTGACGACTTCGTGCAACGCGGGCGCGCCGTGCGTGAGCGTGCCGGTCTTGTCGAACGCGATCGCGCGGACGCTGCCGAGCGCTTCGAGGTTGGCTCCGCCCTTCACGAGCACGCCGGCGCGGGCCGCCGCAGCGACCGCCGCGAGCACCGCCGACGGCGTCGAGATCGCGAGCGCACAGGGCGAGGCCGCGACGAGCAGCGCGACACCGCGCAGCACCGCATCGCGCAGCGAGAGCCCGAAGCCGAGATAGAGAACGGCCGGCAAGAGCACGGACGCGGCGAGCACGATCGGCACGAACGTCTTCTCGAGACGCGTCGCGAAGCGCTGCGTCGCGCTCTTGCGTGTCTCGGCCTGCGCGACGAGATCGACGATCCGCGCGAGCACCGAGTCGCCGGAGAGCTTGGTGACCTCGAGCTCGACGCCGGCCTCGCCGTTGATGCTGCCGGCGAAGACCGCGTCGCCGAGGTGCTTGGCGATGGGCATCGACTCGCCGGTGATGGGCGCCTCGTCGAACGAGCTCTCGCCGTCACGAACGACACCATCGAGCGGAACGCGATCGCCGGGGCGCACGAGGATGCGATCGCCGCGGCGGATCTTGCCGACGGGAACGTCGACGACGCTCGTGCCCTTCCGAACGCGCGCCACCTTCGGCCGCAGCGACGAGAGCGACTCGATCGCACGGCGCGCGCGGTCCATCGCGCGGTGCTCGAACGCGTGACCGAGGCTGAACAAGAAGAGCAGGAACGCGCCCTCGAACCACGCGCCGAGACCCGCGGCGCCCGCGCCGGCCAGGACCATCAGGGTCTCGACGTCGAGCTGACCGCCTCGGACCGAGAGCACCGCCGCGCGCACGGGCCAGAAGCCGCCGCTCACGAGCGCGAGCGCGTAGAGCGCGGTCGGGACCCACTCGGGCGTGGACGCGAAGCGCTCGATGCCCCAGCCCACCGCGAGCAGCGCGCCCGCGGCGAACGCCATCGGCATCTGCAGCTGCGGCGCCAGGCCGCTGTGACCGTGCGCGTGCATCGAGCACGCGTGACCGGCTTGCGGAACCTCGAGCGAGTAGCCGATGACCTCGACGCGCTTCTCGATGCCGGCCTTGGTGATCGTCTCGCTGTCGAACTCGACGACGAGACGCTCGGCCGCGTACGCGACGCTCGCGGTGAGGACGCCCGGCGTGCGACCGAGCACGTGCTCGACGACCATCCCGCACTGCGCCGACTCCATGCCGCGCACGAACCAAGTGAACCGCTGATAGCGACGCACCGTGGCCGCGGCGATCTCGCGCATCTGCGTGGCGAGCACGTCGAGAGCGAGGACGCCGTCGTAGTGCGCACAGATCTCGGCGCGCGAGCCGTCGCTGCGCAGGTGCACGTGACTGACGGCGGGCGTCGCCGTGAGCTCTTGCGCGTAGCGCGCGAACACGCCGCGCTCGTCCGTCTCGCCGGGCAGCAGCTCGCCGAGCGGCAGCTGGATCGCCGCGCCGCCCGTCTCGGCAGCGCGCGAGGCCGGCGCCGAGATCTTCGCCGGCCCGTGATCGTGACCTTCGTGGTCGTGGTGGTCGTGGCCTTCGTGGTCGTGATCGTGGCCTTCGTGGTCGTGGCCTTCGTGGTCGTCGTGGTCGTGACCCTCGTGGTCGTGGTGATCGTGACCTTCGTGTTCGCCGTGGTCGTGACCTTCGTGATCGTGCTTGGCCTTGGGCAGCGTCACGCGCAGCTTCGTCTTGCCGCCCTTGGCGCTCCCGAGCTTGCGCGTCACGACGACGGGCTTGGCAGCCTTCTTCTCGTCATCGTGATCGTGATCGTGATCGTCGTGCCCGTGATCGTCGTGCTCTGCCACGTCAGTGCCCGTGCCCGTGGCCGCGCTTGCGTGGCTGCGCCGCGGGCGCCTCCGGCTCGGCCTCGTGATGATCGTCGTCGTCGTCGTCGTGATCTTCTTCGGGCAGCGGCTGCGTGAAGCGCTGGCCGGCGACCTCGAGCGTGAAGGCCTTCACACCCTCGGCGACCTCGAACTCGAGCACCGCCGGAAGCCGCGCCTCGTACGTCTTGACCACGTTGCCGCGGTCGTCCTCGATCGTGCCGCCCGCCGCGACCGTCATCGTCTCGTCGACGAGCACCGCCACCAGCTCCGGCATCTCCTCGAGCCGATCCGCGATGCGGTGACACCACAGATGCCCCACACCCGGGTACTCGGCGTGGCAGATCTTCTCCATCTGCTCCTCGTCGACCTGCTCGCCGACCCCGACCAGCACGAACGCGAGCCGCGGCAGCCGACCCTTCGCGATCTCCTTGGCGACCTGCTGCGAGTACGCCTCCACGTCCGCCGGATCCGAGATCTGACTGTCGGTCACGATCACCGCGAGCCCGCGGCGCGCGCCGTTCTCGACCTCTTTGCGCATGTACGCGACGTAGTCGCGCAGCACCGGCAAGAGCACCGTCGCTTTTCCGTACGAGCGTGGCCCCGGAAACCGATACGTCTTGGCCTGCGCGCCCTCGAGCTCGCCGACGACCTCGATGTCCGCGCCGCTCCCCGTCGCCCAGTACGCGACGTGCAGCTTGCCGTTGCGATCCTTGCTCGCGAGGTACTCGAGCATCCAGTGCATCTGCGGCTCGACCTGGTTCTTCACCGGCGCGAGCTTCGCGAGGATGCCGCGCGGCCCGTACGTGCTCTCCATGCTGGCCGAGCCGTCCATGTAGAGCGCCACGTCGAGCCCCTCGACCGTCGGATCGTGCAGCAACGTCGCGACCACCGAGCGCCCCTTGATGTGGACGTCGGAGAACGGCTTGACCACCACTTCGTGCTTGTGAGCCATCGCGCGCCTCAGTGGTGATCGTCGTCGTGCTCGGGCAGCGGCTGCGTGAAGCGCTGGCCGTTGACCTCGAGCGTGAAGCTCTCCGCTCCTTCCGGAACGTCGAACTCGAGCACCGCGGGCAGTCGCCCTTCGTACTCGCGCAGCACCTTGCCCTTGTCGTCCCAGACCGTGCCGCCAGCCGCGACCGTCATCGTCTCGTCGACGAGCACCGCGACGAGCTCGGCCACCTGCTTGATCTCGGCCGCGACGCGGTGACACCAGAGATGCCCCACGCTCGCGTGCTCGGTGTGCGCGATGCGCTCGAGCTGCTCTTCGTCGACGTTCGGTCCGACGCCGACGAGCACGAAGTTCACGCGCGGCAGTCGCCCGCGCGCGATGTCGTTCGCGATCTGGCCGGTGAGCTTCTCCACCTCTTCGACGTCGTGGATCTTGCCGTCGGTGACGAACACGCCGCAGCCGCGACGCGCGCCCTTGCCGACCTGCTGCTTGAGGTAAGCGACGAAGTCCTTCACCGCCGGCGCGAGGAACGTGTGCCCACCGAGCGCCTTCGGGCCCGGGAACGCGTAGGTCTGCGCCTTCGCGCCGTCGAGCTCGCCGATCACCTCGACGCCCTGCCCGCTCTGTCCCGTCGCCCAGTAGCCGACGCGCAAGAGGCCATTGCGATCCTTGCTCGCGAGGTACTGCAGCATCCACCGCACCTGCGGCTCGACCGCGTTCTGCTCGGCGGTCTTCGGTGTCTCGCCCATCAGCCACGCGAAGAAGCCGCGCGGCTGCGTCGGATACGCGTACTCCTCTTTCATGGAGCCCGAGCCGTCCATGTAGAGCGCGACGTCCAGCCCCTCGACGGTCGGATCGTGCAGCAGCGTCGCGCGGACGTGCCCTTCCTCGACGTGGAGATCGGAGAACGGCTCGACCGCTCGCTCGTGCTTCTCGTGCTCACTCATTCGTATTCCCTCCGCGTGGACGCTACGCGTCCGGCCCCGACCGAATCAACCTACGCGAAACCTCGCCTATTTCTCCTCGTGATCGTCGACGTCGAAGTCGCGCATCCAGTCCGGGATCTCGCGCGGCTCGGCCGTCTTGGTCGTCGGCGACAGACGCGGCTTGTGCTTGCTCGTCGCCGCGGGCGTGCGGCGCGGCGCGCTCGGCGTAGCAGGCCCCTGGCCGACGAAGTCCTTCATCCACTCGTCGCGATCGGTCGAGACGCGCGGCCGCGGCGCGCGCGATGCGGGCGCGGGCGCAGGCGCGGGCGGCGCGGGCGCGGCGGGGATCGCGCTGCCGATCGATCCGCGGAGCGCGGACGTGGGCACGATGCTCATGCGGCGCGCGAGCGCCTGCGCGCGAGCGCTCGGCCAGCCGGGGACGACGGGCAGCACCTTCTCGGCGAGCGCGACGAAGCCGTCGAGCGATGCTTCGGGCGGCAGTGCGCGACGCTCGGCGGCGATCGGATGAAGCATCGTGTTGAGGACGCCGGCCAGCCCGGACTGATCGACCTTCTTCTTCGTCGCGACGTCGCCCTGCACCGACCAGCCGTCGCTCTCGAGCCGGCTCTCGAGCGCGGCGCGGCTCGGGACCGGCAGCGCGAGCTGTGCGAGTGGATGCGTAGGAGCGCTCGCGCGCGCGTCGTCGCGGAGCATCGCGAGCACGTCGTGGATCCACTGGCTCGCAATCATCTCGTTCGACGCATCGCTCATCGCCATCTCGGCGGGCAGCAGCGGGAACGCGAGCACCAGGCCCTCACCGGCCTGCACGGCCGCATCGCGATCTCCGGGCAGCAGCGCCGCGACCGATCGCGCGCGTCGCACCGTTCCGTCGGCCGGCGGCAAGAGGAACGCGCTCGCGACGCCACGCGCGAGCCCCGCGAGCAGATCCGAGCGCGTCACCGTGAGCTGCCCCGCGCGCCCGACGGACGGTGCATCGGGCCGCGGGGGAAACGGCCCCGTGAGGGTGCCGTAGAGCTCGACCGGATCATCCAGACCGGGCGCATCCGGCGTCTGCTCGAGCAGCTCGAGCTCGAACAGGTGGATCGACTGCGCGTCGAGCTCGAGCGTCTTGCCGCCCGCGACCTCGTGGCTCGCGAGCACCTGCTGCAAGCGTGGCGGCAAGAGGCCCCGTTCTTCGATCGGCACGGGAACGAGCGCGCCCGAGAGCATCCGCGCGATCAGCCACTCGGCGCGCGCGCCGTGCGTCGTGCCGAGCCTCAGCGAGCCGAGCACGGACACGATGCTGGCGTGCTCGACGAGCGGAACCTCCGTCGGTGCGTCCTCCGATCGAGGCGCGAAGTAGCGCGGCGTGCTCACGTCGCCGCGAGAATACCCCGGGCTCGCGTCGCTCGGGCAGGAGTGGTACCCCTATCGCTCGCGTTCAGCGGGGAGAGAGAGCCATGAAGAAGATCCATCACTTCATCGACGGCAAGACGTCGGATCGTCCGGTCGAGCGCTCGGCCGACGTGTTCAATCCGGCGACCGGCGAGGTCTCGGGCCAGGTCACGCTCGCCTCGCCGGCCGACGTCGATGCGGCCGTCGCGTCCGCGAAGGCCGCCCTTCCCGCATGGCGCGATTCGTCGCTCGCCAAGCGCTCGCGCGCGCTCTTCGCGTTTCGCGAGCTCGTCGAGAAGCACAAGGTCGAGATCGCGGCGCACCTCACCGCAGAGCACGGAAAGGTCGCGAGCGATGCGCTCGGCGAGGTGAACCGTGGCCTCGAAGTGATCGAGTTCGCGTGTGGCATCCCGCACCTGCTCAAGGGCGAGCTGAGCGAGAACGTGTCGACCGACGTGAACGCGTACTCGATGCGTCAGCCCGTCGGCGTCGTCGCGGGCATCACGCCGTTCAACTTCCCGGCGATGGTGCCGATGTGGATGTACCCGATCGCCATCGCGTGCGGGAACACGTTCGTGCTCAAGCCGAGCGAGCGCGATCCGAGCGCGGCCAACTTCTGCGCGCAGCTCTTCCTCGACGCGGGCCTTCCGCCGGGCGTCCTCAACGTCGTGCACGGCGACAAGGTCGCGGTCGATCGGCTGCTCACGCACCCCGACATCGGCGCGGTCAGCTTCGTCGGCAGCACGCCGATCGCGAAGTACATCTACGAAGTCGGCACGCAGCACGGCAAGCGCGTGCAGGCGCTCGGCGGCGCGAAGAACCACATGGTCGTGTTGCCCGATGCCGACATGGAGCTCGCGGCGGACGCGGCCGTCGGCGCGGCGTACGGCTCGGCGGGCGAGCGCTGCATGGCGATCTCGGTGCTCGTCTGCGTCGGCGACTCGGCGGACAAGCTCATTCCGATGATCCAGCAGCGCATCGGCAAGCTGCGCACGGGCGACGGGAGCGACCCCAAGAGCGAGATGGGCCCGGTCGTCACGAAGCAGGCGCTCGATCGCATCCGCGCGCTCGTCGACTCCGGTGTGAAGGAAGGCGCGACGCTCGTGAGCGATGGGCGCGATCCGAAGATCGCGGGACGCGAGAAGGGCTTCTTCATCGCGCCGTGTCTCTTCGATCGTGTGACGAAGGACATGAGCATCTACAAGGAAGAGATCTTCGGCCCGGTGCTCTCCACGGTGCGCGTGAAGACGTACGACGAGGCGATGACGCTCATCCACGAGAGCCCGTACGCGAACGGCGTGGCGTTGTTCACGAACGACGGCGGCGCGGCGCGCAAGTTCGCGCACGAGGTCCAGGTCGGCATGGTCGGCATCAACGTGCCGGTGCCGGTGCCCATGGCGTACTTCTCGTTCGGCGGCTGGAAGGCGTCGCTCTTCGGCGACACGCACGTGCACGGCCGCGAAGGAGTGCATTTCTATACGCGGGGCAAGGCCGTGACCGAGCGCTGGCCCGACCCGCGCTTCCGCGGGGTCGACCTCGGCTTTCCCCAGAACCGCTGAGGAAGCGGGAAGGCGGAGGAAGCTCGGAATTTTTGTTCCGCTGAGGAAGGCAGGAAGGCAGGAACGAGTGGGGCGTTTCCTGCTTCTCCGATAGGGAGGGATCATGGCGATCGAAGTTCGGGTGGCGGGGCGCGGCAACGTTCGCGACGGACAGAAGAAGGTCGATGCGAGCACGAAAGCGCACTGCGATCTGTGCGCGTCGGACGTCGACGTCGTCGTGAGCGTCACGCCCGATGCGAACGGGCCGTTCGCGTGCAAGGCGTGCATGCGGATGCGGCTCGAAGCGATCACGGTCGCGGTGTACGAGCTGCGCGAAGGATCCGGATTGCCCTGGGGCAAGGTCAGCGGCTGATCGGTGGACGCGCTGATCGCGAAGGTTCGCGATCGTGCTGCGGCGCTCGGCCAGCGGGCCGAGCCGGTCGCGATTGCGGCCGATCTCGACGAGGCCGAGCGCCAACTGGGATTCGTGCTGCCGTCGTTCTATCGGCGCCTCCTGCTCGAGGTCGGCAACGGCGGCTTCGGTCCGGGACCGCTCTACGGCATGCCGCCGCACGGCTACTTCGACGACGACCTTCGCGATCGCGACGTCCGCAACATCGTCGATGCGTATTTCAGGGAGCGGGAGAGCGTTCGATATCCCGGTCCACGCGGTGTGATCCATCTCTGCAACTGGGGCGCCGCGAAGTGGTCGCACCTCGACTGCGCGACCGACCCCGGTGCGGTGCTCACCTCCGAGTGGATGAAGCCGGAAGGGCTGCCCGAGAGCACCTACTATTGGCAGACCTCGCCGAGCCTCGTCGAATGGATGCGCGAGTGGGTCGAGAGCGATGGCCGCGATCTCACCGTCGAAGTCATCGGGCGCGAGACGCGGAAGAACCCCTTCACGGGTCTGCTCCGCGAGTATCCGATCACGCGACTCCGCGGACCCATGCTCGACCTCACCGATCGCACCTGACCGTGAGTTGTACTTTCCTCATACTCTCGTAGAATCCACGCATGCGGAAGGCGCAGAAGGAACGGCTCACGGTTACCGTCGATCCGGAGCTCGTGCGCGTGGCCAACGCTGCCGTCGCTCGGGGTAGCGCCACATCGTTGAGCGCGTGGGTCAACGCGGCTCTCGTGGAGCATGCCGCGAAGGAGCGACGCCTCGTCGCGATGCGCGAAGCGGTCGCCATGTACGAGGCCGAGTTCGGCAAGCTGACCGACGAAGAGGTCGCGGAGCAGTGGCGCAAAGACCGTCGCGACGCGATCAAGATCCGGCCGCGCGGCAAGAGCCGAAAGACGCGCCGCGCCGCGTGAAGCTCGTCCTCGACACCGGTGCGTTGATCGCGCTCGAGCGCGACGATCGTCGCATGTGGCGTCTCTTCGGCCACGCGAGCAAGAGCGGCATGAGCGCCGTCACGCATGGAGGTGTCGTCGGACAGGCGTGGCGAAGGGGTGGACCGCGCCAGGCACTGCTGGCGCGCGCTCTCCGATCGATCGATGTTCGTCCGCTCGACGAGGCCCTCGGGCGCGAAGCGGGGCAGCTGCTCGCCGAGACGCGCCGCTCCGACGTCATCGACGCGGCCATCGTGCTGCTCACGCAGGACGAAGACGTGCTCGTGACGTCGGACCCCGAGGATCTGGGACCTCTCGCCGAGGCCGCGGGTCGCACGATCGAGATCATCGTGTTCTGAAGGTGGTGCCGCCGCGATTCTCGTTGACACCATGAGTGAGCGCAGGCTTCGTCTTTCTAGGCCGCTTCGAACGTCGGCCGGAAGGCCAAGAGCACCATGAGTCGCTGGTTGCCGTCCGTGACGCTGACGTTGCTCGTTGCGTGCGCGCCGACTCCGAGCGTGCCGCCACCACCGCCGTGCGCGGCGCACGACCCGTCGGCACCGACGCCGACGCCCAACCCATTCACGCTCGTGCGCTTGGATCCCACCGCACCCGCTCCGTTCCAGCTCGCCGTGCAGGCGTGTGTCGGCCTTCGCAATCGCGCGGTCGGCGGGTCTGTCTACGTGAACGCGGACGCGCACGACGCGACGTGGCTGACCGAGCTCGATCTCGTTCCGGCCGCGACCGTCGATGCAGCCGATTTCCTCGCTTCGTGCCTCACCGCTTTCCCCGCGTGCGTTCGATACGACTACGCGAGCCAGCAAGCGCTCTTGCCGAACATCCTCACCGTCGCCTCCGCGCTCGGCGCGATCCCGATCGACGCGAGCCTGAGCGTCACGTGCGGCAGCACCGCGTTCGATGCAGTGACCGAGCTGCACGACCGGAGCACGCCTCTGCTGGCCACGCAGTACGTCTTCGACACCTACGGCGCGCAGACGACGGGCCTCGCGATGCTCGATCCCGGATACGACCAACATCCGATGGATCCGGCGAATCCGTCCATCACGCGGGACGCGAGCGCCGCGCTCGTCGACTTCGTGTTCTCGCAGCGGCTCTTCGTCGTGTTCCTGGTCAACGGCTGCATCGATGGCAATCCCGAGAAGGCGCTACTGAGCAGCATCGTGAACGCGGGCCACTGGGACACGCCGCTCGGCATCTACGGCTACAACGACTCGTGGAACGTCGCGGGCGGCGATCTCTACGAGGCGCAGACGCGCTGCCTCGACTCGCGCAACATGGGCGCCATCGCGAGCGAGACGAGCAACCTCTCGTTCTTCTCCACACGCTCGCCCGCGATCACCGAGTCCGCCGTCGTCACGCAGAACGCGCTCGAGCACGTCTCGTACGATCCGAGCCGCACGTACGTCGCGTTCGTCGTCGGTGACGGCGACAACATCGGCTACATCACCGACGCGCGACACGACTGGTTCCGGCAGCGGCTCACCACGTGCGCATCGGGCTCGTGCCCGCCGTTGACGTGGACGATCTCGCCGCATCTGCCGCGCATCGCGCCCGATCTGCTGCGCTGGTACTACGAACAGAGCCACCAGACCGGCAGCGACTACTTCGCGCTGCCGCCCAGCGGGCATCTCTATGCATACCCGACGTCGCTCGCTCCCGACGCGCAGGAGCGCTTCGTCGACGCGACGGAAGTCGACGCGTGCATCCTCGGGATCTCGGGCACGGTCCACTGGGACTGGACCGGGACGTGGCGCGACGCCGAGAGCTCGTTCTTGCCGAGATACGCGCGCGCGGGCGGGCCCGTCCGCGGCGTGTTCCCCGTGAACGTGCCCTATCTCGTCACCGCCTTTCCATGGTGGCCGGCAACTCGGTTCTTCGAGGTGCTCACGGGCCCCGACGGTGGTCGCGTGGTGGTGTTCCGTCCGCGCGAGTGGCGCGGCGTGAGCGACGACTCGAGCCCGTTCACGCTGAGCCCGAGCCACATGGCCACGGAGATCGGCGCCTATCCGCCCGGCACGGTCACGTGGGTCTACATGACGAGCGACGGCGGGCTCACGCTCGAGAATTCGCTCGAGGCGCTCGCACCGATGCTGCCTCCGACCGTGCAGCTCGTGAGCACCGACACCGCGGCGCTGCTGGCGCTCGCGGCCGCCGGGCACTGAAGACGAGCTCGACTTCCTCTTCTCCTTCGAGCTCCGTCGGCCCGACCACCATCGAGCGGACGAGTGCGACTAGATCAGGGATCGCGATTCGTGATCACGAATCGCCCCCTGATCTATTGGGCGACGCGGGGACCCGCTCCGCGGGACCCGCGGCGCCAACGCAGTAAATGACCGGTGGTTCGTGCATGCACGAATCACGATCGGTCATCTAGACTGGGCCGATGAACGATCGCCGGTTGCTGGTGGGCGCTCTGCTCTGGATCGGCTGCGGCACCGCCACGACAGTGAGCGACGGCGGCGGCGACGCTGCTTCGGCTGCGTGCCGCTGGGCGAGTGACTGCTTCGGCACCGTGTGCATCGACGGCGCGTGCGTCGCGCCTGCGACCTGCACGTCGTCGCGCACATGCCCAGATCTCGTCTGCGACATGGCGATCGACACGTGCGTCGAGTGTGCGACTAGCGCGGACTGCCCGAGCGGCGCCGACTGCCGCGCGGACGTGTGCGTCGCCCGCGTGACGTGCTCGAGCGACCGAGACTGTTCGGCGATGGGAGCCGTGTGCGACGCGGGAGTCTGCGTCGAGTGCAACGCAGATGCCGACTGCGACGCGAGCCGCCATTGCAGCGATCACGTCTGCGTGTCGGGCGCGGCGGTGGACGGCGGACGAGGTGATGCAGGGGTGCTCGACGCGAGCAGCGATGCCGGCGCCGATGCGGGCGGCGATGTTGGCACCGATACGGGCGGCGACGCGGGCACTTCCCCATCGTGCGTACCGCTCGGCTGGTACTTCGCAGACATGGACGGCGATGGCTTCGGCGACATCGCGCACGTCGTGCATGCGTGCAGCGCGCCGCCCGGCTACGTCGGGCTCTCGGGTGACTGCGACGAGCACTCGGCCGCGCGTCATCCAGGGGCGATGGAGGCCTGCGACGGAGCCGCTGACGACGACTGCGATGGATCGATCGACGAAGGCTGCGCGTGCCCGGCGGGCACGCTGAGGCCCTGCGGTATCGGCGTCGGCGCGTGCATCAGCGCGATGCAGCAGTGCGAGTATCCGGAGATCCTGTGGGGCCGGTGTCCCTCGCCCACGCCGATCCCCGAGTCGTGCGACGGCACCGACGACGACTGCGACGGCACGATCGACGAGGGCGGCGACGCGGCCTGCGGCAGCGGAGCCACGTGCGTGGGCGGCGCGTGCTCGAGCATCCACCCGGTGCGGGTCGTCACGCGCGACCGCACGTCGTACGCGATAATGAGCGACGGGACGCTCTACGTCTGGGGCAATGGCGGGACCGTGGCCGCGCCCGTCGGCATGAGCGCCCACGACGTGCGTGCGGTGTCCGTCATGGACGGCCTCGTCTGCTTCCTCACCGCTGCGGACCACGTGTACTGCTGGTCGGACTGCGGTCTGTCGCCACCCGGATTCGGCGGCGGTATCGGCTGCAGCGGCCCGATCTACTACCCCGACTTTGGTGCGTGGCGTGCGGTCGACGTGAGGCTCGGCGGCCTCGGCTGCCTGATCGGCGAAGACCGCATCGCGTCGTGCTGGGGCGACGTCAGCGGAAGCACGACCCCCGTGCCGGTCGCAGGCCTGGGGCCGGTCCTCGAGATCTCGCCCGCGTTCCTCAACACGTGCGCCGTTCAGACCTCGGGCGCCGTGCAGTGCTGGGGGCGCAACGACGACGGCCAGCTCGGGAACGGAACGATCGGCGGATCGAGCGCGACGCTCGTGCATCCGCCGATCGAGGACGCGACGGCCGTCGCTTGCGGCTACGAGCACTGCTGCGCGCAGCGCAACACCGGCGCGGTGATGTGTTGGGGCTCCGACGACTTCGGCGAGCTCGGCGACGGCGCGCCCGCGGCTCACTCGGGCACGCCCGTTCTCTTCACCGGCGTTCCGTCGGGCTCACGGATCCCGACCGAGCTCGCGAACGCCTCGACGTGCCTCATCACACCCGGCGACGGCCACGTGATGTGCGTCGGGTACGGCGATTCCGGGGCGCTGGGCGACGGACGCGGCGCGAGCTCGACGACGCCCGTCGAGGTCAGCGGCCTCTCGGGCGTGATCCAGCTCAGCGGCGCCGGCGAGCACTGGTGCGCGCTGACCGCGACCGACGTGTGGTGCTGGGGCCACGGGCTCTCCGGCGAGGGTGGCACGGGCGGCGTGTTGCCGGCTCGCATCACCGGCTTTCATTGATCGCGTCGCGATGGGCGATCGACGCGTCGTCTGACGCGCTGCGCGATGGCGCTCCTACGCCCGTCCGCGATACAAACGCCGTTCCGGGAGGGCGGATGGCGAATCTCGATCCCAAGCGCAGCGAGACGATCTTCGAAGACTTCAAGGACCCGTACACGCCGGCGCAGGCCGCGTTCGAGGCCAATCGCTGTCTCTACTGCGAGGACCCGCCATGCGTGAAGGCGTGCCCGACGTCGATCGACATCCCGACGTTCATCCGCAAGATCGCGACGGAGAACCTGCGCGGCTCGGCCAAGACGATCTTCGAGTCGAACGTGCTCGGCATGAGCTGCGCGCGCGTGTGCCCGGTCGAGGTGCTCTGCGTCGGCGACTGCGTGTTCAACGAGCTCGAGATGCCGCCGATCCAGATCGGCAAGCTCCAGCGCTACGCGACCGACGCGGCGTTCGAGGCGAAGTGGAAATTCTTCGAGGCAGGCGCGCCCACCGGCAAGAAGGTCGCGCTCGTCGGCGGTGGCCCGGCCTCGCTCGCGTGCGCGCACGAGCTGCGCCGGCTCGGACACGCGTGCACGATCTTCGAGAAGGGCGACGTGCTCGGCGGTCTCGATACGACCGGCGTCGCGCCCTACAAGATGCGCGCGGATCGCGCGGTCGAAGAGGCCGAGTGGGTGCTCGGCATCGGCGGCGTCGAGATCAAGAGCCACGTGAGCGTCGGCAAAGACATCACGTTCGAGCAGCTCGAGAAGGATTTCGACGCGGTGTTCCTCGGGCTCGGGCTCGGCGCGGACTCGCGGCTCGGCGTGCCGGGTGAAGATCTCGAAGGCATCGAGGGCGCCGTGGCGTTCATCGAGCGGATGAAGCTCGGCAAGGTCGACCTCACCGGCGTCGAGCGCGCAGTCGTGGTCGGCGGTGGCAACACGGCGATCGACGCGGTGCGCGAGCTCGTCGGCCTCGGCATCGCGCGCGTCACGATGGTGTATCGCGGCAGCCGCGCGCTCATGAGCGGCTACGTGCACGAGAACGACGCCGCCATGATGGAAGGCGTGCACTACGCGTGGCAGACGCAACCGATCGGCTTCTCCGGCACGGGCAAGGTCGCGGCGATTCGCTGCGCGTTGCTCGACGACGACAAGCGCGTCCTGTCGGGAAGCGAGCACGTGATCGATGCCGATCTCGTCCTGCTCGCGATCGGCCAGGCGAAGCTCGGCGATCTCGTGGGGCATCTCTCCGGTGTGAAGCTCGACAAGGGCCGCATCGTCGTCGACGCGGATGGTTTCACCGGCCGACCGAAGGTGTGGTCGGGCGGCGACTGCGCGAACGGCGGCAAGGAAGTCGTCAACGCCGCGGCCGAAGGCAAGCGCGCCGCGCGCGCGATCGATCGATCCCTGGGAGGTTCGCGTGGTTGATATCTCGTCCAACTGTGCCGGCATTCGCTCGCCGAACCCGTTCTGGCTGGCGTCGGCACCGCCGGCGAACTCGGGCGGTCAGGTGCAGCGCGCGTTCGACGCCGGCTGGGGCGGCGCCGTGTGGAAGACGCTCGGAACGCCCATCCAGAACGTGTCGTCGCGCTTCGGCACCTGGGACTATCACGGTCAGCGAACGATCGGCTTCAACAACATCGAGCTGATCACCGACCGCCCGCTCGAGACGAACTTCAAAGAGATCTACGACACCAAGAAGAAGTATCCGAAGCACGCCGTCGTCGTCTCGCTGATGGTCGAGACGAAGGAGGAGTGGAAGGACATCATCAAGCGCTCGATCGATGCGGGCGCCGATGGCCTCGAGCTCAACTTCGGCTGTCCGCACGGCATGTGCGAGCGCGGCATGGGCTCCGCGGTGGGCCAGGAGCCGAGCGTGAACCAAGAGATCACGTCGTGGGCGATCGAGTACTCGACCGTGCCCGTGCTCGTGAAGCTCACGCCGAACGTCGCCGACATCCTGCCGCACGGCATGGCCGCGCAGCGCGGCGGCGCGCACGGCGTCTCGTTGATCAACACCATCAAGAGCATCATCGGCGTCGACATCGACACGTTCAGCCCCAAGCCGATGGTGAACGGCAAGAGCACCAACGGCGGCTACTGCGGCCCGGCGGTGAAGCCGATCGCGCTGCACATGACGGCCGCGCTCGCGCGCCACGAGGAGTTCACGAGACCGATCTCGGCGATCGGCGGCATCTCCAACTGGAAGGACGCGGTCGAGTTCCTGCTGCTCGGCGCGAGCAACGTGCAGGTGTGCACCGAGGTCATGCTGCGCGGCTTCCGCGTGGTCGAGGACATGATCGACGGCCTCGAGGAGTACATGCGCACGCACCAGTTCGAGAAGCTGGACGACATGATCGGCAAGGCCGTCCCGGCGTACTCGGAGTGGGGCAACCTCGATCTGAACTACGAGACGGTCGCGAAGATCGACGCGGACAAGTGCATCGGCTGCCAGCTCTGCGTCGTCGCTTGCCAGGACGGCGCGCACCAGTGCGTGTATCCGAGCAAGACCGAGGGCTCGCACGTTCCGTTCGTGGACGAGAGCGAGTGCGTCGGCTGCAACCTCTGCCAGATCGTGTGCCCCGTGCAGGGCTGCATCACGATGGCGCCGGCCGCGAACGGCTTCGCCCCCGCGACGTGGAACGAGCACGTGGACGCCGGCAAGCTCCTGAGGCCCAAGAAGGGCGCGCACTGACGCGCGCACGGACCGCGTGGCCGAGCCGCTCCACGTCTACCTCTGGTCGATCTCGCGACCGATGATCATCGTGCCGGCGCCCACCGGCATCGTGTACTGCAATCAGACCGACGGCGTCGCGACGGTCGACCGTGAGCTGGAAGGATGGCTGCTTCCCATTCCGACCCCCGACGCAGACGTCTTCCGCCCGCGCTGGTGGGAGAAGCACCACAACCATCGCATCGCCGGTGACGAAGACACTTGGCGTGGGATCTGTGCGCGCATCGAAGCAGCGTGTCGCGCGCCCAGCTCCGGCGCCGAGGGGCCGATCGATCTGACGGTCGTCGATCATCCCGACAATTGCGAAGCGTGGGTCCACGTCTCGTTCTCGTTCGCCGATCTCGGACCGCCGAACGGCAACCAGCATCTCTTGGTTCCGATGCGCGGCGTCCTCACGTGGGAGAACTGCGACTGATCACTGCCGGAGTAGTCCGCGGAGCGAACCCGACGCAATTGCGTCGGCCCGGCTTGCCGGGCAGTCGTGCAGTGATGGTCATCTCGGCGCGCTGACCTTCCACTTCATCCCGCGCGCCGCTTCCGCCATTCTCGCGTCGTACGTGACGACAAGCTTCACGCGCTCGAGTAGCTTCGCCGTGGCGAGATGGATCGCGTCGAGCGAGCGCAAGCCGTGCGGCGTCAGCTCCCCGGCGAGCCGAAGCACGCGATCGTTGACGCGGGCGAGCTCGATTCGTTCGAGGACGGCCTCGCCTCGATTCACGACGTCCTGTCCTTCCGGAAGCAGCGTTCGCGCGACCTCCGTGCGTGCGAGGGCGCTCGAAACGAGCTCTGTTCGCCCGCGAAGCGCTCTGCGTAGCGCGGCAGACTCCGGCTCTTCGATCGCGAGCTTCACGATCGCCGAGGAGTCGAGATAAATCAGGGCCACCTCAGCGCTCGTGCTCGCGAAGCCGCGCCAGTCTGCGCGACGGGAGCTCGTGCCCACGCGGCAACACCAGCGGCGGCGGCAGACCCGCGAGACCCTTGCTCTTGCCCGTCGTCTCGCCCGTCGCTCTCCACTGCGCGAGGATCGAACCGCGAGCGATCGGCGCGAGCAGAGCGACTGGACGTCCCCGGTCCGTCACCTCGACCGTTTCCCCCGCTTCTACGCGACGAATGAGCTCACTCGCACGCTGACGCAGCTCTCGAACGCCCACCGAGCCCATGTGCTACTCGTAGCACATCACGCTCCGCCGTGCGCGGCGGCGTACGCGTCGGCGATGCGCTCCCACCGCGCGTCCTCCTCGTGGAGCCAGTCGTAGAACGCATCGTCGAGCGCGTGGCATGGATCCCACACCGCTCGCGGCACGTGCTCACCTCCTTTTCCCTCGATCGCTCGGAGCCACGCGTGCCGGGCTTCGTACTCTCGTGGATACGGCGAGCCGAGCATCGTCAACGCGCGCTCCAGGAGCTCGGCCCAGACGTCGAGCCGCATCGCACGCAGTCCTGCGAGCGCTTCGGGCGCAACGACGCCGGTGGCGTTGCGAAAGAACTGGTGGAAGCCCCCGTTGCACACCTCCGACACGAGCCAATGCACGGCGAACAGATGTTGGACGCGCTTCGGAGCCGCAGCGATTTCCGCGAGGAATCTATCCGGGCCGTCGTAGATCGAAATGCTGGCCCAGAAGGGCTCGATGCGCTCCCAATACACCGCTCCTGGCTCTCGGCTCTCCATCACCCCTCCGTTCTCCGAGGGTAACGCGTCGATCGGGCGCGCGGCGGGCTGCTATACCTCTCCTCTCATGCCGCTTCCGATGTTGCGCGAAGAAGAAGCGCCGGCAGTTTCGTCCGAGCCCGTCGAGTCTCGCTACAAGACGCATCGGCGCTTCGATCGCGCTGCGCGGCTGATCGGCGAGCCGGCGCTGCACACGCTGATGGCCAGCCGCGTCGTGATCTTCGGGATGGGCGGCGTCGGATCGTTCGCGGCCGAGTCGCTCGCGCGCAGCGGCGTCGGATCGCTCGCGCTCGTCGACTTCGACGACGTGTGCGTGACGAACTCGAACCGGCAGCTGCACGCGCTCAAGGGCAACATCGGCAAGAGCAAGGCCGAGGTGATGGCCGAGCGCCTTCGGCTCGTCTCGCCCACGGCGACGATCGAAGCGGTGCCGAAATTCTACAACGCCGAGACGAGCGAGGAGCTGCTGTCCGGACGGGTCGACTTCGTCGTCGACGCGATCGACAACCTCACGGCGAAGGCGCACCTGCTCGCGACGTGCGTGGCGCGCAAGATCCCGGTCGTCTCGTGCATGGGCGCCGCGGCGCGGCTCGATCCCACGCGCGTGCGCACGACGGATCTCGCCGACACCGAGATCTGCCCTTTCGCGCGCGACGTGCGGAACATCCTGCGCAAGAAGCACGGCTTCACGATCGAGCGGCACAAGCCCGTCGGGATCCACGCAGTGTGGAGCTTCGAGCCGCCGAGCGATCCAACGCCCCTCACGTACGACGAAGGCCAGGGCTTCGTGTGCGTCTGTCCGAACAAGGACAATGGCCTGCAGAGCTGTGATCGACGCGCGCGCATCGACGGCTCGATGAGCTTCGTGACGGGCACGTTCGGTCTCGTCGCGGCGAGCGTCGTCGTGCGTGCGCTGGGAGGCGCGGCCGCTCCGTGACGGACAAACCGCTCCTGCCCGAAGATCTCGTCGCCGAGATCGACCGCCTCGCGCCGCAGCTGATGTTCCTCGATCACTACGCCGTGCTGGGCGTGGACGAGGGCGCGAGCGAGGCCGAGATCAAGACGGCCTACTTGCGCGTCATCAAGCGCTTCCATCCCGATCGATGGCATGCGCGCGACTCGGGATCGCATCGCAAGCGCATGGAAGCGATCTTCGCGCGCGCGACCGAGGCGTACGAGGTGCTCCGCAGCCCGGCGTCCAAGCTCGACTACGATCGATCGCTCGCCGAGATCCGCGGAATCGCGAGACCGTCGTCGAAGCCCGTCGCCGCGCGTGCCGCGGTGGCGGCGCCGCTCGATCTACCGCTCCCTCCGCCGCGCGCTGCGCCGCCTCCTCCGCCGCCACGACGCCCGACACCACCGACCGCCGCGCGTGCGCCGAGCGTGACGGAGCTCGCCAAGGCCGTGCGTCTCATGGAGCAGCTGCGACCCACGCAAGCGCCCGCGTCGCGCACCGCCGTGCCCATTCCCGCGCCCGCGTCCGCACCGACACCGCCTCCGGTCGCCGCGCCCGCGCCGGCACCTTCGCCGAACAACGGAATCTCGATCGTGGTGGTCGAGGACGACGACACACTCCGCAAGATGCTCGTCCGCATCTTCTCCGAGCTCGGCTCGGTCCGAGAAGCACGCGACGGCCGCGATGCGCTCACCGTCCTCGCGCAGGATCCCGTTCCGCGCCTCGTCGTCACCGACGTGATGATGCCGAACATGGACGGCCTGGAGCTCGCCCGCCGCATGAAGGCCGATCCACGCCTGAGCCGCGTGCCGATCCTGATGCTCACCGCGCGACAAGGCCCCCGCGACCTGATCGACGGCGTCAACGCGGGCGCCCGGGTCTACGTGACGAAGCCGTTCAAGGTCGACGACCTGAAAGCCAAGGCGAAGAAGGCGATGGGCACGTAGGACGAGCCTGCGATCCCGCACAATCACCCGTCCCGCGTGCTTCCACGACTACCGATTCCCGAGCGCGCCCGCGTATGCTTCGCGGATGCGCATTCGTCTTGCCGTCTTGGTCGCGCTCGCTTGCTCGTCGTTGGCCTCCTGTGGCGACAACCCGCCTCCCACGCCCGACGCGGCCACGAGCGATGCAGGTCCGGACACCGGCGGACCGCGCTCGTGTGTGGACCTCATCGGATCGATCGCGTTCTCGCACTCGACGATCGGCGTCGTGCCGGGAACGTCGCGCCACACGTTCCTCGATACGGCGGGCGATGCGCCGATGGATCTCACGATCGCTCTGAGCGCGACGCCCACGGGTCTGGTGCAGCTCCCCGCGACCGTGACGATCCCCGCGAACCACTCGCGCACGACCGTGGACGTGATGGGCATGGCGGCCGGGACCGCGACCGTTCGCGCGACCGTGATGGCCGGGACGACGCCCTGCACGGCGGAGATCGAGGTCGCGGTCACGACGCCGACGCTTCCGACCTGCGCCGGTACGGCCACCGGGATGGTCACGCCGGGCGGCACGGCCGTGACGGTCGCGACCGGAAGCACGCTCGCCGGCACGGCCATCAGCGTCGCCACGGGCGCATCGCGCACCGACATCTATCACGTCGATCCGTTCATGGTCTCCGTCGCGTGCCACGCCGATCAACTGCCGAGCGGCTACACGGCGCTCGGTCCGGCGGTCACCTTCGAGAGCGACACGACGTATCGCTTCCGCCGCGAGATCGACTTCACCGTTCCGATCCAGCTCTCCCTGCTGCCGTCGGAAGCGCACCGTGGTCACGTCGAGATGGCGTACACGGGCCCGGGCGTGACCGAGCCGCGCATCGTCGGCATCGCGACGCCGGTGTTCGTCGGCAGCGCGGGCGGCGGCTTGCTCCGCTTCCAGGCGCCGCGCCTCGGCACCTACCAGCCCGTCGTGCGCAGCGACGTGCCGCACACGGTAAGTCGCAACTTCCACTACCGCGGCATCATGGGCTTCTCGATGGGTGGCAGCGGCTCGGGCCGCATCGGGACCGGCCATCCGGAGCTCTTCGACTACATCGCACCGCTCGGCGGGCCGACGGACTGGATCTACCTGCTCGAGTACATCCGCAGCTATCACATCGGCGGCTTCTGCACCGAGGCCGAGCGCGCGCTCGATCCCACGGGATGCGCGGCCGGAGCGTCGCTCGCACACGCGCCCGATCGCGGTCAGCTCTACGAGCACACGCAGCACTTCGAGAACTGGTGGTACGAGGACGGCTACGGCGGCCAAGGCGGTCACTTCGATCGCGAGGACTACATCTCGATCTTCCGCGACCTCACGGCGATGTTCGGCAACGCGAACACCGACACGAGCGACGACCCGACGTTCCCCGACATCGTGCCGCCCGGCATCCCCGACTCGACGCGCGCGATGAGCGACACCGACCGCTGCATGATGGCGAACCTGCTGGCGCTCACGATCCACGGCGAGCCCGCGGGCGGCGACACCAACAACGCCACCGGCTTCTTCGACAACGAGTACAACCCCGACGGGCACTACGACGTCATCGCGTTCTGCGACGGCGCCGAGCGCGTGAACTTCGATCCCGACACGCTCGGCCCTTGCACCGCGAGCTCGGCGCACTGTCAGACCGACACGGGCAGCTGGGATCCGACCGGCACGCAGTACATCCCGATGGAGGTCGCGCTCGCGGTCGACATCAACGGCAACCACGTGCGCGATGCGGGCGAGCCGGTCATCCGCAACGGTCACGAGCCGTTCACGGACACGGGCTGCGACGGAACGCTCTCGAGCGCCGAGACCGGTTACGACGCGCTCACGAATCCGGACCCGGCCGGCGACGACTACGACTTCCAGTACAACCCGACTGGCACCGAAGGGAACTGGGAGCGCGACGACTGCGGCGGCGGCCATGCGGAGCACTACGACGACATCGGCCTCGACGGCGTCGCCGGCACGCCGCAGGTCGGCGCGGGCGGGTTCGATCACGGCGAAGGCAACGGTCACTTCGACATGACGGCAGGCGCCGACCGCATGATCGGCACGAGCCCACGCGGCCTCGTACGCGGCTACCGCGGCAACATGGACACCGTACACGCGGGCTATCCGCTCGCGACGATCGACGGCTTCGACTTCTTCGCGGACGGCGGCGTGCGCGACCTGTTCAACTGGGCCGTGCAGGGCCACCACACGATCGGTGGGTTCGCGGCGCGCGACATCCCGGTCCGTTACTACAACGGGCACGAGGCACTGCACCTCGACTCGCGCACGGTCGCGTGTCCCGCGATCACCGACATGACCACCTGCGAGAACACCGCCACTTGCTCCTGGGACGGCTCGCGCTGCGGTGGTGCCTTCACGTTCAACCAGGTGCCATGGGAAGAGACGGGGCGATACACCGAGGTCCGTTACGGCTCCATCGACGCGACCGAGGACGAGAAGATCCTCGGCGACGGTGGTCACGTCGGCACGCCCGATCAGCTGCTCCACCGCTTCTTCTCGGCGCTCGGCATGATGAGCGCGCGCTGGCCGAACCTCGATCGCACGATCATCCAGGACCGCATCTGCACGCCCGACACCGTCGGCTGCGACCACGTGAACTCGTTGACGCAGATGTTCACGGCGCCGATGACGCATCGTACGGGTCAGGTCAGCATCGTGCTGCCGCCCGGCTACTTCGATCCGGCGAACGCCGGTCAGCGCTACCCCATCGTGTACTTCCTGCACGGCTACGGCATGGCGCCGATGGACCTGCAGGCGCTCGGCGGCATCATGTGGAACTACATGATCTCGCGCACCATCCCCGAGGCGGAGCGCGTGCCGAAGATGATCTTCGTCTTCCCCGACGGCCGCTGCCTGCCGAGCGAGTGCCTGCGCGGCACGTTCTACACGGACGCTCCGCCGAGCACGCCGAACGGCGCGCAGATGGAGGAGTTCCTCCTCGAGCTCGACCAGTACATGCACACGACGTATCGCGTCCGCGAGGACGAGACCGTCATGGTCAGCGAGTAGCCGAACGGAGATGTCGGGTCCGCTCTGCGGACCACTCCGCCAGAGCTCACGACCGCGGGACGGTGCCGCCTCCGAGCTTGTCGACGACCCGCGGATCGACACGCTCGCCGAGCAGCGCCAGACGCGCGCTCGGCAGATCGATCACGATCAGAGCGCGACCACCGCGCTCGGCGAGCACGACGTAGGGCGCGCGCGCGCCGTCGATCGCGCCGACACCCTCGCCCTTGCCGTGCGCCTGCGCGGTGCCGCGACGCTCGAGCACGAGCGTGCGGCCTCCGATCGGGAGCGATGCGGGAACGGCGCCGGGCCCGATCAGATCGGTCTCGGTCGCGAGCACCAGATCACGCGCGTCGGGATCGAGCTGCACGAGCCAGCGATCCCGCGCCGCACCGATGAGCGAGAACGCGCGCAGAACGAAGCCGCCCTCGTCGAGCGCGAGCATGCCGCCGAGCGCGAGCTCTTCGCCGGGGATCATCACGACATCGCCCGAGACGAGGCCGCGCTCTCTCGCGCGCGCTGCGGCGAGCGCCTTGCCGAGCTCGCTCGGCTCGTTCGTTCGCGTCGCGCGCGCGCGCAGGGCGGCGAAGAGACCTGCCGCGGCCCCGCTCGCGCCGAGCAGGAGCGCGACCTCGAGGATCACGCGCCCTCCGCGAGCGCGCGATGCAGCGTGCGCGCCGCGTGCTCGGGATCGTCGACGCTGCAGATCGCGGAGATCACGGCGGCGAGCGTCACGCCGCATGCACGCAGCGCGGGGACCTTCGAGAGATCGATGCCGCCGATCGCTACGACCGGCACGCGAGAGGCCGTGACGGCGGCCGCGATCCCGTCGAGCCCGACGAGCGCATCGGGATTGGCCTTGCTGGCCGTGGGAAACACGGGCCCGAAGCCGATCAGATCGGCGCCCTCGCGCTCGGCACGCGCGCGCTGCGCGAGGTCGTGCGTCGAGATCCCGATGCGCAGCGTCGGCGCCTGCGCGCGCGCGACCGCGAGCGGGAGATCGTCCTGTCCCAGATGCACTCCATCGGCGCCCGATGCGATCGCCACGTCCAGCCGGTCGTCGACGAAGAACGGCACGCCGGCCTGCCGAGCGAGCGGCTGCATCGCGCGCGCGAGCGCGAGCACCTCGCGATCGGTTCCGTGCTTGTCGCGCAGCTGGAGCGCCGCGCAGCCTCCACGCAGTATCGCGTGCGTGACGTCGAGCGGATCGCGCCCCTTGCACGCAGCCGGATCCACGATCGCGTAGAGACCCTTCAAGGGCGCCGCACCGCGCGCACGAGGCGCTCTCCGATCGTCATGCGCGAGCTCGCGCCGCGCAGGTGCTCGCGCGCCCACTCGGTCGCGCCCGAGTCGCTCACCACGTCGAAGCCGTGCGCATCGAGCCGCGCCCGCGCGGTCGCCCTGGACATGCGCCCGCGCAGCGGCTCGCCCAGCAGACCGAACGCGAAGTCGACCACCGGCTCGAGCGGCGCGAGCGGCCCCGCGAGGATCGCCGCCATGTCTTCGGTCGCGTACGTCATCAGCAGCGTGGAGCCGGGCGCCGATCGCGCCGAGACCACCGCGAGCGTGGCCTCGAGCGCCTCGGGCGCGAGATACATCGTCACGCCTTCCCAGAGCCACACGGTGCCGAGATCCGCTCGATGACCGGCGCGCACGAGCACGTCGCCGAGCGCCTCTTTCTCGAAGTCGATCCGCGCCCAGCGGAGCTCGCGCGCGGCCGGCGTGAGGTTGCGGGCTCGCACGCGCTTCATCGCTTGCGTCGAGGGAAAGTCGACCTCGATCACCGTGGTCTCCGAGAGCTCGCCCATGCGGAACGCGCGTGCATCGAGCCCCGCGCCGAGCACCACGAGCTGCGCAATGCCCTCGATCCTCTCGAGCCGGATCGCCGCATCGATCGCGGCCGTGCGCAGCGCGACGTGCTGCATCAGGCCGAACGTCGGCGCCGCGAGCAGTGCGTGCAGCCCCGGCCGACGCGCGGTCATCGCGCCGAGCACGCTCAGGGCCGCGCCCAGCGGTGCCGGCGCGAGCGCGCGCATGCCTCGATCGTTGGCGAAGTCCACGCGCGAGCCGGGCAAGCTCGCGATGCCTCGGAAGAGCGAGACGGCAGCAGCCGTGATGCTGGGAACGCCTTCACGCATCACTCGCAAGCTCCCGACTCGGCGCGGGTCTGTTGCGCGCGCAGGTCTTCGGCCGCGCACGGATCGGCGCCGCCCGACGGATCGGCGACCGTTCCGATCTGCGTGACCGCATCGAGCGCCTCGATCGCCGCGCCCGGGGCGGTGTGGATGTCGCGATCCCGCAAGAGACGCTCGGCGGCGTCTTCGGCGCGCGAGCGAGCGGCCTCGGTGCCCGAGGGGAAATCGACCTGATCGAGCAGCGCCCAGATGCCCTCGGCGAACGGCTGCATCTCGTCGGCGGTCACGAAGCGCGCGGGCTCGAGCGAGGCCAGATGAGCCGTCAGACGCGGGATCAACGCTTCGTACGCGTCGCGCGCCGGCCAGCCGGGATCGGACGCATGCGTCGCGCGACAGGCGCCGAGCGCTTCTTCGGCCGGACCGAGCGCCTCTCGCGCGGGGCACTCGCCACCAGCGCTCGCGGGGGCGGGCTCGGCCGTCCGGGCGGGGCTCGCGCACGCCGCCAGCGACAGACACACGAGAACCGTCGACCGCATGGATACCTCGTATCTCGTCTTGACAGCGGAAGCGAGCCCGGGCGCAATTCCGCTCCGGTGTCCGAGCCTGCCATGAGCGGAGAGATCCCCGACGGGGGGATGCTCGACGTGCTGAGAGAGATCGAATCGCGCCGCATCACGGGGCGCTTGCGCTTCTCCACGGGCGGACAGACCGGGGACGTCGCGATCGTCGCGGGACAGATCGCGCTCGACCAGGACCAGATGCCGGACGGCTCCGACCCGGTCGAGGTCGTGCTCAAGGCGCGCAAGGGCCACTACGTGGTGCACCAGCGCCTGCCCACGCTGCCGATCTCGCAGGGCGACGACGATCACAAGAACGGCTCGCTCGCCGTTCACGTTCCTGCCGATCTGATGAACTACTGCGAGTCGTCCGGCGTGACCGGCACGCTCAAGCTCAACCACGAAGGCACGCTCGCCGAGCTCGTCTACGACGCGGGCGAGCTGCTCGCGATCAAGCTCGACGGAAAGGAAGACGCCGATCTGAGCGCGATCTTCGCGTGGGACGAGGGCTCGTTCGACATCAAGGTGGGCAAGGACGTCAAGAGCCTGGTGCCCGTGTCGATGCGCGCGCCATCGGCGGAGGACTCGACCGAGCGCGAGCCGACGACGCAGTTCGTGCGACCGCGCGAGAGCACGGGCCAGCACTTCCTGAAGGTGTTCGAGGTCGCGCTCACCGACGTGGTCGAGACGCGCGAGCGCGTTCGGCCGAAGCTGCGCACGAGCCCGCCGATGCAGCCGAAGCCGAGCATCCGGCCCCCGGCCGCGATGCCGAAGATGTCGCCGCCGCCCAAACGTCCGCGTGAGCACACGGTGCGGATCGCATACCTCGCGGGCGACGACGAGTCGGCGATCGCTGCGATCGATCACGTGGCGCGGCAGGCGAGGATGGGCAGCACGCCCAACGCCATGCACATGGAGACGCGCGAGGGCGCGAGCGGCGAGGAATCGATCGACGAGACGCGCAAGAGCGATCCGCCGCCGAAGAAAGCGGTGAAGGCGCAGAAGCCGCGCAAAGACGAAGACGAGAACGAAGCCGAGAACGAAGCTCCGTCCGCGGAGACCGAGACGAAGATCAAGTCGCGGCGCCCCGCGCCCTACGCGACCGACACCCTCGGGCCGATCAGCTGGGCGATCGCGGTGATCGTGGCCGGCGTCGCGTCGTACTACCTGCTGTCACACCTCCTCGCTGCGAGCTGATCGTGAGCGTGGTCGCCATCGCGAGATGGGCCGTGCTCTCGCTCTTCCTAAGCGCTGCGACCGTCGCTCGAGCGCAGGACGCGGACATCAGCGAGACCGTGGGCGCGAGCGAGGTCGCGCTGGACGCGACCCCGACGACGACCGAGGCGCCGCCCGAAGAAGAGCACGAAGACGAAACCGAACACGAGCACGAGACCGAAGAGACCCGCGTCGTCTACACGCTCGAGTCGATCCGCGTGCACGGCAACCGCCGCACCGCGACCGACGTCATCCGCAATCTGATCCCGATCCATCTCGGCGAGACGCTCGATCCCGGCGATGCGCGCCTCGAGCAAGGCCGCTATCAGCTGCTCGGCACCGGCTTCTTCTCGTCGGTCGAGCTCTCGATCGAGCGCGGCACCGAGCGTGGGCGCGCCGTCCTCGTCGTCGAGGTCGTCGAGCGCAACACGTTCCTGCTCGAACAGATCGCGCTCGGCGTCTCGGAAGGGATCGTCGACGTTCGCACCGGCGCGGCGAGCCGTCTCGATCCGTACTTCGGCCTGAGCGCCGGTGAGACCAACCTCTTCGGCGCGGGCCTCGCCCTGCGCGGCTCGCTGCTCGTCTCCGGCGCACAACAAGGCGCTCGTCTCTCGCTCACCGATCCCACGCTCGCAGGCTCGATCGCAGGGCTCTCGATCCAAGGCTTCTTCAACCGCGCACGCGAGTTCTTCGGCGACGAGGACGTCCTCTTCTCTCCCGTCGGCACCTGCCGCCCGGAAGAGATGGGCATGTGCGAGGCGGCGCGAAACGCGATCGTCGACTACTTCCGCGGCGGCGGCTCGATCGGCACGGCGATCCCCGTCAGCTCCGAGCTCCGCTTCTTCGCGCGCTGGCAGATCGAGGCGGTGCACGTCCTCAATCGTCCTGCCGCCGCGAGCGAGCTGCTGGGCACCGAGGTCGTGCCGATCGACTTCGCGATCCACGACGGGACGAGCGAGATCTCTCGCCTCGAGCTCTCCGTCGCGCTCGACACGCGTGACGATCCCGCGATCACGCGAAGCGGCCTCTACGTCACGGGCGAGGTCGATCTCTCCTCGCAGCTGATCGGCTCGAGCTACGACTACTTCCGCGCCGAGGTGCTCTTCCGCGACTGGATCCCGCTGCCCGAGTGGGACCACAGCCTGCGTATCTCGTTCTTCGGGGCCGCCGCATTCGGCGACGTCCCGTTCTTCTCGCAGATCTACGCCGCCGATCTCTCCGATCTGATCCCGAACCGCATGCTCGAGATGAACCTCGATCACCGCGGCCCGCCGAACCTCTTCCGCAACGCGATCCGCGAGCTCCGCTTCGCCCATCTCGGCGCACGCCTCGACTTCGAGTACGCGGTGCGCATCTTCGGTGGCGACCCCGTACTGCGCTCGGGCTTCATCTACGCGAACGCCGGCGTGTACCTGCTCGCACAGCCGAGCTTCTTCACGCGGCCGATCGCGGGCTACTCGGGCATCGACGCGTTCCCGTGGGATCTGACGTTCGATCTCGGCCTGCGCTTCGAGACGCCGATCGGCGTGTTCTCGGTCGGCTTCTCTTCGCTGCTCGGGTTCATCTCGTTCCAATGACCGCGAAGAGCACACTCGCGCGCTTCACTCCCGCGCTGCTCTTGCTGCTCGCGCTCGCGTTGCCCACGCACGCGCAGACGGTGAGGCCCGCGGTGAGCGTGATCTTCCACGCCGGCCCGCCCGACATCTCGTTCTCGGCGGCGGGCTTCGCCGATGCCGCCGTCCGCCGCAGCCTCTCGCACGGTCTGATGCAGACGCTCGTCACGCGCGTGCTCGCTTCCGGCACCGACGGCCGGCCGATCGCCGCGAGCGTGCGCAGCTGCCACGTCGTCTACGACATCTGGGCCGATCGCTACTCGGTCGACGTCCGCACGGAGACGAGCGATCGCTCGCTCACGCTGCCGACGATCGAGGCCGTCGTGCAGACGTGCTTGGTCGCGGACCACGTGGTCGTGGGCGATGCCGCCGCGTGGAGCGGTCGGCACGGCCAGCACGTGCGCTTCGACGTCGTCGTCGAGCTCAACCCCGTCACGCCCGACATGGTCGAGCGCATCCGCGGCTGGCTCGCGCGTCCCGAGGGCGGCGCCGCGCGCGACGAGGCTTTCTTCGGCTCCTTCGTGAGCTTGTTCGTCACGCGCCAGATCGGGGACGCCGAGAGATCGCTCGCGTTCGGATCGGGGGAGCTGAGCTGCCCATGACGGAGCAAGTCAGCGATCCGCCGCCGCCGCCGCGGACGAGCGCGCCAGGCCCGAAGCCGGACAACCTGCGCTTCGGTCGCTTCGAGCGACGCGTGCTCACGGCGATGGCACTCGTCGCGTTCCTGCCCGCGATCGCGGCGCTCGTGCTCGGGCGCGGAGCCCTCCGCGAGGTCTACGACATCGGCATCAACCAACGCGTGCTCGGGACGCTCGAGCGCGAGCACGAGGTGCACCACGAGCTGCTCGAGAACCTGCGCGCGAGCACACAGCGCACCGCGACGATGGTCGCGCGCGACGCGGCGCTCGCCCATGCCCTCCGGTCTCCCGACCGCGGGGCCGCCGTTCGTACGGTGCTGGACACCGAGCTCTCGGACCTCTCG
>CAYSCF010000007.1:26556-61910 GCA_964429305.1 uncultured Sandaracinaceae bacterium | reverse complement strand
AGCCGGGGACGGCGTACCAGGACGCGTCGGTCGTGAACCGGCACGTGCTCGGCTACCTCGACCATCGCCCGAACGATCGTCCGTGGATGCTCTTCGTCGGCTACATGGATCCGCACGATCCGTATTTCCGTCATCCCTACGACGGGACCGCATACGGCCGCGCCGCGCATCCGTCGCCCTCGCCGGACGAAGCGGCGATGCTCACCGAGCTCTACGACGGCGAGATCACGTTCTGGGACGCGCAGTTCGGAGCGCTCGTCGCCGAGCTACGTGCGCGCGGGCTCTACGACACGACGACGATCGTCGTCACCGCCGATCACGGCGAAGAGCTCTGCGAGCACGGCGGCTTCTGGCACGGCACGACGCTCTACGACGAGCAGATCCACGTGCCGCTCTTCGTGCATCTGCCGAGCGGTCGTCGCGCGGGCACGACCGTGCGTCACTGGGTGCAGAGCGTGGACATCATGCCGACGCTGCTCGGCGAGCAGCACGTCGCGGTGCCCGAAGGCGTGCAGGGGGGCAACCTCTTCGAAGGCAGCGATCACCTGTACGCCGAAGAGAGCCACGAGGGGAACATCCTCGAGGCCGTGCGCGAGCGGCGCGGCAGCGACGAGCTGAAGCTCATCACCGCGAACCCGGGCAACCCGCGTCACCTCGCCGAGCACGAGCTCTATCGCGTCGACGTGGATGCGACCGAGCAGCACGATCTCGCGCCGACGGAGGTCGACGTCGTGGAGACGCTCGAGGCCGCGACGGCGCTCGCCCGCGCGCGCGCCGCCGTCGGTGCCGTCGAAGGCCAAGAGGTGCAGCTCACCGAGGCGGAGCACCGCCGTCTGTGCGCGCTCGGATACGAGGAGCACGACGAGTGCTGCGCGCGCGGCTGGCTGGGCGCGGCGGACTGCCACTGATCGCGCCTCCGGGCGGCGCCGCGCCGCGAATCTGTCCATTTTGCAGACACTTCAGCATGACCGTTCTCGGCGACGGGCCACCCGGGTTAGCATGGGACCGTCCTCATTTACGTCTGACGGAGTTGTCCATGGGTGAACACAGGGTGCTCGGACGTTCGCTGACCCTCGTGCTCGCGATCGCCACGTTCCCCGTGGCGGCAGGCTGCGCCGATGGCGGATCGATGGGGAACGGCCATCGCGACGGGTCCCTCGAGGGGGGCATGGACACCGGCGTGCTGCCCGACACCGGATTGAACGACAGCGGCGCGCGCGACACGGGGCCGGACGTGCCCGTGCCGCAGCGCGACTCCGGCTCGGACGGAGGTCCGCACACGATCGTCGGGACGTGCGAAGCGTGCACGACCGACTTCGACTGCGACGCGACCTCGTACTGCGCACGCTTGGTGACGGGCGGTCGCGCGTGTCTTCCGGGCTGCAACAGCGAGTTCCCGTCGTGCCCGCGTAGCTTCACCTGCATCTTCGACGAGACGGGCACCGGCGTGCACGCCAGCATCTGCGCGCCCGTCGGCGGTCCGTGTTGCGTGGACGAGGACGCAGACATGTACGGCGTCGGCGTCGGCTGCTTGGGGCCCGACTGCAACGACGCGCTCGCGACCGTGCATCCGGGACGCGACGAGATCTGCGACGGCATCGATACCAACTGCAACATGCACGTCGACGAAGAGCCGAACGACTGCATCAGCGGTCGCTGTTCGGCGGACGGCGACGGAACGTACTCGTCGATCGTCGGCGCGACGTGTCACCTCGCGACCTGCCAGAGCGGAACGACGACCGACTGCGCGCTCTACACGTGCCACGACGGCGGCGCGATGGGGACGACCTGCGCGACGATGTGCGCGCCGACCGGAACCGACGACGATCGCTTCTGCATCCTCACGGCGCACTGCGATGCCGCCGTCTGCACGACCGACGTCGCGAACGGTCTCGCCTGCGACGAGGACACGGACTGTCAGTCGAACCACTGCGACAACGGCTTCTGCTGCACGACCGGTCAATGTTGCTCGACGACGACCGACTGCCCGAACGGCGGCACTCCGAATCGCGTCTGCGACGACCCGACGAACTGCCAGGGCCACAGCGGCGTCATCACGTGCGTCACCAGCATGTGCACCGCGATGAGCGGCATCAACGACGACACGGCGTGCACCACCGCCGTGACGGCGCACAACTGCGGCACCTACAACCCGATCGTGTGCACGGGCTCGGACCCGCAGACGCCACAGGACTGTCCGACGAGCTGCATCAGCGATGGGGACTGCATCGCGGCCGCGCACTGCAACGTGGGCTTCTGCCTGCCCGATCTCCCGGCGGGCGGGCCCTGTACGCGGAGCCAGGACTGTCAGACGGGTCTCGGCTGCGTCGACAACTTCTGCTGCACCACGTCGTGCAACGGGCCGTGCGAGGCCTGCAACGTCGCGGGCTCGGAGGGCATGTGCACGGCGATCGGCGCGGGCTCCGACCCGGCCGGCGAGTGCGACGGCTTCACGTGCAGCGGCTACTACGTCGGCTTCACGGGTGGCAGCGACGTGTGCACCTCGCGACAGCCGGTCAGCGATTCGCAGGCCACGTGCGACGGCGCGCGCCACTGCCGCACCGCGGACGCTCTGTGCCCGCTCCAGCTCCCGGGGACGACGCAGATCGACTGCAACGACACGTGTCAGCGGCCCCACGCGGGAACGTGCTCGGGCATGACCCCGGGCGTGTGCGACAACCTCGATGCGACCGCGGGCAACAACACGTGCGGCACCGGCGCCTGCATCGCGTCGGTGCGCGCGTGCGTCGGCGGTCTCCCGCAGATGTGCATGGCGGGCATGGGCGGAGCCGAGGTCTGCGACGGCGCCGACAACAATTGCAACGGCATGATCGACGACGGTGGCGGCGCGCTCTGCGCGAACACGGGCCACGTCGACACGCGCGTCTGCAACGGCACGGCCGGCTGCGCCGTCGGGACCTGCTCGAGCGGGTTCTGGGACTACAACCTGGTGTTCAGCGACGGCTGCGAGTGCGATCTGACGGGCGGTGGCGCGTCGTGCGCCGCAGCCCATGCGCTCGGTTCCGTCCCGGTCGGCGGCACCGCATCGGCGTCGGCCAACATCGGGCCGGGCACGAGCGCGTGGTTCTCCGCCGGCTTCCCGCCCAATCCGACAGGCGATCGTGGCGGCGCGCCCACGATCACCGTCAGTCCGCCCGGCGCCTTCTACATCCAGATCATGCCGAACTGCGCGGGCGGCTCGTTCTACTGCGGCACCAGCGGGGACGTCGCGAACTCGGCCTCGCCGGGCATCACGACGTTCGCGTGGGGCGACGTGAGTGGCGCGCCTCCCACCGCGTTCAGCACCTACGCTCAGACAGGGTGGCCGACCACCGTGATCATCCAGGTCACGCGCACCTCGACGCCGACGACGTGCGGCGAGGCGGCGTTCACGTTGAACATCACGCGCTGAGCACGACGGCGACCGCAGCGAAGAGAGCCGGCCGCATCGCGCGGTCGGCTCTTTCGCTTTCGTCGATGCTCAGAGCGATCCGGGCCCGGTGTATCCGGCGACCAGCGCGTTCGCGACGACCTCGCCCAGGCGGTTGTAGCCGCGCGCGGTGTAGTGGATGTGGTCGGACTGCGCCCAGGGCGGCTCCGCCGCTGCCCACTCCATCATGTGCAGCTCGCCTCCGCCGAACGACACGAGATCGAAGAACCCGCATCCGTAGTCGCGCGCGACACGACGCTGGACGTCGACGACCTGCGCCGTACGCGGCCGCGTCTCGGCCGAGCCGTCGCGGTGCACGATCGGACGATCGGACGGTCCGACGAGCAAGCACGATGCGTTCGGGACCGCAGCCTGCACGCGCGCGACGACCGCACGCACCGACGCCTCGTACTCTTCGATCGGCTGATCGTCGTCTCCGCTCTCGTTGGTGCCGTACGCGAGCACGACGAGATCCGGCATGCGGCGACGCAGCTGCTCCGCTTGGAGCTCGGGATTCCACATGAGCTGCGCTGCGGCACGCGCCCCGTTGATGCCCATCGTGTCGACGACGACGCCCGGACGCTCACGCTCGACGGTCGCGCCGTAGAGCGTCACCGCTCCGTCGCCGCGCGTACGGATCTCGAACGTGTGCGGGCGATCCTCGGTCGTCACGACGGCGTAGGCCGTCGACGGCTGGTCCGAGCGCGTGTTCAGACGTCGATCGAGACGACCATCGACGAGCACGTCGATCGTTCCGCCGTCCGGTCGCTGCGCGTACCAGAGCTCGAAGCGGCTCGCGGGCTCGTCCTCGGTGTCGATGCGGCCCCACGCGTTGCGCTCTTCGGTCGTGAGCGTCACGCCCATCACGCCGTAGAGCTGCGGATCGGTCTGACCCACGCGCACACGCAGCACGTCCCAACGCCGGTAGTTCGAGCTGACGTCGAGATCGGCCGCGCGATAGCTCGGCCAGGGCTCGACCGGCAGCACGAACCCGTGGCCCGCGTCGCCGAAGCGTTCCTGCAAGAGGTGGCGCACGGTGCCCGTGTAGATGTCGGCCGCGACGTGCGAGGCGCCGTAGAAGACGATGCGGGACTGTCCCTCGCCGCTCGCCGCGCGACGAAGCGATGCATGGAACGCGTGCAGTGCCGTGCCGCTCGGATCTTCGATCGGCACGTCGAGCCCGTAGACGGGCCGACCATGCTCGTCGAGCGGCCACACCACGGGCGCAGGCTCGGTGCTCTGCGGCGTGACGCTCTCTTGCATCGAAGGCGCGATGCTCATCGCGCTCGCGACGGCGAGCGCCGGGGTCTCTTGCGCGATGGCGGGCTGGGAAGGCGCGTGCGTCCCGATGGCGATCCCGGTCAGTCCGACCACGAGAGCCAACGCGCGCCAGCCTGAGCGTCTTGCCACGACATCAAACCTGCGGATCGATCGGTCTCCCGTCAAATTACGCGGTCGCGCGTGGTCACGTCGGGGGGTGCCGATCGCGGTTCGCGGCCCTACACTTCGGGCTCCGTGACGCACTTGGGCAGACGCAGGTTCTTGGCGGCGAGCTCGGCCGCGGTCGCGCTCGGATGCGCGTCCGAGACGGCGCACTTGCGGGCCACCGGGCAGCGCGCGCTCGTGTCGCGCGGGATCGATCGATTGATCGACGCGCATCGATCGGTCGACGGCGCCGGCGTCTCGCTCACGCGCCACACGCAGATGGCGGCGCTCGAGGCGCTCGATCCGTTCGTGCTCCTCGACGAGATCCACTCCACCAACCCGACCGACTACGAGCGCGGCTTTCCGAGCCATCCGCATCGCGGCTTCGAGACGGTCTCGATCATGCTCGACGGTCGCTTTCGTCATCGCGACAGCCGCGGCGGCGGCGGCGTGGTGGTTCCGGGCGGCGCGCAGTGGATGACGGCCGGCAGCGGCATCGTGCACAGCGAGATGCCCGAGATGGATCCGGCAAACGGCACGGAGCTCTGGGGCTTTCAGCTCTGGGTGAACCTGCCGCGCGCCGACAAGTGGACCGCGCCTGGCTACCAAGAGCTCGGCGCCGATCGCATGGCCGAGATCACGCTCGATCGCGGCGGCGCGCTGCGCGTGATCGCCGGTGAGCTGCTCGGAGGCCGCGGGCCCGTGACGCCACGCGCGACGGAGCCCGTGCTCGCGACGCTGCGCCTGGCCGCTGGCGAAGATGTAGAGCTGCGCTTGCCGCGCGATCACAACGCGTTCGTTCTCGCGGCGGACGGAACGCCACTGATCGGCGCGCGTCGCGAGGCGATCCCCGAAGGCGCGCTCGCGCAGCTCTCGCGCGGTGAGCTCCTGCGCATCCGCGCCGACGCACCAGCGCAGCTGCTCGTCCTCGCGGGCGCACCGATCGGCGAGCCCATCGCGCACGGCGGACCCTTCGTGATGAACACGGACGAGGAGATCCGGCAGGCGTTCGAGGATTACCGCGCGGGCCGACTGGGCTGATCACTTCGCGCCGAAGCGCGCATCCCAGGCCGCGATCGCATCGAGCGCATCGATGCCCGTCGAAGCGTCGTGGCGGACGTCGGTGGCCGGAAACCAGCGGCCGAGCGTGAGCCACGAGAGCGCACCCAGCTCGCGGGTGCGTCCGCGCGCTGCAGCCCCGGCCGCGACGACGGCATTGCGCACCATCCAGCTCGGCACGCCTGCGGCGAGCAGATCGCGCGCGACGGGACCCGCATCGTCGCCCGCGCTCATCCGCGCGCGCCCTCGAGCCACGGCAGCGCTCGCGGCGTCGTCGGGCAGCAGCCCTGGCGGGGCGGATGGGATCCAGTGCTTGGAGAGATCGAACGCCGCGACGCACGCGGGCCGACAGCACGCGCGCATGGCGAGCGAGCGCTCCCACGCGTTGGGCCAGTGCGCCGTTTCGACGGGCGACGAGCAGACCACGCAGAGGCCCGGAGAGCTCGCACGGTACGCGGTCACGCTCGGAGACTACCGTGACCCGAGCGGGCGGCGCGACGCTTGGAGTACGCTGCGGCCCGACCATGCGGAACATCGTCTTCGTCGCCCCCTTCCCGCTCGAGACCACCATGCGCTTCGCGCGCGCTGCGGCGAAGCTGAAGGACGTTCGCTTCCTCGGCGTGCTGCAGGAAGAGCCGAAGGGTCGCGATCGGAAGATGTTCGACGACGTCGTGACCGTGAAGGACGGGCTCGACACCAAGCAGCTCGCGCGGGGCATCGACGCGCTTCGAAAGAGGTACGGCCGGGTCGAGCGCATCCTCGGGATCCTCGAGCCGCTGCAGGTCCAGCTCGCGGAGCTGCGCGCGTACTTCGAGGTGCCCGGCACCGATCCGCGCACGGCCGATCTCTTCCGCGACAAGGCGCGCATGAAGGACGCGCTGCGCGAGGCGGGCCTTCCCGTCGCGCGCCACAAGCTGCTCGGCAACTTCGAGACCGGTCAGATGTTCGCGCGCGAGGTCGGCTATCCGATGGTGCTCAAGCCGCCCGCAGGCATGGGCGCGAAGGCGACGTTCCGCGTGGGCGACGATGCCGCGCTGCGCGGCGCGCTGATCTCGATGCACACGAGCGAGACGAACCCGATGCTCGCCGAAGAGTTCCTGCGTGGCAACGAGTACAGCTTCGAGACGATCACGACCGGCGGCGAGGTTCGCTTCCACTCGCTGAGCAAGTACCTGCCGAGCTGTCTCGAGGTGCTCGAGAACCCGTGGATCCAATGGTGCTGCCTCTTGCCGCGCGACATCGCCGGCAACGAGTGGAACGAGGCCAAGCGGATCGGCTACGGCGCGGTGAAGGCGCTCGGCCTCGACGACGGCTTCACGCACATGGAGTGGTTCCGCCGCAACGACGGCACGCTCGCGATCGGCGAGATCGCGCAGCGCCCGCCGGGCGCGAACATCACGCTGATGACCGGCTTGGCCCACGCTCTGTCTGCTTCGGGGGGAGCCCCCGAGACCCCCATGGATCCGTATCGTGCGTGGGCGCGCGCGGTGGTCGACGGCGCGTTCGACGGACCCTACGAGCGCAAGTACGCGGTCGGCTGCGCGTACCTGCGAGGCGCCGGTCGCGGCCGCATCGTGCGCGTCGAGAACGCGGATGCGGTGAACAAGAAGATCGGCAAGTGGGTCGAGGAGGCGAAGCTCCCGACGATCGGCGCGCCCAAGAGCGACAGCTACGAAGGCGACGGCTTCGCCGTGGTCCGAGACAAGGACACGAAGGTCGTCGAAGAAGTCCTGCAGTACATCATCGAGAACGTCCGGGTCGTCTACGCGTAGAGAAAACGCCTTCCGCGAAGAGCCGCTTGCGCTTCCTCGAATTGAGAGTCACTATCACCTGACCGAAATGAGAGTCAGAGTCATCTCTTGGGGCCTCGGTTCGTTCCTTCTCTTCTGCGGCGCTTCCCTCGCGGGCTGTGAGCCGGTCGGGTATCCGGCGTACGACCGGACCCAGCTGCTGACCGAGGTCACCGACTCGCTCATCGTGCCCGCGCTGCACGAGCAGACGACGCGAGCGACGAGCTTGCACACGGCGACGACCGCGCTCTGCACGACGACGAACGCGACGACGCTGGCCGCCGCGCGCGCGGCGTGGGTCGATGCGCTCGTCGCCTGGAACGGAACGGTCGCCTACCAGATCGGTCCGGCCGCCACGCTCGACTTCGAAGCGCATGCGAGCTGGCCCGCAGACTCCGTCGCGATCGAGGCCATCGTCGACGGCACCGACGAGATCAACGCGCACTACGTCGACACGCTCGGCGCGCCGACGCGCGGGTTCACGACGCTCGAGTACCTCCTCTTCGCGTATCCCGGCTACACGACGGCCGACGACGCGATGACGCTCACGGCGCTCGGCAACACGCGTCGCTGCATGTACGCCGAGTGGATCGCCGACGAGCTCGCGCGCTTGGCGACGCAGCTCGAGACGGCATGGAGCCCGAGCGGCGGCAACTTCCGAGACGTGTTCGTGAACGCGTCCGATCCGAACACGTACACGACGCCACAGGCCGCGGTGAACGCGCTCGTGAGCCAGGTGGTCGAGGCGATCGATCAGGTGCGCGACGACAAGGTCGGCACGCCGCTCGGCCTGACGACGCACACGGGTGGCGTGCAGTCGCCGTACGCGCACGCGTCGGTCGCCGCGATGGAGGCCTGCCTGCGCTCGGCGTCGGACGCGTGGCTCGGAACACCGCACGGGCTCGATGCGTTCTTGCGCACACGAAACGAGCGGCTCGCGACCTCGGTGAGCTCGGAGTTCACCGCCGCGGAGGCAGCTGTCATGGGGCTCGAATCGCCTCCGCTGACGCCCGCGTGGGAGTCGTACGCGACGGGAGCGACACACACGGAAGGCGATGCGGCCTACGATCGGTTGCAGACGCTGCAGACGTCGCTCTCGACCGACGTGGCCGCGACGCTGGGCTTGAGCCTCGTGCTGCCCGGCGACGGAGACTGAGCGCTCGTGCGCTGGATCCTGATCGTCGTTCTCGCGGGCACGCTCGCGCTCGCTCCGCGCGTGATGGCGCAGGAGAGCGAGGGCGAGAGTGGGAGCGAGAGTGGGAGCGAGAGTGGCGAAGACGAACACGAAGACGAACTCGTCGGCAGCGACGTCGTCGTCTACGGCTCGATCCTCTCCGACCCCGACTCGACGCCGTTCGCGACGACGACCTTCAGCGAGACCGACATCCGGCGGCAGCAACCGCTGAGCATCGTCGACGTCGTCCGCCGCGCGCCCGGGATCAGCGTGCGCGACGAGGACGGCGTCGGTCTGCGCCCCAGCATCGGCTATCGCGGCTTGCTCGCCGATCGCAGCCGCAACGTGCTGCTCCTCGAGGACGGCGTGCCGATCTCCGTCATGCCCTACGACTACGCCGAGCACTACGTCGCGCCCGCGGTCGAGCGCTATCGCAGCATCGAGCTCGTGCACGGCGCGGCGATGCTGCTCTACGGCCCGCGCACGATCGGCGCCGTCATCAACTTCGTCACGCTCGAGCCGCCGGCCCAGCTCACGCTGATCGGCGACGCGCGGATCGGCACCGACGGATACGGTTACGGCTTCGTCAGCGCGGGCGACACGATCGGCGACCTCGGCGTGCTCGTGACCGCGATGTACCAGCACTTCGATGGCCCGCGTCACCTCGATCTGAACCGCCTCGACACGATGGCGCGCGTCACGCTCGATCTGCACGAGGCCGGCGAGCTGCGCTTCAAGCTCCAGTGGTACGACGAGAACAGCACCGCCACGAACGTCGGCCTGACGCAGGCGCAGATCGACAACGGCGTGCTCGACAACTTCGCGCAGGCCGATCGCTCGCCCGTGCAGCGCGCTTCCACGCAGATCACGCATCAGATCGAGATCAGCCGCGACGCGAGCCTCGCGACCACCGCGTACTTCAGCCTCACGACGCGCAACTGGTGGCGCCAAGACTTCAACCGCGGGCCGATGCCCGGCGCGCCGGTCGATCACGTAGTCAACGGCAGCGGCATGAGCTTCGTGCCCTCGCCCACGATGCCTGGGTCGCAGGATGGCTCGTCGATCTTCTTCTTGAGCACGACCACCGGCCGCCTCCGCGAGTACCTGGTGAGCGGCATCGAGCCGCGCGTCACGGGCCGTTACGATTTCGGCTGGATGCGCGGCGAGGTCATCGGAGGCCTGCACGTGCACTACGAGCGCAGCCGCGACACCGACATGGTCGGCGCGACGCCGAGCGCGAGCTACGGCCCGCTCCTGAACGCGCAGGTGCGCGAGGTCTTCGCCGTCGCGGGCTTCGTTCGACCGACGTTCCAGTTCTTCGACGAGCGCCTCGAGATCGCGCCCGGTCTCCGCGTGGAGTCGATGTTCACGACCGCGACGCAGACCGTCGTGGCCGACCCGCTCCCGATGAACGGCACCTATCATCTGCAGACCGGTAGCGCGCTCGCGACGCCGCTCGTCCAGCCGAGCTCGCTCGTCGCGCCCTTGCCCGGCATCAGCGCCGTCGTTCGCGTGACCGAGGGCGACGAGCTCTCCTTCTTCGGCGGCGTGCATCGCGGGTTCGTCCCGCCCGGCGTGCGCGACTCGATCCTCGGCACCGGCCGCGACGTGCAGCTCTTGCCGGAGTACTCGTGGAACTACGAGCTCGGTGTTCGCGGGACGCCGGCGCCCTGGATCGACTACGAGGCGACCGCGTTCTCGATCGACTACCAGACGGCCGATCTGATGGCGACCGAAGCGAGCATGGGCATGCAGGGCGGCCTCGCCGCGTCGGGCCCGCAACGCATGTGGGGCGTCGAGGGTCGCGTCCGCTTCGATCCGATCCGCGCCGCAGGCCTCGAGTTCGAGCTGCCGCTCTCTCTGTCGTACACGTACGCGAACGCGCACTTCGGCTATCGCACCGTCGATGCGCTCGGCATCGACGTCTCGGGCAACGCCGTGCCCTACGTGCCCGAGCACACGCTGTCCGGCCGCGTCGACTTCGCACATCCGTTCGGCATCGAGGCGCAGTTCAGCGTCGACTACACGAGCGTGCAGTTCTCCGATCCCGAGAACATCCGCGAAGCCACGCCGAACGGCCTCGACGGACCGATCGACGCGCGAGCGATCTTGAACGGCCGGCTCGCGTACACGTACGCGCCGTGGGGCATCACGTTCTACGTCGATGCGCGCAACCTGCTCGATTCACGCTACGTCGCGAGCCGCGCGCCCGCCGGCATCAATCCCGGTATGACGCGCCAGATCTTCGGCGGCATCCGCGTCCAGTACTGAGATGAACCGCGCGCGCGCGTGGCTGGGGCGCCCGGTTGCCGCCCACTCGCTCGCCGCGCTGCGCATCGCGTTCGGCGCGCTGATGGTGATCGCGACGATCCGCTTCGCCGCGATGGGCTGGATCGACTCGCAGTACGTCGCGCCGCGCTTCCACTTCACCTACTACGGCTTCGGATGGGTCCATCCGTGGCCAGCGCCGTTTCTCTACGCGCATTTCACGGCGCTCGGCATCGCTGCGGCGATGGTGATGATCGGCGCGCTCCATCGCGTCTCGTCGATCGCGTTCGTGCTGCTCTTCGCGTACGTCGAGCTGCTCGACGTCACCACGTACCTCAACCACTACTACGCCATCACGCTCTTCGGCGTGCTCCTGGTCTTCGCTCCGGCCGCGAACGTGACGAGCGTCGATGCATGGCGGGCGCGTCGCGCGGGCAAGCCACTGCCCGAGTCGATCCCTTTCGCCGCCGTCTTCCTCTTCCGTGCGCAGCTCGCGATCGTCTACTTCTTCGCCGGCGTCGCGAAGCTGAACGTGGACTGGCTCTTCCACGCCGAGCCGATGAGCACGTGGCTCTTCGCACGCAGCGACTTCCCGATGGTCGGGCCCTGGCTCGCACTACCACCCGTCGCGTTCGCGATGAGCTGGGCCGGCGCCGCGTTCGATCTCACGATCCCGCTCTGGCTCTCGCTGAAGCGCACGCGCTGCATCGCCTACGTCGTCGTCGTCGTGTTCCACGTCGCGACGTGGCTGCTCTTTCCGATCGGGATGTTCCCCTGGATCATGATCGGACTGACGCCGATCTTCTTCGCGCCCGCGTGGCCGCACCGAGGCCCGGTGGTCGCGCGCGAGGGCGCGCCGCTCGGCACGATGGCGACGATCGCGATCGCGGCGTGGCTCGTGATCCAGATCGCGCTGCCACTACGCCACTGGCTCTACGCGGGCGACGTTCTCTACACCGAGGAGGGCTTTCGATATTCGTGGCTCGTCATGATCGTCGAGCGACAGGGCTTCACGACGTTCCGCGTCGTCACGCCCGACGGCCGCTCGCGCGTCGAAGATCCGGAAGAGCTGACGCCGCAACAGCGACGCATGATGGCGACGCAGCCCGATCTCATCCTGCAGTACGCCCACCATCTGCGCGACGAGCACGCGGCGCGGGGGCAGGACGTGCGCGTCTACGTCGATGCCTTCGTCTCGACCAACGGGCGCCATCGCCGACGTCTCGTCGACCCCAGCGTGGATCTTGCCCACGAGAGCGACTCGCTCTTCGGATTTTCGTGGGTGCTCACGGAGGATGATCCGCGCGGCGTGCGTTGACGTATCCTCTCGCGCGATGTTCAAGAAGGTCCTGGTCGCCAACCGTGGCGAGATCGCCGTTCGCATCCTCCGCACGCTCCGCGAGATGGGCATCGCGTCCGTCGCCGTCTACTCCGACGCCGATCGCGAGGCGCTCCACGTCCGCATGGCCGACGAGGCCGTGCCGATCGGGCCGGCGCCGAGCCGCGAGAGCTATCTCGTCGTCGACAAGATCATCGCCGCCTGCAAGCGCACGGGCGCCGAAGCGATCCACCCGGGCTACGGCTTCTTGTCCGAGAAGGCCGAGCTGCCGCGCGCGTGCGTCGCGGCCGGCATCACGTTCATCGGCCCCGACGCATCGGCGATGGATGCGATGGGCTACAAGACCTCCGCGCGCGAGCTGATGATCGCCGCGCACGTGCCGGTCGTCCCGGGCGCGAACGCCAAGACCTGGGAAGACATCGAGGCGGCGGCGGCGAAGGTCGGCTACCCCGTGATGCTCAAGGCGGCAGGCGGCGGCGGCGGCAAGGGCATGCGCTTCGTGACGCAGCCGAGCGATCTCCGCTCGGCCTACGATCGCGCGCGCAGCGAGGCCAAGAGCGCGTTCGGCGACGATCACGTCTACATCGAGAAGGCGATCGTCTCGGCACGCCACGTCGAGATCCAGGTGCTCGGCGACAAGCAGGGAAACTGCGTTCATCTGTTCGAGCGCGACTGCTCCGTGCAGCGACGTCATCAGAAGGTCGTCGAAGAGACGCCCTCACCCTCGCCCGTGCGGACGCCCGAGCTCGTCGCGAAGATGGGCGAGGTCGCGGTCCGCGCCGCCAAGGCCGTCGGCTACCACTCGGCGGGCACCGTCGAGTTCCTGCTCGCGCCCGACGGGAGCTTCTACTTCCTCGAGATGAACACGCGCCTGCAGGTCGAGCATCCGGTGACGGAGCTCGTGACGGGCCTCGATCTCGTGCGTGAGCAGGTGCGCATCGCGTACGGCGAATCGCTCGGCTACGAACAGAAGGATCTCGGCCAGCGCGGGCACGCGATCCAGTGCCGCATCTACGCCGAGGATCCCTCGACGGGCTTTCTCCCTTCGCCCGGTCGCATCGAGGTGCTGCGCGTTCCGTCGGGCCCGGGCGTGCGCGACGACTCGTGCGCGTACCAAGGCTGCGAGATCCCGAGCTACTACGATCCGCTGATCAGCAAGCTCTGCGTGTGGGCCCCGACGCGGCCGCTCGCGCTCGCGCGCATGCGGCGCGCGCTGAGCGAGTACGTGACGCTCGGCATCCGCACGAACATCCCGTTCCACCTCGCGCTGATGGGCGAGCCGGACTTCGCGGCCGGCAACTACGACACCGGCTACATCGGCAAGCACGAGAGCGTGCTGCTCACGGCCGGCAGCGCCGAGGATCGCGGGGACGCGATGGCGATCGGCGCCGCGATCGCCCGCGCGACCGAGGACGATCGGCTCGCTCGCGAAGCCGCGCAACGCGCGATGGGCAGCGGTGGCGGGGTGCCCTCGATGACGCCCTGGCGGCTCGGCGGTCTCGCGCGTCTGCGTTGAAACGAGAAGAGCCCCGGTTCTTTCGAACCGAGGCTCTTCGATCGATCCGCTCGCCCTCGGGCGAGCACTCCTGCTTACGGCTGCGCGCCGCCGCCGAGAAGGAACGTCATGCGGCGAACGATGTCGATGTTGTCGATGTAGCGGCGCAGCACCGTCGGCTGACCCGCCGTCGAGAGCGCCTGCGCACGCAAGAGCATCTGCGCGCCGACACCCGTCTCGTTGCCCGTCGCATCGGGGTACGAGACCGCGTTGTACGTCAGGCCGCTCACGGAGTCGGTGAAGTGCAGCACGGTGTGGCTCGGGTCGATGTCGACGTGCTCGGCGCCGCCATCCACCCAGATGCGCGACCGGTTCAGGAAGTCCTGGTCGTACGTCTGCGGGATGTACGACATGCCGAGCACCGTCGCGTAGAGCTCGATCGAGAACCCGATGTCGGGATCGACCGGCGTGCCCGTCATGTTGCCCGCCGCCTGATCCGCAGGCGCCGGGTACACGAGGTTGTTCGCGCCATCGAAGCGCGGCGCCACCGCGCGCCAGTCCTCGCCCATCGTGCCTCGGAAGAAGCTCGTCATGGCCGGACCGAACGTGCTCGCGAAGTTGATCTGGTAGCGGCGGATGTCCGCGTCCGTGTCACGACCGATGAAGTGCGTCGTCGGATCCGTGAGGACCGAGAGCGCGACGACCTTGTCGTAGAAGTAGCCGACGCGCTCGATCTGATCGAACCAGTAGTAGCCGTCGTCGAAGTTCCACGTCGTGTCGATGTAGCGTCCGTCGAACGCGTTGATCGTGTGCGAGCCCGCCGCGCCAGCATTGCCCCCGGCGAGGTACGCCTGCGTGCCGTCGGAGGTGACCTGACGGGTGTACGTGCCGGGCGTGGGCGCGCTGACGACGCGCGTGAGCAGACCGTACGCCGTCGCCGCGGCCGCGGACCATGCGCCCATGCCGTGCTCGGCGGTGTAGAAGTTGGCGGGAAGCGTCGCGCCGAACACGTCCTCGAAGAGCGCGCGATCGAGCACGTAGATGTCGTTGCCGTTCTGAAGCTTCTCGAACCAGCGGTCGTGCACGCGCTCGACGACGCCCTCGGGCGTGAAGCCGAGGCGCTGGCGGCGGAAGTTCGTGAAGATGTAGTAGTTCCAGTACGTGTCCGCGATCGACTGCAGCGACTCGTAGGCGTCGGCGCCCGCGTCGTAACGGAGGCAGTCCGGATCGAGATCCGACTGCTCGTCGGAGCAGAACATGTAGGGGACCGCCGGGCGTCCAGCCGCGTCGACGTAGTTGCCGGTGATGCCCTGCATCATCGCGGCCGCTTGCGGGCGCAGGCTCGTGTAGGGCACGTCCGCGCGCTGCTGGAGGCGCGTCACGTCGCCGCCGCCGACGACCTGCGGCCAGTCGGTGTACTGGTACGCGGCGCCGGTGCCGTCGTTGAAGCCCGCCTCGGTCACCGCCACGGGCCAGCCGAAGTCCTGGATGCCGGACCAGAACACGACCTCGTTCGGGCTCGCAGCGTTCGCGAAGACCTCGACCATGTCGCCGTAGCCCATCTTGATCGCGGCGCGGTCGTAGTGACCGATGCGCTGCGCGTCCGTCGAGACGAAGTTCTCGCCGTAGTCCATGACCGTCGAGTACTGGTACTCGCGGATGCGGCCCGTGGTCTCCGCGCCCGCTTCCGGATCCCAGAGACGCGGCGCCATGTGGCCGTCGTCACGCAGCATCCAGTACGTCGGCGAGTAGTTCACCGCGTCGAAGCTGCCCGAGAAGTTGTGGCGCAGGCCGAGCGTGTGACCGACCTCGTGGGCCGTGACGGCCTCGAAGATCGGGTGACGCAGCATCGTGCGCACGAGATCGTAGTCGAGCTGACCGCCCGCGTTCACGATCTGGTAGGTCTGGCCGTACCACTGGATGGTGCCGCCCGTCGTGGTCGCCGCCTGGATCTGGCGCGCGAGGCCGAGCAGGCCGTCCTCGGCGAACTGCGAATCGAGCACGCAGCCGTGCTGCTGGATCTGATCGCGCAGCTGACGCATCTGCGTCTGGTGCCCCGCGCTCAGGCCGCGGAACGGCGAGGCCGCCGCGAGGACCGAGTCCGTGACCTGCGTCGTCGGGTCGTAGCCCGCCGCCATCAGCATCTCGGGCGTGATCATCGCCTGCTCGATGTCGGTGCCCATCACGCGCGACGGGCGCGCCGCCGTGATCGGCGTGCCGAACGCTCCGCCTGCGTAGAGGCGATCCTGCGAGCGCTGACGCTCCGCGATGAAGTCCGCCGCGTTGGACGGCGGCGTGCGATCGGCCTCGGGCCGGATGCCGCGCGCCCAGCTGAAGTCCATGCCGGCCGTGATCGCCTCCATGTGCGCCGGATCGATCGGCACTGCGTGGAAGCTGTCGGTCGGGCCCGCGCTGTCGGCCGCCGCGTGGCTGACCTGCTGGTCGAGCCATGCCTGCACGACGTCGCCGTTCTCCACCGTGGTGAAGTCGACGTCGTGGTTGAGCAGCCGCAGGATGTCGCGCGCGTAGCTCTCGAGCGTCTCGACGCCCGCGCCGTACACGAACGCGTTGCCCATGATGATCTCGCCCGTGAGCGGATCGGCCGAGGACGGACCGTAGCCGAGCGGGCTCGCGAGGAAGGGCTCGTTCACCCAACCGACGAGCGAGTAGCGCAGATCGCCGGGGCGCGCCTCGGTCCCGACCGGGCCGCACGCCGGATCGGCGCCCGCCGGCACCGGGCTCTGGCAGAGGATGAAGAGGTGCTGGTTGTCCGCCGCCGTGCGCGCCGCGGTGCAGTCCGCGACCGCTCCGCCGTCGGCGAGACACTCGTTCTCGCGGAGCGAGGAGACGGTGTCGACGAAAGCACTGTTCCAGTCGTCGGCGAACGCCTGCGCGTCGGGACGGAGATCGTCGGGGAAGTTCGACGACGTGTAGTAGACGATCGGCGTCGTGTGGCGCTGCCGGTACGGGATCGTGCAGAGGCCCTGCAGATGCCCGGCCGCGTCCACCGTGCGGTGCGCGCGCGCGTGATCGAGATCGCAGACCGACCCGTGGCCGCCACACGTCGTGTCGGTCGTGCACGTGACGAGCGAGCCGTCGGTGTTGGTACGGTGGCTCGCCTGCCAGATGTTGTGGCGGTTCACGAAGTGGAAGCGCGCGCCCTCGACCACGCCGTACTCTTCGTCGTAGCCGGCGCGCAGCGTGTTGAAGAAGCCGAACCGCTGCATGCGGTCGCCCGTGTAGACCATCGGCTGGTACTGCGTGTCGTGGCTCGGATCGACGCGCAGGAACGAGTTGCGCACCGTGATCTGCGACGCCGTGCAGTCGAGGTGATCCTGATAGAGGAGGTAGCAGCTCGGGATCGAGAAGCCGTCGTCGAACGTGACGGTCTCAGGGCGCACGAACATCTGGTTGACGATGTCGATGTACTGGATGTCGCCCGTCGTGGAGTCGTGGATGAACTGCGGCGCGTTCGGATCACTCGGATCCTGCACGTAGTACGCGACCGGCTCGGCGGTGACGCCGTCGATCACGCGGTGCAGTGCGAAGAGATCGGTCTCGCTGATCAGGTTCGTCGACCAGTCGACGTGCATGAAGCGCCGCTCGTACCAGGGACGATCGGTCGTGTTCTCTTCGATGACGTTCAGCTCTTCGCCGGTCGTCGGGTTGTAGTCGCGGCGGATGTCGAAATGCGACGTGATGCGGAACATCGCGATCGCCGCGCCCGTCTCGTCCCCCGCGCCGCCGATGCCCGTGGGCTCGCTGTTCGCGATCCACTCGTAGCTGCGACGCGCGACGAGGTACTCCTCCTGGATCTCCCAGCGGATGCGCTCGAGGCCGCCCTGCTCACCGACGAAGGTGAAGCCCACGCTGTACGGCGTGTCGATGACGGTCTGTTGCATGTACCACTCGCCCGCGAAGAGAGCCTTCTCGAGCGCGTAGGGCTGCACGCGATTGACCGCCGGCTGCGGGTCGCCACAGCCCGGAACGATCGCGAGGCCTGACGCAACGGACAGGGTGAGGGAGAGCGCCAACACGCGGCGGAACGAAAAAGAAGACGAAGCGGTGAGCGACATGAGAGCTCCTTCGGCCCACGAGGGACGAGCACGCGCACGTACGGCAACTTTCGTGCGAGGCCGAGAGGTAGCGGATTCCGGCCAGAGATCCAGCTCCGAGACGATCCCGAAACGCACGCTCGTCAGGATGGTGACGAGGATCGGTGAGCCTGCTTACGGCGTCTGGACGCTCAAATGGTATCGCCCGGTCGTCTGGGCGGCGTAGCTGGTGGCCGTGACTTGGAAGTCACCCGACTCTTCGACCGTGGTCTCGATGCGCGAGTTGAGGTTGCCGAAGCCTTGATCGTCGTTGACGATCTCGCGGCCGGACGGCGCGCGCAGCACGAGCACCGTGTCGAAGTCGGGTGACGTGAGCTGCAGGATCACGTGCTGGCCCGCGGACCAGTGGTACGTGAGGTTGTCCTCGAACGCGCCGCGTGGGTTCAGCGGATCGCTGTAAGCGAGATCGCCGTCGACCTCGGCGTCGTTGCCGACGATGCTACCCAGCACCGCCAAGCCGAAGACGAGAGCCACGATGCCGATCACACCAAAGCAGCCCAGGCCCGCCACGGCGAGCACGGGGATCAGCCACTTGGGCCGTCCCGATGGTGTCGGCGTCGGCGCCGCGTAGCCCGGATACGACGGAACGGAAGGCGGCGGTGGTGCCGCGGGCGGAGCGTACGCGGGCGCGCTCGGGATCGACCCATACGAAGGTGCTTGCGAGGAGACGGTGGCCGGGACGCCGGTGCCTCCGAGCGGCGGCGTCAGGCGCGGGCCCGTCGGCATCGGCGTCATCGCAGGCGACGCGTACGTCTGCGGCGTCTGGCTCGCGGGGCGGATGTCGGCCGTGGGCGCGCCCGTCGGATGGGCCCGCACCTGATCCATCGTGACCGCTTCTTGCGCCATCGTGGGCGCGAGCTCGCGCGTCGCGGTCTGAGCCGGCGGCTGCGATCCGCGCGACTGGCGGAGCGCGGTCAGCAGCTCGCCTGCGTTGGCCGGGCGCTGCTTGGCGTCCTTGTCGAGGCAGCGATCGACGAGCGCCGCGATCGCAGGTGGCACGCTCGGAGCGGCCTCGGCGAGCGGTCGATGCGGCTTGGTACAGATCTCGACGACGATGGTCGCGATCGTGTCGCCCGAGAACGGCGGAGCGCCGGAGAGCGTCTCGTAGAGCATCACGCCGAGCGCCCACACGTCGGTCGAGAACGTCACGTCGCGCGCGCTCATCGCCTGCTCGGGCGACATGTAATGAGGCGTGCCCATCGCCGTGCCCGCCTGCGTGACCGTGTCCTGCCCGGCGAGGTCGCGCGCGATGCCGAAGTCGAGGATCTTCACGACCTCGGAGCCGTCACGCTTGCGCGCGAGATACACGTTCTCCGGCTTGAGATCGCGATGCACGATGCCCGCGCGATGCGCGGCCGCGAGTGGCTGCAGCATCTGATCGAAGAGCTCGAGCACCTGGCCCTGCGGCAGCGAGCCCTGGAGCAGCCGGTCGCGGAGCGTGCTCCCCGTGAGCAGCTCCATCGCGACGAAGAGGATCCCTTCGATCGGATCGAAGCCCGCGTCGTAGATCTCGACGATGCCGTCGTGCCCGATCTGCGCGGGCGCCGCGACCTCGCGCAGGAAGCGCTGCCGCGTCGTCTCGTCGCGGCCGACGTTCGGCAGCAGCAGCTTGAGCGCCACCGTCTTCTTGGAGAGCATGTGGGTCGCCTCGAACACGGCGCCCATGCCACCTTCGGCGATCTTTCGACCGACCGCGTAGCGCCCCCCGATGACCCGCTCGCCTGCCACGGCCGGGAGGCTAAACCATCGGAACGTCGAGCGCTCTGGCGTACGTAGCGTCCTTGATCGCTTTTTCCTTGCCCCCCCGGCCCCCCCGGTTCATCTTCTGCGCCCTTTTGGCGGCCTCACGCGGCGTGCGCCGGTGCGGCAGACGAGGAAACGGCCATATGTACGCAGTGATCAAGACCGGCGGTAAGCAGTACCGCGTATCGGAAGGCGACCGCCTCCGAGTGGAGAAGCTCCCCGGCGACGTCGGCGCGAGCATCACCTTCGACGAAGTGCTCATGATCGGCGGCGACAAGGTCGCGGTCGGCAAGCCCCTCGTGAAGGGCGCGAAGGTCACGGCCACGGTCGTGACGCAGGACCGCGCGAAGAAGGTCATCATCTTCAAGTTCCGGCGCCGCAAGAACTACCGCCGCAAGCGCGGTCACCGGCAGCCGTTCACCGAGATCCAGATCACCGGCGTCAGCGCCTGAGTCGGAGGAGAAGCACATGGCTCACAAAAAGGGACAGGGCTCTTCGCGCAACGGGCGCGACTCCAATTGCCAGTACCGTGGCGTGAAGATCTACGGCGGCCAGACGGTCAACGCGGGCAACATCCTCGTTCGTCAGGTCGGCAACAAGATCCACGCGGGCACGAACGTCGGGGTCGGCAGCGACTTCACGCTCTGGGCGCGCATCGATGGCGTGCTCAAGTACGAGCGCATGGGCAAGGACAAGGTCCGAGCGAGCGTGTACCCGAAGGGTGACGCGCGCCTCGCACCGCCGGCGCCCGCCGCAAGCTGATCCACCAGCAGAGATCGGCTCAGATCGATCGACGTGAGGCCGGCCGTCCGAGAGGATGCCGGCCTTTCGCTTTGCGGGCGACCCATGCGACGGCCCAGAGGCCGACGAGCCATCCGCCGCGACCGTTGGGCGCCGAGGTCGAGCACGAGCATCCGCCGGTCAGCGTCGTCACGCTCGCCGCATCCGCTCCTGCGTCACGCGATGTGGCGGCATCGGTGGTCATCGCGGCATCGCTCGGTACGGCCGCGTCCGCCGCGACTCCGCCGTCGTGCCCCGCGTCGGGCATCCCCGCATCGGGCGTGATGGTCGGCAGCTGGTCGTAGTGCACGTCGGCGAGCGAGTCGCCTTCCATCGCGTCGTCGATGTAGATGACCGGGACGTCGGTGAACTCGATCGCGCCGCGCAGCAGACCGAACTGCGTGAACACCTCGTTCGTGTCCGCGAGCGTCGGCACTGCGAGCGCGGTCACCACCTGCGTTCCGTCGAGCCACGCATCGACGCGGCCCGTCGTCGCGCTCTGCGACCACACGACGTGCATCGCGATCCGATGCCACGTCGCCGGCGTCACGACGCCGGTGCCCGTCCATCGCGACTGATAAGAGGGCAGCTGCGTGTAGAACTGGAGATCGGTGCCGCTGACCGTGAACGCCATGATCTGGTGGTAGCTGGTGTTCGACTCCCAGTAGCCGATCGTCTGATCCGGATCCGTCGGCAGCGTCGCCGGGAGATAGAAGCTCCACGCGAAGTAGAGCGCGTGCCCGTCGGCCGTGCGGCCGGTGGCCGGGCTGTGATGCAGCTCCACGCGCTTGAGCCCGTTGGGCCACACAGCGTCGTCGTGCAGCTCGATGCGCCCCGCGTGCGCGCCGCTCGCAACGCGATCGCCTACGACCGTGATGTAGTCGTGCCCGTTGATCGTCTGGTTCAGCGTGGAGAACTGCGAGAGGTCTGCCGTCTCGAAGTCGCCGCGCCATACCTGCGCCGAGACAGGCGACGCACCGAGCGCCAGCGCCGCGATGACCAGAGCTCGCACGTTCCCCATCCATCGAGAGTAACAGCTAGAGTTCGCGCGTGAGCCTCCAAGGAAAGACGGTCTGGATCACGGGCGCGAGCTCGGGCATCGGCGAAGCGCTCGCGCTCGATCTCTCCGCGCGCGACGTGACGCTCGTGCTCTCGGCGCGACGCGCGGACGAGCTCGAGCGCGTCCGAAGTCGCTGTGCTCGCCCCGAGCGCGTGCACGTGCTCGCGATGGACGTCAGCAAGACCGACGACGCGGCGGCGAACGTCGAGCGCGCCATCGCGCTCGCGGGCCCGATCGACGTGATGGTGCACAACGCGGGCATCGGTCAGCGCGCGCTCGCGCTCGACACGCCGCTCGCCGAAGACCGCCGCATCATGGAGCTCAACTACTTCGGCGTCGTCGCGCTCACGAAGGCGCTCCTGCCGAGCATGCAGAAGCGCCGCACGGGCCACTTCGTCGTCGTCTCGAGCGTCACCGGCTACGTCGGCACGCAGTACCGGACCGCATACGCGGCGAGCAAGCACGCGCTGCACGGCTTCTTCGAGGGCCTGCGCGCCGAAGTGTTCGCAGACGGCATCGCCGTCACGATGGTCTGCCCCGGCTTCGTGCGAACCGAGATCGCGAAGAAGGCGCTCGCCGCGGCCGGCACGCCGAACGCCGACGGACACCACGCGACCGAAGGCGGCATCGCGCCCGAGGTCGCCGCGCGCGCGATCGGCAAGGCGATCGATCGACAGAAGCGCGAGGTCTACGTGGGCGGCGGCGAGATCGCGGGCATCTACTTGCGGCGATTCCTGCCCGGCGTGCTCGCGCAGACACTGCGCCGCGTGAAGACGACCTGAGGGATCACCCTGCGCGAAAGCGCGAGACGATGTCGTCCCAACGCCGGACGCGCTCGTCGTCCTCGCCCATCATCGTGACGAGCCAACCACGGATGTACGCGTGATCCAGCGCGTCGCGCCGCACTGCGACCAACTGCGTCAGATCGCCGAGATCCTTGATCCGGAAGAAGAGCAGCTTGAAGATCGCGATCGCCTCCGGCGAGAGGAACGATCCCGTCCAGCCGTCCACGGTCACTTGCATGCGCGTGCGCTCCGCCTCGTCCGAGAACGGAATGCTGGGAACGAAGACGTCGATGCGCATCCCGTCCCAGTCTCCGACGAACATGCCGTCTCGTGCCGCGCGCGCGATGGCGGCGTCACGCTCGATGTGGATGCCGATGCTCGCGAGCGCATCGATGACCTTCCCGTTCTCGCTCGGGCTGCAGAAGACATTCACGTCCACGTCTTTCGTACCGCGAGGGACGCCGGCGACACCGAGCGCCAACGCTCCGCCGATGGCATATCGGATCTCGCGCGCAGCGAGCACGTCCGCGATGGCGCGCGCGGCATCCGCGGCCGAACGACGCAGCTCGGTCACGTCCGGCTCGCACGGAGACGCGCGAGCGCGCGGGCCGTGCTCTCGGGAACGGGATCCTCGTACGCGAGCACCCGCTCGGGAAACGCGCTCGCGCGAACGGCCCACATCGCATCGCGTGCGCAATCCTCCACCTCGCGCCACAGAGCGTCGGGCGGCATGCCGACGTACCGTTCGACGTCCGCGCGGACCGATTCCTCCTCCGAAGACACCCAGCCTGGCAGCTTCGCGAGCACCATGATCCGATCGTAGCGCGTCGGGTACCCTCTCGCGATGTTCTCCGAGGTCGACGAGAGCTCGAGCCCACCGCGCGTGACCGTGCCACGCGCGTACAACGCGGCCGTCGACTTCGTCGATCGACACGTCGTGCAGAGCCGCGGCGATCGCATCGCGTTCGTCGACGACGCGCGATCGATCACGTACGCGGTGCTCGCCGATCGCGTCGCGCGCGTCGGATCGATGCTGCGCGCGCTCGGGATGCATGCCGAGCAACGCGTCGCGATGTGCATGCAGGACGACATCGACTTCCCCACCGTGTTCTGGGGCGCGATGCGCGCCGGCATGGTGCCGGTGCCGCTCAACACGTTGCTCACGACGGACGACTACGCGTTCATGCTCGCCGACAGCCGCGCGCGCGTGGTGGTCGTGAGCGACGCGCTCTACGACAAGGTCGGCCCCGCCGCGCTTCGCTGCTCGCCACCGCCGGTCATCGTGCGCGCGAGCGAGATCGAATCGCGTCTCGGTGAGCGCGACGAGCACGCGGCGGCCACGTCGTGCGACGACACCGCGTTCTGGCTCTACTCGTCGGGCTCGACCGGCCGGTCCAAGGGCGCGGTCCATCTGCACTCGCACCTCGTGCAGACCGCGGCGCTCTACGGTCGCGGCGTGCTCGGCATCCGCGAGGACGACGTGGTGTTCTCGGCGGCCAAGCTCTTCTTCGCGTACGGCCTCGGCAACGCGATGACGTTCCCGATGCACGTCGGCGCGACCGCGATCCTGATGCGCGAGCGACCGACGCCGGCCGCGGTGGCGCGTGTGCTCGAGACGATCGCGCCCACGATCTTCGGCGGCGTGCCGACGCTCTTCGCATCGATGCTCGCCGATCCCGCGCTCGCGGCGTCGAACGGATCGCCACGACTGCGCGTGAGCCTCTCCGCAGGCGAAGCGCTGCCGAAGCACGTCGGCGAGAAGTGGAAGAGCCGGTTCGGCACCGACATCCTCGACGGCATCGGCTCGACGGAGATGCTCCACATCTTCCTGTCGAACCGGCACGACGACGTCCGCTACGGCACGAGCGGCAAGCCCGTCCCCGGATACGAGCTGAAGATCGTCGACGACTCGGGAGAGCCCGTCCCGGACGGAGAAGAGGGCGCGCTCTGGGTGAGCGGCCCGTCGAGCTGCACGTCGTACTGGAACCAACGCGAGCGGAGCCTCGCGACGTTCGTCGGCAGCTGGACGCGTACGGGCGATCGCTACGTGCGCGACGCGGACGGCTACTACACGTACGGCGGCCGCGCCGACGACATGCTCAAGGTCGGAGGCATCTGGGTCTCACCGTTCGAGGTCGAGAGCGCCCTCGCCGATCACGACGCGGTGCTCGAGGCGGCCGTCGTCGGGCATCCCGATCACGACGGGCTCGTGAAGCCGCGCGCGTTCGTGGTCCTCAAGCGCGAAGGCGACGCGTGCGAGGCGCTCGAGCAAGCGCTCAAGGCGCACGTGAAGTCGGTGCTCGCGCCGTACAAGTATCCGCGATGGATCGTGTTCACGGCCGAGCTGCCGAAGACGGCGACCGGCAAGATCCAGCGCTTCAAGCTGCGATGATCGTCGACGGACACGAGATCGAGATCTCGCGTATCGACGGAGCTGCGCCGACGCTCGTCTTCTTGCACGAGGGCCTCGGCAGCGTCTCGGCGTGGCGCGACTTCCCGGCGCGCGTCGCCGAGCGCACGAAGCTCGGTGCGATGATCTACAGCCGCTGGGGCTACGGAAAGAGCGATCCGGTCACGCTCCCGCGGCCGCTGACGTACATGCACGACGAGGCGCGTGTATTGCCGGAGCTTCTCGATTCGACGGCCATCGAGAGCGCGATCCTCGTCGGTCACTCCGACGGCGCCTCGATCGCGCTGCTCGCGGCGGGCCATCCGCACGTCCGCGGCCTCGTGCTCTTCGCGCCGCACGTCTTCGTCGAAGACGTCTCGGTCACGAGCATCGAGGCTGCCCGCATCGCGTACGAGACGACCGATCTGCGATCGAAGCTCGCGCGTCACCACGCGGACGTCGACGGCGCGTTCTGGGGCTGGAACCGTGCGTGGCTCGATCCGGGTTTCCGCGCGTGGAACATCGAATCGTGTCTGCCGCTCGTGCGCGTGCCGACGCTGCTCGTGCAGGGCCGCGACGATCCCTACGGCACGCTCGCCCAGCTCGACGCGATCGAGCGCGGCGTCTCGGCGCCCGTCACGCGGCTCGTGCTCGATCGCTGCGGTCATGCGCCCCATCGCGATCATCCCGAGGCGTGCCTCGACGCGATCGCAGGCTTCGTCCAGTCCCTTCAGGGATGAAGGACGCAGCCGCCGACGACGGCGCCGGTCCACTTCGCCTTCATCGCCTCCGCGTAGTCGGCGAGCGCGAAGCGGTGCGAGACGAACGGCTTGATCGCGCCTTCCTTCGCCCATGCGAGGATCTGCGCGAGGCGCGGCGGACGGATGCTCGGATCCTGCGCGGTGCCGATCGCCGTCGGGCACCCGAGCACGTCGAGGCCCTTCATCATGATGAGGTTCGTCGGCAGCACGTTCGCGTTCGGCGCGCCGCGTTGGCCCTTGCCCTGCGCGACGAAGGGTGTCGCGGCCCAGCCGACGATCAGGAAACGCGCGCCGAACTTCACGCAGCGCAGCGCTTCCAGCGACGTCTCGCCGCCGACTCCGTCGTACACGACGTCCACGCCGCGGCCGCCCGTGATCTCCTTCACGGCGTCCTTGAAGCCGCCGTCCTTCACCGCGATCACGTGGTCGGCGCCGTGCTCCTTCACGATGGCGAGCTTGCTCTCGCTGCGGCCGGTCGCGATGACCGTCGCGCCCGCGATCTTGGCGACCTGCACGGCGGCGAGGCCCGTCGAACCGGACGCGCCGCAGATCAGCACGGTCTCGCCGTTCGAGAGCCCTCCGCGCGCGATCAGACAGTGGTACGCCGTCTCGTAGTTGCCGAGCAGGCAGCACGCCTGATCGAAGTCGAGCGTGCCGGGGAGTCGGTGCACCGCTTCGACGGGCACCACGACGTACGACGCGAATCCACCTTGCGATTGGTACTTGCCGAGCGAGCGCGGGCCCGCGAGGAATCCGTCGACGAGCACGCCGTCGCCGACGTGCACCGCATCGACCTCGGCGCCGAGCGCGACGATCTCGCCCGCGCACTCCAGGCCCGGCGTGTACGGCGGCTTGGCCATGTGCTGGTACTGCCCGCTCGTCATGAGCAGATCGACCCAGCCGACCTGCGCGCTCTTCACGGCGACGATGACCTCGCGCGGGCCGAGCGTGCTCGGATCGGGCGCGGGCATCGGAACCAGCGTGGTGAGCTTCTCGATCGCATCGAGCGGCGTCTCGCCGAACTCGGAGACGACGACACGAAATCCGGCAGGCAGGGCGCTCATGCCGCGATGATAACCCTCAGCTCGAGCAACTGAGCATCGAGCAGCCGGCGCGATGACGCGCCCACTCCGGCCGCTTGCCGGCGTAGCGCTCGCGGCCCGGCTGCTCGTCGTAGGGCTTTCGCATCACGTCGAGCAGCGTGACGACCTCGGAGAAATCGCCTTCCGTCGCGGCATCGATCGCGACCGACGCGAGCCAGTTGCGCAGGACGTACTTCGGGTTCGTCGCGCGCATCGTCTCGATTCGCCGCTGCGGATCTTCTTCTCGCGCGCGTCGCGCATAGCCGCGGAGCCAATCGAGCATCGCGACGCGGTGCTCTCCCGAGAGCGCCGACGGATCGTAGTAGGCCTCGCCGATCCACGAGGCGATCGCGTCATCGCTCGGATCGGCGAGCGCGGCTTCGTCGATCGGCACGTCGCTCAGGCGGCGATGGAAGAGCGTGACGTCGATCTCGGTCCGTTGCAGCAGACGGTAGAGCGACTGGATGATCGGCACGTCGGTCTCGAGCCCGTCGACGCGCAGCTCGCGCAGACCGAGCTTGTCACCGAGCATCTTGCGCTCGTGCTCGGCGAGCGCGCTGCGATAGACGTCGAGCACGCCGAGCATGTCGGGCTCGCTCAGGCCGAGCGGCTCGCACGCCTCGACCAGCCGCGTGAGGTTCCAGCCCGCGACGCTCGGCTGGTGGCCGTAGCGATACCGGCGCCCGCCGGCGTCGGTCGTGTTCGGCGTCCAATTGGGATCGTAGGGCTCGAGCCAGCCGTACGGCCCGTAGTCGATCGTGAGCCCGAGGATCGACATGTTGTCGGTGTTCATCACGCCGTGGACGAAGCCGACGCGCATCCACTCCATCGCCATGAACGCCGTGCGGCGCGCGACCTCGGAGAGGAACGCGACGTACGTCTCGCGATCGATCGCGCCGCTCGCCGGAACGAGCGAGGCGTAGTGCCTGCGGATCACGTGGTCGGCGAGCGCGTGCAGAAGCTCGTGCTCACGACGCGATGCGAAGAGCTCGAAGTTGCCGAAGCGCACGAAGCTCGGCGCCACCCGCGCGACCACCGCGCCGGGCTCGGGCGCCGCATTGCCGTCGTAGAGCACGTCGCGCACGACCGACTCGCCCGTGAGCACCAGCGAGAGCGCGCGCGTCGTCGGCACGCCGAGGTGATGCATGGCCTCGCTGCAGAGGAACTCGCGGACCGAGCTGCGCAGCACCGCGCGCCCATCGGCGGTCCGAGAATAAGGTGTGCGGCCGGCCCCCTTGAGCTGCAGCTCGAGCCGCCGCGCGTCCGGCGTCACGACCTCGCCGAGCGTGATCGCGCGCCCGTCGCCGAGCTGCCCCGCCCAGTTGCCGAACTGATGACCGCCGTACGCCGCGGCGTAGGGCTTCATCCCGTCGAGCACGCGGCTGCCCGCGAGCGCCTCGATCAGCTCGGGCTTCTCGAAGTCGGCCGGCGTGAGCCCCAGCTCTTCGGCGACCTCGCGCGAGAAATGGACGAGCTTCGGCGCGCGCACCGCTGTCGGTGTCACGTGCGTGTACGCCGCTCCTCGCACCGCGCGCGGCGTGTTCACCGCCACCGGATCGGCCGGCAGCTCGCGCACGAATCGGTCGTCGAAGGTCAGCATCGCTCAGACATGGGGCCCACCATGCCGCAGCGCCAGAGGCGGTGTCAGTCCATCTCGGGCGACGCATCGGCGGGCGCGGGCGCGCCACAATGCGGGCACGTCGGCAGCTCGGCGGCGAACGGGCCACGACAGTACGCGCAGTGCACGCGTCCCATCGGCTTGCCCTTCTTGCCCGGCAGCGGCGCGAGCTTGGCCATGTCGGGCTCGAGCGTCTGCAGCGTCGCGCTGCTCATGCGGTCGTCCGGATCGGCCGGCATCCACACGACCTCGAGCGCGACGAGCTCTTCCGGCGTCAGCCTCTCGAGGTCCTCGAGCACCGCATTGATCTCCGCACGCTGCCCGCCGAAGAAGTCGCGGATCTCGCGGCGCGCGGCCACCACGAGAGTGATGAGCGCGACGCCCCCGCCTTCCGATTCCTTCGGCTTGTATCCGGGGCTCGCCTGCGACTGCGTCTGCCCGCTCGCGTTGCGGATCAGCTCGGCCGTGAACTTCGTGCGCGCCGTCTGTGCGTGTCGCTTGAACACGCCTTCGGCGATCGGCGGGCTCATCGGATGGTAGTTCGACGAGCCGCCGTAGACCCATGCCGCGTCGCACTTGCGCAGCAGCCGCACGACCGAGCGGAGCGACTCGAGCAGATCGCGCGACTGCGACGTGCCGTTCTTCGCGATCTTGGCGAGCTCGTGCTGCATGAACTCGCGCGAGCGCATGTCGATGCCGATGCGCACCGCGGTGACGTCGACGTTCATCCACGCGCGTGCCTGCGGGCCGGGAACACGTCGGGCATCCGCGCCGCCGACGCTGCGCATGAACAACACGACGCCGACGAGCGCGATCATCGCGAAGCCGAGAGGCGGATTCTGGATGCCCAGCTGGATCAAGAAGATGATCAGCCCGCCGCCGCCGCCGCCCCCGCCGCTGCTCTCGTGGTAACCGCCGCCGCCGTGGTAGCCGCCTCCGCCGCCGCCCGAGTGGAAGTCGCCGCCGCCGAAGCTCGCGCCCGAACGCTGCGCGTACGCGAGGCCGACGAACGAGACGAGCGTCACGAGCACGGCGAGAAGTCGGAGGAGCCAGACCGGAGGCGAGCGGTGCATGGGGCGCATGGTATACGGGCTCGCTATGTTGGATCCGCGTCATGTCACCGAGCACCTCGACGAAGTCCGCGCCGCCATCGGGCGCCGCAGCGACGCGTTCTCGAGCGTGCTCGATCAGATCGCATCGCTCGCGCTCGAGAAGCGCGCCAGCCTGACCGAGCTCGAGCGCGAGCGCGCCAGCAAGAACGAGGCGAGCGCGGCGATGGCCAAGATCGCCGACAAGAAGAGCGAAGAGTTCACGGCGAAGCGCAAGGAGCTCGGTGCGGTCGGCGACCGCATCAAGGAGCTCGAAGGCAAGGAGAAGGCGCTCGACGCGCAGCTCGAGGAGCTCTTGCTCGGCGTGCCGAACATCCCCGACGCGAGCGTGCCCGACGGCAAGGACGAGTCGCTCAACCGCGTCGCGAAGGTCTGGGGCGAGAAGCCCATCATCGCTTTCACGCCGAAGGACCATCACGACCTCGGCGTCGCGCTCGACATCCTCGACTTCGATCGCGGCGCGAAGATCAGCGGCGCGCGCTTCACGATCCTCAAGGGCATGGGCGCGCGCCTCGAGCGCGGCCTCATCCAGCTCATGATGGATCTGCACGCCGACGCGCACGGCTACACCGAGGTGTGGCCGCCGGCGCTGGTCCTGCCGCGCGCGATGCGCGGGACCGGGCAGCTGCCGAAGTTCGAGAGCGACATGTTCAAGACCGAGCGACGCTCGGCGGCGGGCAGCGAGAGCGACGACGCGGAGAAGCTCCTCTATCTCGCGCCGACCGCCGAGGTGCCCGTCACGAACATGCATGCGGACGAGATCTTCGAGCCCGGTCAGCTGCCGCGCGCGTACTGCGCGTACACGGCGTGCTTCCGCGCCGAAGCGGGAAGCTACGGTCGAGACACGCGCGGTCTCATCCGTCAGCACCAGTTCGACAAGGTCGAGCTCGTGCGGTTCTGCGCAGCTGATCAGGGCCTGGCGCAGCTCGAGATCCTTCGCGGCCATGCCGAGCGCGTGCTCGAAGTGCTCGGCCTGCACTACCGCACGGTCGAGCTCTGCGCGGGCGACATGGGGTTCGGCGCCAAGAAGTGTTACGACCTCGAGGTCTGGCTGCCCGGGCAGAACGCGTACCGCGAGATCTCGAGCTGCAGCTGGTTCGGCGACTTCCAGGCGCGCCGCGCGAAGATTCGCTACCGCGCCGAAGAGAAGGGAAAGCCGCAGCTGGCGCACACGCTCAACGGCTCGGGCCTCGCGATCGGCCGCACGCTCGTCGCGATCCTCGAGCAGGGCCAACAGGCCGACGGCAGCGTGGTGATCCCCGAGGCGCTGCGAGAGTACGTCGGCGGGGCCGAGCGCATCACGCGCAGCTGATGATTCGTCGGTCTGGCGGCATAATGGCGCCGCCGTGCCTTACCTGACCATCGACACGCACTCGCCCGTGCTCGTCGCGCGACGGGTCGGCGTCGCCGATGCGCCGAGCGTCACGAGCATGCTGCGTTGGGTCGGCGAGCATTTGGCGGCCAGCGATCGGAAGCTCTCCTTCGTCTACGACGCGGGCGAGACGCCCGGCGGTCTGCCCGATGCGCCCGCGCGCCGCGCTGGTGGTGAATGGCTGGGTCGCAACCAGACGCTCTTGCGCGAGAAGTGCGCGGGCCTCGACTTCGCGTTCGTCTCGCCGGTCTCGCGCGGCGCGCTCACCGCAGTGTTCTGGATCGCACACCCGCCGATCCCGTGGGCGATCCACGCGAGCCTCGCGCTCGCGATCGAAGCTTCCCTGGCGCGTCTAGGCGAACCGCCGGAGCGCGCGATCGAGATCGCACGCGAGCTCGGCCGACGCCCGAGCCGCTGATGGACGTCCATAGCGAGCCCGTCGTCCGACATCGCGATGCGCGCTTCGTGGTGGCGCTCGTCGTGTCCAGCCTGCTCGCGGCGAGCTTCGCGATCGCGCTGCGTCTCGGTCTCGCGGCCGCGTCGCAGTGGCTCTACGGTGCGCCCGACGTGATGCGCGGCTTCTCGTCGCTCGCGTGGCCGACGCGGCTCGCCGCTCCCGCGATCGGTGCGGCGATCGGCGGACTGGTCACGCTCGTCGGCACGCGGCTGCCCGCGAGCCGCGGCGTGTCCGACGTGATGGAGGCCGTCGTGCTCGGTCGCGGGCGCGTCTCGTTCCGCGCAGCGATGGTGAAAGCGACCGCGTCGTTCGCGACGCTCCTCGGCGGCGGCTCGGTCGGTCGCGAGGGCCCGCTCATCCAGGTGGGCGCGTCGCTCTCGGGCAGCGTCGCGCGATGGCTCGGGCTCGGGCCGGTCGACATGCGTCTGCTCTACGCGTCGGGCACCGCTGCGGGCTTCGCGGCCGTCTACAACACACCGATCGCAGCGACGCTCTTCGTCGTCGAGGTCGTCGTCGGGATCGTCGCGCTCGATCTCGTCGTGCCGGTGGCCGTCGCCGCCGCCATCGCGACCGCGCTCTCGCGTCTCGTGCTCGGAGATGCGCCGGCGTACGGCGTTCGCACGTACGCGCTCGTGTCGGCACCGCAGCTCGCGAGCTCGGTGGTGCTCGGTCCGATCGGCGGCGTCGTCGCGGCGGGCTTCATGGCGATCCTCTCGCGCGCCGAGACGCTCTTCGCCCGGCTGGGCACGAAGACGCCGCTGCGTGCGGCGATCGGCGGGCTCATGGTCGGCGCGCTCGCGATCCTGTGGCCCGACGTGACCGGCAACGGATCGGAGGCGATCCGCGAGATGCTCGACGGGCGCGTGCTCGGCACCGCGCTTCTCGTGCTCCTGGTCGCGAAAGCGCTCGCCACGACCGCATCGGTCTCGTCGGGCGCGCCCGGCGGCGTGTTCACGCCCTCGATGTTCCTCGGTGCGGCGCTCGGTGGCGGCCTCGCGTCCACGTTCCTCGAGGCCGAAGGCGCCGAGCGATTGCCGGTGGTCGGCGCGTTCGCGCTCGTCGGCATGGCCTCGGTCGTGGCCGGCACCACGCACGCGCCCCTGATGGCGAGCGTCCTCGCGTTCGAGATGAGCGGCGACTACGCGCTCGTCGTTCCACTGCTCGTCGCGACCGCGCTCGCGATGGCGACCGCACGCATGCTCCGACCGGACTCGATCTACGTGAGCGAGCTCGCGCGTCGCGGGATCACGTTCGATCGCTCGCTCGCCGAGCACCTGCCGAGCCGCGCGACGGTGCCGCCCCCGCCGCCTTCTTGACCGACATGCCCTCTTGGAGGAGCTGCGCGAACGCGCGGAGCGCCGCCGGCACGTGGCGGTGCCCGGGATAGTAGAGACAGAAGCCCGGATACTTCGGCGTCCAGTCCTCGAGCACGCGCACGAGCTTCCTCGACGCGAGCTCCGCCACGACCTCCCACTCGCTCACGTACGCGAGCCCCACGCCCTCGAGCGCCGCATCGATCATCAACGGATCGCGATCGAGCGTGAGCGGACCGCGCACGTCGATCGCGGTCTCTTGTCCACGCTTGCCGAGCTGCCAGCGAAAGATGGCGCCGCCCGGCCATCGGCGACGGATGCAGGCGTGGGCGAGCAGGTCGGCCGGGACCTTCGGGATCGGATGCGTCTTGAAGTAGCGCGGCGCACCGACCACGGCGAAGCGCACGTCGGGCGTGCAGGGCACCGCGACCATGTCCTCGGGCACCGAGTCGCGGAAGCGCACGCCGGCATCGAACCCCTCGGCGACGATGTCGACGAAGCGATCGTTCGTCGCGACCTCGACGTGGATCTCGGGATGGCGTGCGACGAGCGCGAGGACCTTCGGCAGGAGCACGAGCCGCGCCGCGCCCTCGGGCGCGTTGATGCGCAACGTGCCGCGTGGCGAGTCGCGGAACTCGTTCACGGCCTCCATCGCGTCCGAGATCTCGCGCAACGCCGGCCGCACGCGCGCCAGAAACTGCTCGCCCGCCTCCGAGAGCGCGACGCTGCGCGTGGTGCGATGGAAGAGCCGCACGCCCATGCGCTTCTCGAGCGTCGCGATCGCGTGGCTCAACGCCGAGGGCGACATGCCGAGCTCGGCGCTCGCGCCACGAAAGCTCTTGTGCGCGGCGACGGCCGCGACGGCGTTCAGCTCGACGAGTCCGGCGCGCGGCATTGTTCGATTTCTCTCATCAGAGTATCCCGGATTACATCGATTGTCTCAGCAATGCGCGCGCGCATGATGGTCCTCGGAGGCAGGAACATGGCGAAGGCGATTTCGGAGGATCTCACGGGCAAGGTCGCGATCGTGACCGGCGCGACGGGCGGCATCGGCAAAGAGATCGCGAGAGGCCTCGCGAGGCTGGGCGCGACGGTCGTCATCGGCGCGCGCGACACGACCAAGGGCGAGACCGTCGTGAAGGAGCTCCGCGCGGATGCGAAGACGCCCGATGCGGTCAGCGTGATGAAGCTCGATGTCTCGAGCCTGGCGTCGGTGCGCGCCTTCGCGACCGAATTCGGCAAAAAGCACGAAGCGCTTCACATCCTCGTGAACAACGCGGGCGCCTGGTACACGGATCGCCGCGACACGCCGGAAGGGCACGAGCTGACGCTCGCGACGAACGTCCTCGGCCCGTACCTGCTCACCAAGCTGCTCGCCGATCGCCTTCGTGCGGCGAAGGGCGCGCGCGTGGTGAACGTCGTGAGCGAGCTCGCGACCAACTACGACGTCACGGATCTCGAGTGGAAGAAGCGCCCGTTCGACGGCTTCAAGATCTACGCGCAATCGAAGCAGGCGCTGCGGATGGCGAGTTGGATCCACGCTGCGCAGCTCGAGAAGGATCGCATCACCGTGAACGCGGCCGCGCCGGGCTTCGTCAAGAGCGACTTCAACCAGAACGCGAAGGGCTTCATGGCCGGCATGATCGGCTTCTTCGCGAGCTTCATGGCCGTCTCGCCCGCCGAGGGCGCGGACACGATCCTCTGGGCCGCGGCGAGCCGCGAGGTCGAAGGACAGACGGCGCAGTACTACGAGAAGCGCACGTCCAAGGACGGCAAGTTCCGCGAGAAGGCGCCGCTGGCCGAGCTCGAGCGCGCGCTCGACGCGATGACGAGCGAGAAGCCGAAGGCGGGCGCGACGGCGAGCGCGTGACATGATCGCCGCGTGGAGATCCGAGAGAACGTCGCGCTCGCCCCGCGCACGACACTGAAGCTGGGCGGCGCGGCGAAGCGCTTCGCCGAGGTCGTGACCGACGACGATCTCGTCCATGCGCTCGCGTGGGCGCGCCGCGAGAACGTGCGCGTGGGCATCCTGGGCGGCGGATCGAACCTCGTCGTTCCCGACGAGGGATTCGACGGTCTCGTGATCGCGATCGCGACACGCGGGATGATCCGCGACGGCACGCGCTGGACGGTGCGGGCCGGCGAGCCGTGGGACGAGCTCGTGGCCGAAACGGTCGCGCGCGGTCTCGCCGGCATCGAGTGCCTGAGCGGCATCCCCGGCCTCGTCGGCGCCACGCCGATCCAGAACGTCGGCGCGTACGGACAAGAGGTCTCGAGCACCATCGTGGAGGTGCGTGCTTTCGATCGCGCACGCGAGACGTTCGTGACGATCCCCGCTGCCGACTGCGCGTTCGCGTACCGCGACAGCCGCTTCAAGCGCGATCCCGACGCGTTCGTCGTGACGGACGTGACGTTCTCGTTCACCGCAGGCGGCGCGCCGACCCTCGCGTACGCGGAGCTCGCCAAGAGCGTTCCCGCGGGCGCCACGCTCGGCGACGTACGCGACACGGTGATCCGCCTGCGGCGCGCCAAGGCGATGGTCGTCGACCCGAACGATCCCAACACGCAGAGCGCTGGCTCGTTCTTCACCAATCCGATCGTGGGCGCAGCCGCTCGCGACGACGTGATCGCGCGCGCCCTCGCCCGCGGCACGGTGAAGAGCGCGAGCGAGGTCCCGACGTTTCCGCAGCAGGACGGGCGCATCAAGCTCGCCGCCGGTTGGCTCATCGAGCGCGCCGGCATCGAGAAGGGCATGCGCCGTGGGTCGGTCGGCATCTCGGATCGCCATGC
>CAYSCF010000007.1:0-26456 GCA_964429305.1 uncultured Sandaracinaceae bacterium | reverse complement strand
GCGCTCGACCGTGTCGTGCACGCGCGCCGGCGTGCGTCGATACACCTGATCGATCGCCGAAACGCGCAAACGCATCGTGGGATCCAGACGCATGAGGCCGAGCGACGCCAGCGTCCCCAGCGTGGCGAGTCGATCGCGGATCGAGCGTCCGGCGACCGACGAGAGCCCGGATACGACGAGCGTCCCGCCGCGCCGCAAGAGACTGCGCGACTGCCAGAGCCAGCGCCCGGCACGCGGCTCGATCACCGCGCCGAGCCACACGCCACCCGTGTGCGCGAGGACGCGCTCGCGCAGGTGCGGATCGTCGCCGTCGAAGAGCGGAACGCCGTCGCTGGAGGGCGCGAGCCCATCGCGGCGGACACCTCCGAGCACGCGCAGCCCTGCGAGCCTCGCGACGTCTCGGACGGCCGAGCCGACACCACCACGCGCGCCGTGCACGAGGAGCCAGTCGCCAGGCGCGACGTCGGCGGCCTCGATCAGCTGCTCGGCCGTCGCGTAGTTGAGGATGACGGCGCTCGCGAGCGACGGATCGACACCGTCGGGCATGCGCACGACGTCGACGGCGCGGACGAGCGCGTGCCGCGTGTAGCCGCCGTACTCGACGAACGCCGCGACGCGATCGCCGACGGACACGTGCGTGACCGCCTCGCCCACTCGATCGATGCTGCCGACGACGTCGTACCCGGGCACCGCGGGAGAAGGAACGTCACGGAAGACGTGGCGACGCAGCATCACGTCGCCGAACGAGACGCCGGCGCGCTCGACCGCGACGATCACCTCGTTGGGGCCGGGGTCGGGCACGCGAAAGGGCACGAGCCGGAGAACCTCGGGACCGCCTGGCTGACTCACTTCGATTCGTTCGCTGTTCATGAGGAGAACATGACGCCGGCATGGATTGCGCAGAAGACGCATCGATACACAATGGCGTTGCATGGATGCACAACCATCGTGGTCCGATCTGCAGCTCCTGCTCGCGATCGCGTCCGAGCCGAGCCTGCTCGCGGCCGCGCGGAAGCTCGGGGTCGAAGCCTCCACGCTCAGCCGCCGCATGACGCAGCTCGAGACCGCGACGGGCCACAAGCTCCTGCTCCGCGGGCCTTCCGGCGTACGGCTCACCGCGAGCGCCGAGTCGCTGGTCGCCGCGACGCGCACGTTCGATCAGCAGCTCGATCGCGTCCTGCGCGAGGCGCAGGGCGGCGCGATCCGCGGCACGGTGCGGCTGAGCGCCGGCGATGGCTTCGGCGACTGGCTCGTGCGCGTCGTGGACGTTCTGCAGCGAGCGCATCCGGACATCGCCGTCGATCTCGTCCTCGAGGAGCGACTCGCCGACCTCCCACGCTTCGAGGCGGACCTCGGGCTGCGCGTGCTGCATGCGCGCGAAGGCTCGCTCGTCTACGAGAAGCTCGGCGAGCTCGCGTTCGGGCTCTTCGCGAGCCAGGCCTATCTCGACCGCGCAGGGGCTCCGCGTCGCGCGGGCGAGCTCGAGCGGCACCGCTTCGTCGGTGCGCTTCCGCCGGCCGACCAGTCCGCCCAGCATCGCGCGTTGCGTGCCGCGGCCGCCGTGCACGGCTCGATCCGCACGACGTTCCCGGGACAGCTCGCGGCCGCGCGCCGCGGTCTCGGCATCGCGTTGCTTCCCGCGCTCGTCGCGGACGATCTCGTGCGCGTCCTGCCGCGCCTCGAGCTTCCGCCGATGCCGCTCTGGCTCGCGTGGCATCGAGAGGCGCGACAGCGCCCGGAGGTCCGCGCGCTGGCCCAGGCGATCCGCGCCGACGCCGCGCGATCGCTCGGGACGGATCGAAGTGCGCGCGCGCGCCCGTGAGCTAGCTTCGGCCGCCGTGACGACCCCCGAGATCGACGAAGCTTTCGAGATCGTGCGCGCGGGCGATGCGGCGCCGGTGATCCTCACGTGCGAGCACGCATCCGAACGGATGCCGGCGCCGTGGCGGTGGAGCGATGCGGATCTGCGTTTGGTGGGAACGCACTGGGCCTTCGATCTGGGCGCGGCCGATCTCACGCGCGAGCTCGCGACGCGGATGCGGGCCGTGGGCTTGCTCGCCCGATTCTCCCGCTTGCTCGTCGATCCGAATCGGGCCGAGCACGAGACCTCGCTGTTCCGCGACGTCGCGGAGGGCTTGCCGGTCACGATGAACGTCGCGATCGCTGCCGAGGATCGCGAGGCGCGGCTCTCGAAATACTACCGGCCGTTCCACACGGCGATCGCGCGCGAGGTAGAGCGCACGCGCGCGCACACGCTGCTCTCGGTGCACTCGTTCACGAACCTCTACGAAGGAAAGCAGCGCACGCTCGAGGTCGGCGTGCTCTTCGATCGCGAGGACGCGCTCGGCGCGATGCTGGTCGATGCCTTCGAGGACGCGGGATTCCGTGTCGCACCGAACGAGCCGTACTCGGGGAAAGAAGGCCTCATCTACTCGGCGGCGACGCACGCGGCGGCGAAGAATCTCCGCGCAGTCGAGATCGAGGTGCGCCAGGACCTCGCCGTGCAGAGCGCGTTCCGAGCGCGCGTGGCCGACGTGCTGATCCGAGCGCTCGCGTGAAGCTCGAGCCCTCGATCACGCGCGTCGTCTCCACGCTGCTTCCCGACGCGAGCGCATCGATCCCCGCCCTCATCTCGTTCCTGACGCTCGTCGACACGTGGAACCGCAAGATCGATCTGACGGCCGCGCGCACGCCGGCGGCACTGGCCGACGTCATGATCGCCGACGCGCTCGTGATGGCCGACGAGGCCTTCATCGCGAAGGGCGCACACTTGCTCGATGTCGGCTCGGGCGCGGGCGGGCCCGCGATCCCGCTCGCGATCGTGCGGCCCGACGTGCGCGTCACGATGATCGAGCCGCTGCAGAAGCGCGTCGCGTTCCTGCGCACGGCGATCGGCACGCTCGGTCTCGCGTCGCGTGTCACGGCGATCGCCGGACGCATCGAGCTCGAGGATCCGACGACCGAGGTGAACGCGGACGTGGCATGCGCACGCGCGACGTTCGCGCCGAACGATTGGCGGCTCGCCGGTCTCCGCCTCGCGCCGAGCGTGCTCGTGCTGACGACACCGGCCGAAGCGCCCCCGGGCTCCGCGTCTCGACGTGACTACCGTTGGCCGGGCTCGGGCGCGCCGCGCGCGTTGCTGCGCTTCGATCGCGACGCAGTGCCATGAGCCAGCCGAGCGCGCCGCGTCTGCATGCGGTGCTGATCGCGGTGCAGGTTGCGTTCGCGACGCTCTCCGTCGTCGGCCGCGTGGTCTTGCGCGACGTGCCACCGATGGCGTTCGCGATGCTGCGGCTCGTGGGCGCGGGCCTCGCATTCGCGCTCGTGTCGCCGCGCACGTTCCTGCCGAGCGCGATGACGACGCGCGATCGGCTCGGCATCGCCGGATGTGCGGCGCTCGGGATCTGGGGAAACCAGGCGCTCTTTCTCAGCGGGCTCGCGCGGACGACGGCGACGAACGCGACGGTGCTCGTCGCGACCATCCCGGTCTTCACGGCGATCGCATCGAGGATTCTCGGGCGCGCTGTGGTCAGCGCGCGCGCGTTCGGCGGCATCGCGATCGCGTTCGCGGGCATCGTCTACCTCGTCGGCTTCGACGCGATCGATCTCGGCGGCGTCCATCTCGTCGGGGACCTGCTCGTGATGGCGAACGCGATCGCGTACTCGTTCTATCTGGTGCTCGTGCGCGACTACACCGCGAGGTACGGCGGTCTGCCCGTCGTGACGTGGGGCTTCTTCTGCGGCGCGCTCTACTCGCTGCCGCTCGGCGTCCCACAACTGCTGGCCGCCGCATCGGCCGTGCCGAGCACCACGTGGATGTGGGTCGCCTACGCCGTCGCGATCCCGACGATCTTCACGTATCTCGCGAACGCGTGGGCGCTGCGCTTCGCGTCGTCGTCGACGGTGGCGATCTGGATCTTCATCCAGCCCACGATCGCGGCGCTGCTCGCGTGGCGCTATCTCGAAGAAGAGCCGAGCGCGCGCCTGCTGATCGCGGCGCTGCTCGTGATCGCGGGCATCACGATCGTGACGCGGCCCGCTTCTTCGGCTTCGGCTTCGGCTTCGTAGCGCGCGCGAACGCCAGAGCTTCTTCCGCGAGCGCGGGCCACTTCTTCTCGTGGCCGTCGATCGCGATCCACTCCCTCATCACGCGACCCTCGGCCGGCTCGAAGGGACGACCGAGCTCCGCGCTCACGAGCGCATCCACGCGCGCCTTGGGCAGCTTCACGACGAAGAGCCCTCGCACCATCATCGCGAAGATCTTTCCCTTCACGCGCAGCGCGTTCGAGCCGAACGCGCGACGCGACGGATCGGGCGGCTCGACGTCGCCCTTCGCGAGCGCACGCACGATCGCGTCGAAGACCTGCTCGCCGCTCACGTGTAGACGCCGGCCGCCGCGCGATCGAGGTGCTGGTCGACCGCGGCGAGGATCGCCTTGTTGCCGTCCTGCGCGTAGCTCTCGAGCGCCTTCGCGCACGTGTCGAGCGCCGCGACGAAGTCGAACACCGTCCTCGGATCGTCGAGCGTGTCCGCCATGTGCCCGTAGCCGAGCTTCTGCAGATAGCGGCCGTTCAGGATCTGCTCGTACTGGCCGCCGACCGGCACGCTCAGCATCGGCTTGTGCAGATACACGGCCTCGCCCATGAGCGTGAAACCGCCACCCGCGATGACGCCGCGCGCGCTCGCGAGGTCGTCGATGAAACCCGTCTCGCTGAAGGGACGAAACCGCAGGTTGCCCTCGACCTGCTCCTCCTGGATGCCGCGCCGCATGCCGTAGACGCGACACGGCAAGCCGGTGTCGTGCAGCGTGCGCTCGAGCGTCTCGCCGCCCTCCGCAGTCTGATAGACGAGCAGGTGATCGCCGACGCTCCGCTTCGCCGACAAGATCTCGGGCCGCAGGATCGGCGGGAAGAGCGACGTCTTCTCCTTGCGCACCGGCGGAAAGAAGAACGTCGTGATCAGGTAGTGATCGCAGAAGGGCAGCTTGCTCTTCACGAACGCCTTGGTGACCTCGAACTGCGCGCGATGCCCTTCGATCGCCTCGTCGTCGATGCGGCAGCGATTGATGATCTGCTGGTTGTCGATGCTCAAGATCGGCAGCGAGTGCGTCTTGGCGAAGTAGTACGTCCAGCTCTCGAAGTCGCTGATGACGACCTCGGGCGCGAAGTCCTTCACCACCTCGAAGTAGCTCGCGATCTGCGCGGGGATCGCCGCCGTTCCGCCCAGGATGTTCGCCCACACGGTGTTCCCGAGGCGCATCCGATTGTCTTCGTAGACGATGTGCAGCCCGTGGACGCGATGGATGTCGGCGCCCTTCCCCTCGAAGCGCTTCTTGAGGAAGTCGACCGCGCGCTGCGACGCGATCACTTCGATCTCGTGCCCTTGCGCGACGAGATGCTCGAGGATCACGCGCGACCGCATCGCGTGCCCCATCCCTTCGCCCACCACCCCGTAGAGGATTCGCATGCGCGGCAAGGCTACCACCGCCAACGTTCCGTCGGCGGCTACAGTCCGAGCCGCTCTCGTCCGTTGAGGTGAGGAGAGGCGCATCATGGAGACCCGCTCACCTCGCATTTCCTTCGTGTCGGTCCGCATCGGTGAGCCCGACACGCGGCGCCGCTGGGAAGAGCTCGTACCGCGCGAGGAGATCGCGTGCTTGCTCGCCGAGGGCCGGTACCTCGATCTGTTGATGCGCCTCGGCGACGCGCGCGTGCGTTGGCCCCACGATCTGGAGCTCCTCCGGAGTGTGCGCGTGCTGGAGCACCACCTGAAGTTGCGCGCGACGCAGACCGGCTGATCTCTGCAGGAGTGCTCGCCTAGGCGAGCCGACGCAATTGCGTCGGGTCCGCTCTCGCGGACCACTCCGGCAGAGATCAGGGGCGGCGCATGTCGAGATGCGGGATGCCGTCCTCGTCGTAGCGCGGCGAGATCGTGACGAAACCGAGCGAGCCGTAGAAGCGCTCGAGGTGCGCCTGCGCTGCGAGCGAGATCGGCACGAGGCCATCGCTCGCTTCGATCGCAGCGATCGCCTCGCGCATCACGCGACGCCCGAGCGCCTCGGCGCGACGCTCGGGCGCTACCACCACGCGACCGATCGCGATCGTCGAGAATCGCGCGCCTGGCGGCAGCACGCGCGCGTACGCGACGAGCGCGCGGCCGTCGCGGATCAGCAGATGGCGCGCGCTGTGGTCGAGCCCGTCGGCGTCGAGATACGCGCAGGCCTGCTCGACCACGAAGACACGCTGTCGCAGCGCGAGCAGGTCGTATACGTCGGCGCCCGAGAGCGCCTCGAAAGGAAGCAGCGGAGTCGTCACGGGCGCCATTGTGCGCGGATGGCATTCGGGTACAACCGGCGGGCGATGAACCCGACGCAGCCACTGCCCGGCACGACACCGCCGCCCGCACCGCTCCCTCCGGCGAGCGGCGGCGGGAACGATCAGTGGCCGATCTACGTCGCCATCGGATGCGCACTGCTCGGGCTCTGTTGTTTGTGTGGCGCCGGCTTCTCGGGTGTCGCGTGGTTTCTCTCCCAGAACGGCGGCTTCGGGCTCGCCGCGACGCGCGTGCACGTCAGCGCGACCGTGACGAGCTATCTCGGTCTCGGCGCCGGCATCGGGCCGGGCACGGTCTGCGATCTGCCGATCACCGTGCAGTCGCAGCAAGACGGAACGCAGCAGTGCCACGTCGTGATGACGTGTGGCGGACAGGTGCTCTACGGCGACGAGCAACAGGGCTTCTTCCCGTGTCAATTCTCGACGTCGCCGCCGCGCGTGGTGGGCCAGGACACCAACACGACGATGACGGATCACGATGGCGCGTTCAGCATCGACACGACGGCCGGCACGGTCCAGCTCGCCGACGACTTCCTCGGACGCGCCGGCATGTTCACGCTGAGCGCCAACATCACCTCGACCACCGCCGAGTGAAGCGCTTCGTCTCCGTCCTCGTGCTCGTCTCCGTCGCGCTGTGGGGCTGCGGCGCACCCGCGCGCACGACGCCGTCACCACGGCCGCCTGGCGTGCTGCACGCCCCGAGCGACTACGCGTCCGACTTCGCGATCGATCAGCAGGTCACCGCGGGCTTCGGCGAAGAGCAGCAGACCTTCCGCGCCGTGATCGAGAAGCACGGCGACTCGCTCGTGATGGTCGCGCTCGGGCCGACGGGCGGGCGCGCGTTCGTGCTCTCGCAGCACGGGACCGAAGTCACTTTCGAGTCGCACCTGCCGCGCGAGCTCCCGTTCCCGCCCGAGTACATGCTCTTCGACGTGCATCGCACGTGGCTGGTGGCGTTGCCGGGCGCGCCGCTCGCCGACGGAGAGCACACCGGCGTCATCGACGAAGAAGAGGTGACGGAGGTCTGGGCCGATGCTCGGATCCAGTCGCGCTCGTTCCGTCGTCTCGACGGCGTGCCGGCGGGTCTTCTCACGATCACGTTCGAGGGCGGGCTCGATCCGCGCGTCGATCAGCCCGCACCGACGCGCGTCGTCGTCGACAACGGCTGGTTCGGCTATCGCCTCACGCTCGACCAGCTCACGCGCCACGCGCTCCCGAGCGACCCCACTCCATGAAGTCGCCCGAAGGCCTGTCGGTATGAGCCGCAACGGTGCGATCGCAGTGCTCGTCCTCACGGGCGTGCTCGGTTACTTCACGTTCGACGGCCTGCACGTCCGCAACGAGATCGCCGACTTCGTGCCGAACACGGAAGAGCGCGAGCTCGCGGAAGTGGCGCGCGAAGTGACCGACTCGGAGCTCTCGCGCACGATCGTGCTGAACGTCGGCCCAGGCGGGGCTTCGGAAGTAGCGGCGGCCGCGGGCGAGATGGAGGCCGAGCTCGATCGGGTGCCGGGCGTCGCTTGGGCGCGCAGCGGCCCGCCCGAAGGCATCGAGCAGGCGATGTACGAGCTCTACTTCGCGCGTCGCTACGCGTTCTTCGCCCAGCGCGCCGAGGACGTTCCGGCGGCGCTCGACGACGCGTCGCTCGCGATCCGAGCGGCCGACCTGCGACACGCGCTGAGCGGGCCGATGTCGATCCTCGTGCGACGCATCGCGCCGCAGGACCCGCTGCTCGCCTTTCCCGCATTGCTGCAGCGCGCTCAGGACGCGAACGCAGGCGGGCCCGAGGTCGTCGACGACCACTTCGTCACGAGCGAAGACGCCGACCCCGCCGGGCGCTGGGGCGTCGTGATCCTATCGACCCGCGGCAGCGTGTTCTCGGCCGACGCGCAGGAGCCCGTGCTGCAAGCGATCGATGCCGCGTTCGCGCACGTGCACGCCTCGCATCCGACGTTCCGGCTCGAGCAGGCGGGCGTGCAGCGCTTCGCCGTTCGCACCGAGCGCGTGTTGCGCGCCGACACGCAGCGCATCTCGACGCTCTCGATGATCGGCATCGTGCTGCTCTTCGTCGTGCTCTTCCGCGGGCCGCGCTATCTGCTGCTCGGCGCCATCCCGCTCGCCGTCGGCACAGTGCTCGCGACGGGCGTCTGTCGGCTCGTCTTCGGCAGCGTGCACGGCATCACTCTCGCGTTCGGCAGCTCGATGCTCGGCGTCGGGATCGACTTCGTCGCGCACTACGTGAACCACCACGTGCTGCATCCCGAGGGCACGGCCGAAGAGACGATGAAGAAGCTCTGGCCCGGCATCGCGCTCGGCGCGACGACGACCATCGCCGGGCTCTTCGGTCTCGCGTGGACGTCGTTCCCCGGCATGCGCGAGCTCGCGCTCTTCGCCGGACTCGGTGTCGTGGGCTCGCTCTTCGCCACGCGCTGGCTCGTGCCGCCGTTCGTGCCGGAGAACGTGAAGCCCACGCGCATCCATCGCTGGCTCGCCGACAAGAGCGAAGCGCTCTGGCGCAACGTGCGGAACCGCCGCTCGCTCGCGATCGTGCTGCCTGCCATCGCGATCACGATCTCGGTCGTGGGGCTCAGCCGCGCGACGTTCCTCGACGATCTGCGCGCGCTCAACCCGACCGACCCGACGTTGCTCGCCGAAGATCGCGCGGTGCGATCGCGGGTGGCGCAGGGCGAGGCGGGGCGGCTCGTGATCGCGTACGGCGACGACGACGACGGCGCGCTGGCCGCGAACGATCGCGCGTACGCCGCGCTCACCGAAGCGACGGCCGCCGGGGAGCTCGCGCGCTTCCGCTCCGCGCATCCGTTCCTCCCTGCGGCGCGTACGCAGCACGACGTGGACGCGGCCGTCCGTGCGCGGCCGGCGCTCGCCGACGCGATGCTCGACGCGCTCGAGCAGGCTGGCTTCGTCCGCGAGATGTTCCAGCCGTTCGCCGCGTCGATCGCCGCGCCGGCTCCCACGCCGCTCACGTACGCGGAGATCGAAGCGACGCCTGCCGCGGACGTCGTGCGTCCGTATCGCATCCACGCGGGCGCGCGCGTCGCGTATCTGAGCTTCGTCGAAGGCGTGCGGGACGGTGACGCGCTCGAGCGGCGCCTGTTGGCGGTCGAGAACGTTCGTTACTTCGATCAGGCGCGCTTTCTCCTCTCGGCCTATCGCGTCTTCCGCGAGCACACGATCGAGCTCGTGCTCGCGGGATTGGTCGTCGTGTTCGGCCTCTGTTTCCTGCGCTATCGCAAGCTCTCGCTCGCGCTGGCGGCCGTCGGCCCCGCCATCCTCGCCTCGTCGACGAGCCTCGCGCTCGTCACGCTCTCGGGAGAGCCGCTGAGCTTGATGCATCTGATCGCCTGCATGCTCGTGCTCTCGATGGCCGAGGACTACGCGGTGTTCTTGCTGGAAGTGCGCGACGAAGAGGACGCGCCCGGCCTCACGCTGGTCGGCCTCGCGACGGCTTGCGCGACGACGGTGCTCTCGTTCGGCTTGCTCGCGCTGAGCGAGCACCCGGCGCTGCGCGCGCTCGGGCTCGTCACGAGCATCGGCGTGCTCCTCTCGATGCTGATGGCGCCGCTCGCGCTGCTCGCGGTCGGGCCTTCGCGGAAGTAGGAGAGTGATTTCGCCGCCCGCGTAACCTGCAGGCGGATCCCCTCGCGCGATCGATTTGGACTTGCAGTCTGTACCGCCGGTACACAGACTCCGGCCCGTGCCTTCGCCTCGCCTCGCCCGCCTCGATCCCGCCAGCCGGAATCGGCTGACCGAGGTCGCGATCCGGCACTTCGGCGCGGAGGGATTCGAGCGCGCGTCGCTCAACCGGATCATCGCCGAGGCCGGGCTCGGCAAGAGCAGCTACTACTACTACTTCGAGGACAAGCGTGACCTCTTCCTCGAGACGCTGCGCGTCGCGATCGAGGGTCTCTACGCGGACGTGCCGTATCCCACGCCGCCGCGGAGCAAGCAGCGCTACTGGCCGACGCTGGAAGCGCACATGCAGCGCATGGTGCAGGCGGTCCAGGCGCGTCCGCACCTCATCGCGTTCTTCTCCAAGCTCGAGCGCGCGCAGGTGACGGATCCGCACCTCGACTCGCTCCGCGCACGCGCGCGCGAGCTCTATCTGCCGATGCTGCGCGCGGGGCAGGAGCTGGGCTGCGTGCGACGCGACGTCGCGCTGGAAGTCCTCGCCGAGCTGTGGGAGGCGGCGGACCTCGTGCTCGATCGGACGGCGACGCGCGGCGGACGCACGCTGACGCCCGCGCGGATGGCTGCGCACGCGACGCTCGCGTTCGATCTGTTCCGTCGCGTGTTCGAGGAGACGACGGCGAGCGCCAAGCGCGCACCGGCACACAAGAAGAAGGGGCCATGACGATGCGCAAAGTGCAGCCACGTGCCGCAGCGGCGCTCGGCACTCCGTCCGATCTCGAGCTTCGGTTGCAGTCGCTCGAGCAGACCCGCGCGGAGCTTCGCGCCGCGATCGAGCGCGCGGGGGCGACCGCGGAGCAGCTCGCGCTGATGCGAGCGCTCGGCGCGTCACCAGGGCGTGTCTGGGAGGAGCTGGTCCGCGATACGGCGCTTCCGAGCGACCGTCTCGAGCCCGCGTTGGAGGCGATGCTCGAGCGTGGTCTCGTCTCGATCGTCACACGTGCATCGAGCGCGCGGTTCGTGCTCACCGAGGCGGGACGCACGTGGCTCGCGCGCACCGGCCAACGGCTCGGTCGCGCCGATTAGTTGGATCGGCGGCCGGGCGTCCGCGACGATTCGTTTCATGACCACCGCCCTGCGCCGCCAGCATCGCCGCCACGCGTTCCGTGCCGTCTGCGTCGCCAGCTCGCTGGTGGACGGTCGGATCGTCGGAGACCGCACCCTCGACGTCTCTTACGCCGGCATGAAGATCGCCGCGGTCGATCGCGCGCGCGTGGGCGAGAAGCTCGAGCTCGCGTTCGAGATCCCCGGCAGCCGCCTGTGGATGACCGCGAGCGGCCGCATCGAGCGCGTGCTCGCGGGCCGACGCGAGGGCGACGAAGGCCCTGCGCTCGGCGTGCGCATCGAGAAGATGAACGGCTTCGATCGCCTGATGCTCGCGACGATCCTGAGCGGCGTGCCCGAGATCCCGAGCACGCGCGGCGGCCACCGCGACTACGCGACGACCATCGCGCGCATCGCGAGCGAGTAGCTCACGACGCACGCCCGTCGCACGCGCGAGATCAGAACTCGACGCGGAAGAGCTGCTGACCCAGCAGCAGCATCGATCCGGGCGGCACGGCCGTGAGGCCCGCGATTCGCGTGAACGTGCCGTTCGAGCTGCCGACGTCCGTGATCATCAGGCGGCCGCCCTCTTCGTGGAGGCGGCAGTGCAGGCCCGAGACGTAGCCGTCGTCGGGGAACAGGATGTCGCCGCGCTCGCGGCCGAGGTGCAGCCCGCCCTGCGGGATCGCGTAGCAGTTGCCGTTCGTCTCGCGGCCGATGATGAGACAGATGCGGCCGATGTAGTTCGGCGCCGGGCTGCCCATCAGCTCCACGCCATCCTTGGGCGGCGCGGCCGTGAGGCGCTCGAAGCGGATGATCTCCTGCCCGATGCGGAAGATCGCCTTGTCCTTCACTTCGGTCGGCGTGTCCGCGGCGATGCGCATGTAGACGCCGTTGAGGCTGCCCTCGTCCATCACCGTGAGGTTCTGGCCGGTGAACTGGAACGTCGCGTGGCGCGGCGAGAGATACGAGTCGCTCGCGAACAGACCGCCGGCCTCACGACCGACGACCGTGCGCTCGGTGAGCGGGAACGAGTCGCCCTCGGAGCCGTCCGCGCGGATGAGCACGAGGGTGCCGCGCTGCGCGCCGCCCGACGAAGGCATCGGTGCCGCGGCCACCGGCGCAGGTGCCGGAGCGGCCGCAGGAGCCGCATTCAGCGGCGCGCCGCAGGTCCCGCAGAACTTGAAGGTGCGGTTGTTGTTGTTGCCGCAGTTGCTGCACTTGACCAGATCGCCGCCCGCGGCAGCCGGAGCTGCGGCGACGGGCGCCGGCGCAGGAGCCGCCTGGGGCGGGGGCGCACCGAAACCACCTTGGGCAGGCCCACCGAAACCGCCTTGCGGGGGCGCGCCGAAGCCCCCTTGCGGAGCCGGACGCGCCGCGGGCGCACCGCCGAATCCCGCACCGAGCGGAGCTGCGCCTTGCGCCGGCGTCGGAGCGAACGCGCCGCCACCTTGCACCGACTGCACACCCGCGGGCGGCGTCGGAGCGGTGAAGCTCTTCGGGGCATGCGCCCCGTCGCGCGGGAGCTCGGCGCCACAGCCGAGGCAGAACCTGTAACGATCCTGGTTCTCCTTACCGCATTGGGGGCAGACGATCACCGGTGGCTCCTATCGTTTCGCGAGAGCATCGCGCTGCGAAAAGGCAGCGTCGAGCTGGATTTCCCGGGAGGTCAGCTAGCCTCCGCGCGGCGCGACGATACTCGTCCCCCGCGCGCGGGGTCAAGACATGGTGGGCGCGCCGCACCCACATTCGCCGGGGGGCGTCCGCGCACGCTCCCACGAGCGCTTCCTTTCCCGCGCCTCCTTCCTCTCCTACACTCCTGAGCCCCGATGGCCGAGGCTGTGCCCAAGACTGCGGACGATGCGCCCGCCGCGAGCGAGCCGCGGCCCGTGCGGCGCGACGATCTCAGCGAGCCTCCTCCGCCGGAGGGCCCGGATCCGCTGATCGGGACCCTCATCGCCGAGAAGTTCGAGATCCTCGAGCAGCTCGGCGAGGGCGCGATGGGTCGCATCTATCGCGCCAAGCATCTGGCGCTCGATCGCACGATCGCGATCAAGGTGCTGCACAAGCATCTCGGCGGAGAAGATCGCGTCGCCAAGCGCTTCCATCGCGAGGCGAAGGCCGCCAGCCGGCTCGCGCATCCGAACTCGGTGCACATCATCGACTTCGGCCGCACGCCGGACGGCCTGCTCTACATCGCGATGGAGCTGCTCGAGGGCGAGGACCTGCAGACGATCCTCGATCACGATCATCCGCTCTCGCCGCAGCGCATCGGGACGATCCTCGTGCCGGCGCTGCGTGCGGTCGAGGAAGCGCATCGCGCAGGCGTCATCCATCGCGACTTCAAGCCCGACAACATCATCGTCTGGGAAGATCGCGGCGGGCGCGAGCACGTGAAGGTGTGCGACTTCGGGATCGCGAAGATCCTCGACTCGAGCGGCAGCTCGATCACCGTCGACGGCTTCGTGTGCGGCACGCCGCAGTACATGGCGCCCGAGCAGGCGCGCGGGGACGAGATCGATCATCGCGTCGACGTGTACGCGGCGGGCGTCGTCCTCTATCAGATGCTCGTCGGCAAAGTGCCGTTCGGTGGCGATACGGCGCTCGGCATCATCACCAAGCATCTGACCGACACGCCGGTGCCGCCTCACGAGCGCGTGCCGCAGCTCGGCGTGCCGCGCGCGATCGAAGACATCGCGATGAAGGCGATGAGCAAGGATCCGGGCGAGCGCTACCAGAGCGCGGGCGAGATGGCCGACGCGATCGAGGCCGCGGTCAAGACGCTCGGCGACGACGCGAGCGCGCGGCTCGGCACCGGGACGTTCACGGCGGCGCGCACGAAGCGCGAGGGCGACTCCACGGCCAAGACGCTGATCGCGCCGAGCGCGGCGGCGAGCCCGACCACGGGATCATCGACGTCGCGCAACGCGATGATCGCGCTCGCGGTGATCGCGTTCTGCGCGCTCGGATACTGGTTCTGGCGCGGGACCGAGCCCACGCCGGTGACGCACGTGACGCCGCCCGCGACGCACGTCGCGGAGCCGCCGCCTTCGTCCTCGGTCTCGGAGCCGCCGCCTTCGACGACCGTGGTGGCGGAGCCGCCGCCGTCGAGCGTCGTCGCGGTGGAGCCGCCACCGACGACCGGCGCGCACGTGCGTCCGCCGCGATCCGGCGTCGTCGCGCCACCGCCCACGACGAGCGCGCCGAGCGCGGATGCGCGATCCGACGGCCAGCGCGCGTTCGACGAGGGCCGGCGCCTGTTTCTCGCGAACGACGTGCCCGGTGCGATCGGCCAGTTCGAGACCGCGGCGCGCCTGATGCCGAGCAACGCCGACGTGCAGAAGCAGCTCGGCCGCGCGTACATGCGCGGCGGCGACGTGCAGCGCAGCGTGGCCGCGTATCGCCGCTACCTCGAGCTCAATCCCGACGCCGCCGACCGCGCGATCGTGGAAGGCATCATCGCGCAGCATTAGCTTCAGGGGAGCTGAGCGCTCCCCTCGACGCACCGGCGGAGCCGGATGCGCCTCCACCCCTTCTCCACTTCGGCTCGCTGCCGCTCGCCTCGTGAGGCAACGCGGTCGACTCGCGCGATGACGCCGTCATGCCCGCGTCCGTCTCTTCGTCGTCGAGGGTGTTCGCGCTCTCGCTCTCGCTCAAGCCGCGACGCGCGCGTCCCGATCCTCGATCGCCTGCCGCAGCCGCCGCGCGCCTTCGTGGAACTGCTCGACCGGCGCTGACGAGTAGCAGACGCGCATCGCGAGCCGCGGGTCGGCGTGGGCGCGGAACAGGTGCCCTGGGTCGAACGAGACGCCGTGCTCGATCGCCGCGCGCAAGAGCCCGACGTCGTCACGACGCTCGTCGCACTCGATCCAGATCGAGAAGCCTCCTTCGGGCGCTCGGAATCGAAACGAGCTCGGCAGCTCGTCGTGCAGCGCTTCCATCATCCGTTCGGCGCGTCGCCGGTAGACTTCGCGCCCGCGCTCGAGGCGCGCGTCGAAGTCGTCGCACGCGAGCAGGTGCGCGAGCACCGACTGCGAGAGCGTGCCGGCCTGTAGATCCGCGTCGCGCTTGGCCTGCAGCGCCTCTTCACGCGCGTGCGCCGGCGCCACGAGATAGCCGATGCGCAGCCCCGGACAGAGCGTCTTCGAGAAGCTGCCGACGTGCCACACGCGCGAAGGCTCGAGCGCCGCGAGAGCGACGGGCGCCACGCCGTCGAAGCGCAGCTCGGCATAGGCCTCGTCTGCGACGATCGGCACGTCGCTCGCTAGGAGCGCATCGATCCGCGCGTCGGACAGCGGCAGGCCCGTCGGGTTGGACACACCCGGCATCACGTAGCTGAACGCGTGCTGCGCCGATCCCGCCTCGGGTGTGACGAGCGTGGCGCCCGCGTTGCGGAACAGATCGAGCGCCGCCGGATACGTCGCCGCGTCGACCTCGATGCGGTCGCCCGCGCGCACGAGCAAGCTCGTCACGATCGCGAGCGCCTGCTGAGCACCGCTCGTGACGATCACGTCGTGCGCGCGCACGATCATGCCGCGCGCGCAGAGCCGGTCGGCGATCCACGCGCGCAGCATCTCGTCGCCCTCGGGCCAGTCGTACTGCAGGCTGGGGCCCGTCATCGCGAGACCGAAGGCCGCGTGCAGCGCCGTGCGCGGAAAGAGCGATGCGTCCGGCAGTCCGCCCGCGAACGAGATCACGTTCTGTTGGCGCGACGATGCGCGCTGGAGGCGATCGACGGTGAGATCCATGGCACGCACGGAGCAATCCGCGATCCACGGCGCGCCGATTGCTGACCGGAGCGCATGCGAACGAAGCGTTGGGACGCCATCGTGATCGGCGCTGGGGCATCCGGTCTCGCCGCAGCACGCGTTCTGCGAAACCTTGGTGCACGGGTGCTCGTGATCGAAGCACGCGAGCGCATCGGCGGTCGCGTGCTCTCCGTGCACGCGCCGACGCTCGACATCCCGATCGAGCTCGGTCCCGAGTTCATCCACGGCCTCGCGCCGCGCACGCTCGCGCTGGCAGCAGAGATGCAGCTGCCGGTGGTGGAAGTCCCCGCTGCGCACTACGTGGCGGAGGGGAAGAAGCTCTCGCGCGCGGACCGCTACTACGACGAGCTCGAGGAAGCGCTGGCGCCCCTGCGCGGCAAGGGCGCGGACCGATCCGTTCTCGATCGGCTGCGGGCGTTGCGCTCGCCGCGGCGGCGCCGCCTCGCGCTCGACTACGTGCGCGGGTTCGAGGCGGCCGATCCCGCGACGGCGTCCTCGATCGCGATGGGCAAGAGCGCTCCGACCGGCGACCAGCGGCGGCAGCTCCGCCTCGTCACCGGCTACGGACCGTTGATGCGCGGGCTCGCGCGCGGCGCGGAGGTGCGTCTCGGCGCCGTCGTTCGCTCGATCGCGTGGCGCGAGGGCGAGGTCGAGATCGTGGTGAACGATCGCTCGGGCGCCGAGACGTTGCACGCGCGCACGACGCTCGTGACCGTCCCGATCGGCGTGCTCCGCGCGCCCGCGAGCGCGACCGGCGCGATCCACTTCGGAGGTCCGATGCCCGCGGCGCGTCGCGCGATCGCCGGCTTGGCGATGGGCCAGGTCGTGCGTCTGACGTTGCATCTCGATGCGCCGATCGGAGAGCTGCTCGGTCGTCCGGACGCGAGCTTCGTCCACGCGAGCGATCCGCGCTTCCCCGCGTGGTGGTCGCCCGTCCCGATGCAGACGCCGCTCGCCGTGGCGTGGGTCGGAGGCCCGCCCGCCATTCCGATCGACGACGAGAGCCGTGCTCGGCTCGTGGCAGACGCGCGCTCGACGCTGCGCTCCCTCGGCGTGCGCGCACCGAGAGTGCACGGCGCGTGGCTCCACGACTGGCGACACGATCCGTACGCGCGCGGCGCCTATGCGTTCCCGCTGGTGGGCGGGGCAGACGCGGGAGAGCGCCTCGCGAGGCCCGTCGACCGCACGCTCTTCTTCGCGGGCGAAGCGACGAGCCGTGACTACGCCGGCACGGTCGAGGGCGCGATCGAGACGGGCGAGCGTGCCGCCCGAGCGATCCTACGCGCTCTCGGCTGAGCGCACGACGCGCCGCGGACATCCATCGCGCGACGAGCGGACGTCCTTCGATCGACGCGACGCGAGCTCCGCCGTGAGCTCGGCACCGAAGAGGAAGAGCTGGCTGACGATGTAGAGCGTGACGAGCGTCCCGATGATGGCGCCCGCCGTGCCGTACGCGGCGCCGAAGTCGAAGAAGCTCGCGCCGACGCGCAGCACGATCAGAGTGACCTCGACGAGCAGCGCCGAGACGAGCGCGCCGTGGAAGATGTCACCTCCGTCGAGGTGCATCGGCGGCAGTGCCCAGTACGCGAGCGCGAGCGCGCCCGTCCACATCGCGAACGAGATCACCTCGCGTCCGACGACCCAGAGCACGTCCAGCAACGGGCCACCCTCGCCGCCGAACACCGACTCGCCGATCGCGCGGAGCACGAGCGAGGCGACCATGAGGACGCCCGCGCCGAGCGTCACGCCGAGCGTCTTGAGCTGCGTCGTGAAGTAGAGGCGGACCTGCTGCAGCACCGTCGCCTTCTTCGCGGGCGTCTCGACGTCGAACACCATCTTGAACGCGCCATCGACGAGCCCGACGAGGCGCGCCGATCCGATCACGAACATCACGACGCCGATCACCGTCGCACCGCCGCTCCACGCGCGTGCGTCGTCGATCCACTGACCGATCAGACCGATCGATCGCTCCCCGAGCGAGTCGCCCGCCAGCTGCTCGATCTGATCGCGCGCCGCGCCCTCTCCGACGATCATGCTCGTCACGCCGACCACGATCAGGAGCAGCGGCGCGAGCGAGAGAAGCGCGCCGAACGCGAGACCGGCGGCGAGACCGTCGCCGTCGTCGTGATCGAGCCGATCGTAGGCCGCGCCGAAGAGCTCGGGCGACCATCGACGAGGTGTCGTTGGCGCAGGCGCCTCTGTCGCCGTGCGCGGCGCGATACGCGCCGGCTCTCGCAGCACGCCCGCCATGTCAGGTGTGCACCGGCGAATGCGAGTGATCGATCTCCCAGGCCTCGCGCGGCCGATCGAGACCGTGCTGGAACGCGCGGATGAACGTGTTCTCCAGCACGCCGATCACTGCCTGGAACGGAGAGACGCCGGGCTGATCGAAGCTGCCCGAGACGTCGACGCGCGTCGCGAATCGATCGGTGCCGTGGTTCTCGAAGAGATCCTCGGCGACCTGGAGAAACGCGTCGGCGAGCTGGTGATCGATGTCGCCCGGCTCGCCGAAGTGGAAGAGCGAGAGATGCTCGACCATCGGCTTCACGTACCCCGTGAAGTGCCCCTCGCGAGAGCGGATCTGGCTGTACACGTAGAACTGGCCCTGCTCGGCGTCGATGTCGGCGTACGCGCGCATGAATCGATTCAGCTCGCGCGCGGCGAGCGATTCCACGGCGAGCGCGAGGTCGAACGTCGGACGACGGTTCAACGGATCGATGTCGATCGAAGCGTGCAGCTCGCCGCTCCGCTGGACGCGTCCGCGCACGTCGACGTGTGCGGGCAGCTCGTTGCCGTCGGCGCGATGCGTGCTCAGCCCCGTCGCCTCGACCTCCAGCGATCTGGCGACCACGTCGACCGTCGGGCGCGACGAGAAGTCGTGATAGTGGATCTCGCCGTGGTGCGTGGCGAAGTGGTTGATGGTGATCGGGACGAGGTCATCGACCGCTTGCCGCCAGTCGGTGCCCGAGCCGGTCTGCGGCGTGCTGCCACCGACGAAGTGCAGGATCGGTCGCTCGGTGATGATCTCCGCCACGACCATCCCTCGGAAGAGAGCGAGCCACTCGACCGAGATGTCGATCTCCTCGCACTGCACGAACGGCGTCGGCACGGAGCGATCGATCCGCTCGATCATGAGATCATGCAGCGTGTAGGCGCCGCGCCAGAGCGAGATGTCCACGTCGAGCACGCGACCGGCGTATCCGTCCAGATGGGCGAGCCGGTCGTTGACGACGGTCTTCACGATCGTCGGCAAAGCCACACGGAACAGCGCGAGGACGAGGACGATCGAGAGCATCACCTTGCCCTTCGTCGTCCAAGCCCACGTGCGGACTCGCTGCCATCGCGTCATCGATCGTGTGCCCCTTCGCCCTCGACGACTACACGGACGCGCGACGACCGATCGCGCCGAGCGCGCCGATCACGATGAGCGCGCCGATGATGCTGCCGATCCAGCCCGAGGGCTGGGCGGTCATCAACGGACCGCCGTAGAAGAGGTTGCCGAGGATGCCGCCGACGAACGAGCCGGCGATGCCGAGCCCCGCCGTGCCGAGCAGGCCCATCGACTGAGTGCCCGGGAAGATCGCGCGCGCGATGAGACCGACGATGAGACCGAAGAGCAGCCACGAGATGAGCATGACGACGAACATGGGGACCTCCGGTGCCGCCTGAGGTGCGGCGTTCGCGAGAATGCGTTGCGATGGCCGTACCAAGCGCTCGCGTGCGATCCCGGGCTCCGCGGCCTCGATCCCGCGACACGATCGCCACGGCTGAGACGCGACGCGCAGCGCGCCATGGACGGCGTGGCAGTTCTGCGCAGCTCCGGACGCGAGGACGTCAGCGCGGCAGGCAGATCGTCACGGCTCGCGGACGCACGCGGATCTCCAGCTTCGTCGTCTCTTCGCGATCGCCACCGTCGAGCTCGTACGGAGCGGGGGTCTCGCGCTCGATGACGATGTGCTTTCCGCGCCGCGTCCGTACGAACGGCGACCTGCTCGCGCCGCCCGTCGCCACGCGCGCCATCAGGCGGGCCCACTCGATGGTCGTGCCCGCGGTGACGACGCCGAGGTCGAGCTTTCCGTCGACTGGCGAGGCGCGCGAGAAGAGCTCGATGCCGCCCTGGATCTTGCCCACGTTGCCCACGAGCACGCAGCTCGCTTCGCCGCGGAACCACTCCTTGCCGTCGACGTGGACCGTCAGCGGCGCGGGCGGTACGTGCACCGCGCGCACGCCGGTGCGGAAGTAAGCGAGCGCACCCAGACGCTTCTTGGCGGCCTTGCTCACGCCGCGCATCGTGATCGCGTCGGTGCCGGTGCCCGCCATCACCGCGAAGCACTCGTCGTTCACCGTTCCCACGTCGATCGCGACGCGCCGGCCACCGAGGCCCGTCGCGACGGCGCTCGACACGTCCGTGTCGATGCCGAGGTTGTGCGCGAGCAGGTTGGCCGTGCCCGCGGGCAAGATCGCGATCGGGACGTCGTGCTCGCCGCTCACGACGGCGTCGATCCCGTGCTGGACGAGGCCGTCGCCGCCCCAGAGGAAGACGAGCTCGGCGCCTTCCTTCATCGCGCGACGGATGGCCTTCTTGGCCTTGCTGCTCTTCGAGATCTCGTACCAGAGCGGAGCGTCGTAGCCCGCGGCCGCCAACCGCTTGCGCAGCTCACGGCGTCCGCCGCCGAACGTCTTGCCGGCGCGCGCGATGACGGCGACCTGATGCGGTCTCTTTCGCACCGCCTTCAATGCGTCGCCGGGTCGTGGCCTGCGCGGTGGCTCCGCTCGTCCGCCTCTCTCTCGATCGGCGCATCGCTTTCGGAGCCGCGCTCGACGTCTTCGCCTCGACGGCTCTCGTCCTTCGGCGTTCGCTCGTCCTCTTCGGCGTCACGATGATCCTCGTCCGCGGGCTCGTCGCGCGTCGCCGTCCGCGTCGGCTCGTTCGTGGGATCGTTCGCCGCTCGGCCCGCGGGCCCGTATGCATGACGCGCTTTCTCGTCGGCTGACGTGGAGTGGCGCTCGCCGGCCTTCTTCGAGCTCTTCTTCGGGGCTTTGCTGGGAACCTTCGCGGTCATGGCTCTCTCCTCGGTGTGGATGCGGCGGGGGCCCTCGCATCGCGATCTGCAGCGGCGATCGCCGCGCCAGTGGCGAGCGAGGCCAAGAGTACCGCGGTGGCCAGCCAGACCATGCGCGAGATTCCCGTTCGTTTCGGCGCCGCGGGGACGTCTCGAGGCCCGACCGGCTTGGCGCGTTCGGGCCGGGTCGCGAGCAAGGAAGCGATGCGCGCAGGATCGTTCGCATCCGACTCCACGATCGCCGCTCGGAGCCGATGCGACGAAGGTACGCGCGGCTCTCGAAACCTCGAGCCCACCGCGCTCGCGAGCGCGCGCCCGAGATCCGCGGCCGTCGCGTAGCGAGCCTCGGGGCGTCGGGCGAGCGCACGGCTGACCACCGCCGACACGCGCTCGGGGACATCCGGCGTCAGCTCGTGCAGCGCGCGCATCTCGCCGCTCGCGATCGCGACGAAGAGCGGCCCTTCTCCCCCTTGCACGTCGAAGGGAGCTCGCCCCGAGATCATCTCGTACAAGATCGAGCCGAGCCCCCACACGTCGGTGCGCTCGTCGGTCTTGCCGCCCGCGACTTGCTCGGGCGACATGTAGCGCGGCGTGCCGAGCTGGTGACCGGTCTGATCCGGCGCGCTCGGGCCATCGACACCTGGCCGTGCGCTTCGCCCGTCGACCTTCGCGACGCCGAAGTCGAGGATCCGCAGCGACGGCGGCTCCAGCCCGTCGCCGCGCACGACGAACAGGTTCTCGGGCTTGAGATCGCGATGCACCACGCGCACGCGATGCGCCGACTCGACGCCCGCGATCGCCGGCAGCAGCATGTCCACGGCACGCCGCGCGGGTAGACGTCCCATACGATCGATGTGTGCGCGGAGCGACTCTCCGCGCAAGAGCTCCATCACGAGGAAGCTGCCGGCCTGGTTCGTTCCGACGTCGAGCACGGTCACGACGCTCGGGTGCTCGATGCGTCCCATCGCCTCTGCCTCGCGCAGGAATCGGTCGCGCTCGGTCGGTGAGGCGTGCAGCTCCGGGTCGAGCCACTTCAGTGCGACACGCCGCTGCGACAACGTGTGGCGCGCGGCGAACACGGTCCCCATGCCGCCGCGTCCGAGCGTCGCCTCCAGCACGTACTTCGCGCCGACGATCTCCCCGAGCGCGGGGACGCCGAGTGCCTCGCTTCGTCGTTCCGTGGGCCCCACGGCGCGAACCGCAGCAAGGGCGAGGCCATCTCCGCCTCCTGTGGATCGATCGGGCGCTGGCGACACACTGGTGAGCTTTCCGCTGTGACGATGCGTTTCGCGCATGCGCGATCCCGCGCGAGGCTGCTACGCCGAGAAGAGGATGGGCATGCAAGCCGCAACGACGCGTGCCGTGGGCGTCCTCTCCGGAGTTCGCGTCTTGATCGTCGACGACGACGACGATGCACGTGCCTTCGCGCGCTGGGTGCTCGCCGAGGCAGGGGCCGACGTTCGCGAGGTCGCGAGCGCGATCGAAGCGCTCCACGCGCTGAAAGAGATGCATCCGGACGTGATGCTCAGCGACGTGCGCATGCCCGGCGAAGACGGCTACTCGCTGATCCGCCGCATGCGCGCCACGGGAATCACCACGCCGGCGATCGCGCTCACCGCATACTGCTATCCGATCGAGCGATCGATGGCGCTCGAGGCTGGCTTCGATCTCCACGTGGGCAAGCCGTGCCCGAGCGACGTGCTCGTCACGATGATCCGCAAGCTCGCCGCGAGCCGTCCGACCTGACGCGTACGAGCGTGCGCGGGCACGCTCGCTACACACGAGACGAGATCGCCTCGTGGCGAGCGCGCAACCTCGCTCGAATCAGCGTTTCGGAAGCGATGCGGCTTGCAGGCACGTGGGTTGCGATGCGCCTGGGCTCGCAGCGAGCAGTTCGCTCGCTCTCGGAAGGTTTTGATCATGAAGAACAAGTCGGTTTTCGGAATCGTCGCCACGCGCGCAGAGGCCGAGCGCCTCGTCGGTCAGCTCCAGTCGGCGGGCTTCGCGGCCGCCGATGTCTCGGTGCTCTTCCCGGACAAGGGCGCGACGCGCGACTTCGCGCACGCGGAGGGCACGAAGGCGCCGGAGGGCGCGGTGGTCGGCGGCGGCGTCGGCGGCGTCGCGGGCGGCGTGCTCGGCGTGCTCGCGGGCATCGGCATGATCGAGCTTCCGGGCCTCGGCATGCTCATCGCGGCCGGCCCGGTGATGGCGGCGCTCGGTGGCGCGGCGGTCGGTGCAGCGGCGGGCGGCGCGGTCGGCGCGCTCGTCGGCCTCGGCATCCCGGAGATCCAGGCCAAGATCTACGAGGGCAAGCTCCGCGACGGCAACATCCTCGTCGCCGTCCACACGGACGACGCTAAGCAGGTCGACGCGGCGAAGAAGGTCTTCGAGGCGAACGGCGCGAAGGACGTCCACGCGACGACCGAGACCTCGCTCCCGAAGGACCAGAAGCCGGCGACCTCGCCGCGCATGTGAGGGGCAATCGCATGACCTTCTCACGCATCCTCCTCTGCCTCGCCCTCGTCCCGATGGGCGTCGCGTGCTCGCACGACGACGGCCATCACGATCACGAGGGGCACGCGGAGCGCACCTCGGGTGACGAGCACACGCGCGTCGCGACCCGGGATCGCGACCACGACGGCACGACCGACACCGCCGGGGTCCAGCAAGACCAGCCGACCGCGATGGACCAGGGCGAGAACGCATCCGACGTGGAGATCACGCGCCAGATCCGTTCGGCCGTGGTCGGCGACTCGTCGCTCTCGTTCGGCGCGCGGAACTGCACGATCATCACGAACGGCGGCAACGTCACCCTCCGCGGCGACGTCACGGGCGCCGAGAGCGACGCGATCGAGCGGCATGCGCATCAGGTGGCGGGCGTCACGCAGGTGACGAACAGCCTGACGGTCACCGACGCGACCCACTGATCGCGAGCGCTAGAGAAGGAGGTCGGGCGCGCGGTACCATCGTCTTCGATGTACCAAAGGCCCGACCTTCGTCTTTCCGTCGCGCTCTTGTCTCTCTTCGCCGCGCTCGCCTCCGGATGCGACTGCGCGGGCCCCGTGACGCACGGCATCGGAACGACGTGCGCGTCGGGCTCCGACTGCGACCCGGGGCTCGTGTGCCGCAATCAGGTCTGCGTGCAGGCGACGGACGGCGGCTCGGTCTCGGACGGCGCGATCGACGGGTCCACGCGCGACAGCGCGACGTGCGACGTCCCTTGTCAGCACGGCCATCTCTGCTGTGCGGCCGGACAAGAGTGCGTCGACGATCTCAGCTGCGCACCGACCTGCGCGAACACGCGCTGCGGAGACAACCACCTGACGTGCTGCGGCGCGGGTCAGGTCTGTCTCGACGACGTGGTCTGCGCAGCGAGCTGCAGCGCGGGCCACGCGCTCTGCGGCGCCGCGCTCGACCTGTGCTGCGATGCCGGCCAGGCGTGCGTGGATCACGCGTGCGTGACGCCCGGCGCTCCGTGCACGAACGACTACGACTGTCTGACCGACAACACGTACTGCGAGCCGACGATCGGTCACTGCCTCGGCAACCCGGCGGGCCCGCTCTGCGAGGTGCGGCCGATGTTCGATCGCATCGCGCTCGCGGTCGAGTGGCACTGGCAGGGCGTGATGGTCGGCACGAAGCTCTACGTGAACGTCACGTCGACACCGGCGATCGGCGACGTGAACGGCGACGAGATCCCCGACGTCGTCGTGCCGGCTTACACGGGCTCGGATCTGAACGACGCGACGCTGGTCGCGCTCAGCGGCGACGACGGGCACCTGCTCTGGCACGTCGAGGGCGTGAACGCGCCGGAGGCGATCTCGGCGGTCGCGCTCGGCAACCTGGACACGTCGGACGCCGCGCTCGAGATCGTCTACAAGCTCGCGAGCGGCCCGCTGCGCGTGCTCGACGGCGACGGAACGACCGAGCTCGCGCGCCAGACCACGGGCACCGTATCGAGCCATCGCTGGGGCGCATCGCTCGCGGACATGGATCACGACGGCGACGTCGAGATCGTCGCGGGCTGTCACGTGCTCGCGTTCGAGCACGCGGCGAGCGGCACCGGCTTCGTGCTGCGCACGATCTTCGACGGCGGCGCATGCTCGGAGAGCTCGCAAGGCTTCGCGGCTGTCGCCGTCGCGAACCTCGATACCGATCCGGAGCTCGAGATCACGAGCGGCGGCAGCGCCTACGATCTCTCGGGCACGCAGTTCTGGACGACGACGGGCGCAGCCGGCTTGCCGGCGGTCGCCGATCTCGACGCGGACGGAACACCCGAGGTCGTGAACGTCATCGGCGGTCGCGTCATCGTGCGCAACGGTCGCACCGGCGCGGTGCATGTCGGTGCGGGCGGCGACTGGCTGAACCTCGACGTCACGATCCCGGGCGGCGGCAACGGCGGCGCGCCGACGATCGCCGACTTCGACGGCGACGGCTTGCCGGAGATCAGCGCGGCCGGACAGGGCCGATATGCGGTCTACGATCTCGACTGCGTGCCGGCGGCGATGCGTCGCCCGGGTCGCGCGAGCGGCGACTGCATGCCCGGCTCGACGAACTTCCTGCGCTGGTCGGCGGTCACGCAGGACATCAGCTCGTCGGTCACGGGATCGAGCGTGTTCGACTTCCAGGGCGATGGCATCGCCGAGGTCGTCTACAACGACGAGTGCTGGCTGCACGTCTACGACGGCAGCACGGGCATGGAAGTCCTCATGATGCCGCGCCCGAACTCGTCGCGAACGGCGCTCGAGTATCCGATCGTCGCGGACGTCGATCACGACGGCAACAGCGAGATCGTCGTGCCCGCGAACAACGATCAAGCGGTCACGCGCGATCACTGCCCGCCGGCGTACATGACGGCGCTCGGTACGGTACCCGCCGAGTTCGCGAGCGGTACGCACGGTGTGTACTCGTTCGGCGATCCGAACGACCGCTGGGTGCGCACGCGCCCGATCTGGAACGAGTACGCCTACCACGTCACGAACGTCGATGATCACGGCGGCGTCCCGATGAGCGAGCTCGACAACTGGACGCAGCCCGGGCTGAACGACTATCGAACGAACGTGCAGGGTGCCGGCGTGTTCAACGCGCCGAACCTCACCGTGACGCTCTCCGTCGTCGCGCAGTGCAACGTGAGCTCGATGATCTTGTCGGCGGTGATCACGAACGCAGGCAGCCGCGGCGTGCCTGCCGGCGTGCTCGTGCAGCTCTACCAGACGACGCCCGGTCCCGAGATGCTGGTCGGCACGGCGATGACGATGGGCCCGCTGCTCCCGGGCGGGAGCGAGCGCGTGACGGTGACGGTGACCGGTGTGCCGAACGAGACGGATCTCGTGTACGAGGTCCGCGTGGACGGCGCGTCGAGCACGATGCCGGTCACCGAGTGCCACGAGGACGACAACAGCGCGACCGATGGGGATCGTTGTAACGGGATCATGTAATCCCCTCTCGTCTCTCGCTCTCGCCTCTCGCTCTTACGGTTGCGCCCGCGTGGCTACTCTTCGATGTTCTTTCGAAGTGCCCTTCGGGAGCGCTCGGGCCGC
>CAYSCF010000006.1:0-63833 GCA_964429305.1 uncultured Sandaracinaceae bacterium | reverse complement strand
AGCTCCGGGAACTGGACTCGAACCAGTGACCATTCGGTTAACAGCCGAACGCTCTACCAACTGAGCTATCCCGGAAAGGGGGCGGAAAGTGTCGCGGACGGGGCGGTCTGTCAAGTCGGATGGAGCTGGGCGGCGAAGAGCGCCTCGATCCGCTGCCAAGCGCGGTCGGTGGCTGCGGCGTCGTAGATGCTGCCGTCGCTCATCGCGAAGCCGTGGCGCGTGCCCGGAAAGTGCTCGAGCTGGTGGCGGACGTTCGCTGCTCCGAGCGCTTCGTCGAGCAGGCGCTGGTGCTCGGGCGTGCAGCTCGGGTCGTTGTCCGCGATCGCGAAGTACGTCGCGGCGCGGAGCTTCGGCGCGCGCAGGTGCGGGCTCTCCGGCCCGTCGTTGACCAAGCCGCCCGCGTGCAGCGCGGCGACGGCGACCACGCGCTCGGGGACGATCGTCGCGACCATGTACGCCAGGCGGCCGCCCATGCAGTAGCCCATCGTCGCGAAGCGCTCGCGCTGGATGCGCGGATCGTCGATCGCGTCGATGAGCGCCAGCGTGTCGCTCGCGACCTCGTCCGCCTTCACCTTGCCGATCATGCCCATCAGGCGCGCGCGCTCCGGCGGATCACCGAACACCGTCGTGAAGTCGAACGGCGCGAACGGCTGCTGTCGCCAGAACGGGTTCGGCGCGATCACCGCGTAGCCCAGCTTCGCGAGCCGTTCGCCCACCTGCGTCGTCGCCGGGCGCAGACCGCCCGCGTCCGCGAAGACGACGACGAGCGGGAACGGTCCCGCGGTCTCGGGCACGACGAACGTGGCGTCGGCCACACCGTCCGACACCTTCGCTTCGAGCTTCGTGATGGTCATCGCAGCTCGGCAGCATACAGCGCGAGCACGCGTGCGTAGTGACGTTCGGCCTCGGCAGCGTCGAACACCGGCGAGCCGGGGACGGCCCATCCGTGACGCGCCTCGTAGTGGTCCATCTCGAAACGGACGCCTGCGATCGTCAGCGCTTCGCGCAGGACGCGCTCGTGCTCGGCCGTGAAGCCGTGATCTTCCTTCGCGATGCCGAAGTAGAGACGCGCCTTCACCTTCGGCGCGGCCAGATGTGGGCTGTCGGGTGCCGGCGTGACGAAGCCGCCGCCGTGGATCGCGGCCGCAGCGCGCACGCGTTCGGGAAAGTGCGCCGCCGTCAGATACGCGTAGCGGCCGCCCATGCAGTAGCCATGGACGCCCAGGTGCGCAGCGTCGGCGCGCTCCGCGAGCAGGTCGAGCGACGCGCCGATGTCCTCGAGCAGCTCCGCGGGCACCAGCGCGCTCAGGACCTTGCGCATCTCGGCGAGCTTGTCGGGGCTTCCGAACACCTCCTTGGCATCGAACTGCACGTCCGGCCCGATGCGGTGGAAGAGATCGGGCAAGAGCACGTGGTAGCCAGCGGCGGCGAAGCGATCGGCCATGCCGAAGAGCGCCGGTCGGAACCCCATGCCGTCCATGAGCATCAACGCGCCCGGCAGCTTCGCCTCACCGTCGCCGCGCACTTCGTACGCGCGCGCCACACCTGCCGTCGTGCGGATCTCGATCTGCTTTCCCTGCATCGTGGCGCGATAACATCCGCTCGCGTGGAATGCAACTCAGGTTGCTTTACGTTTGGTGGCGGGGCGCAGCGAGCGGAGCACCTGATCGACGATCTTCTCGACCGAAGGGCGATCGAGCGGCGTGCGCAGCACGATGGCGCGGTAGTAGAGCGGTGCCAGCAGCAGCTCTTTGACCAGGCCCGTGTCGGTGCGCTTCGGGAGCTCGCCGCGGGCGATCGCGGCATCGAGGATGTCGGTCGGGCTCACGAAGCGGCGTCGACGCAGCTCTTCTGCGATCGCGGCGACGGCAGGGCCTTCGAGCGACGTCAGCGTGATCGCGATCGCGCGGCCACGCCGTGTGCGGAGCCGCTTCGCCTTCGCCTCGAGGTGCGCGATCAGATCGCGTCGCAGATGCCCGGTCGGCGCGGGCGCGTCGTCTTCCTCGCGCGCACCGAGGATCGCGGCGACCACGAGCTCGGCCTTCGTCGGATAGCGCCGGTAGACGCTCGTCTTGTTGACGCCCGCGGCGCGCGCGACGTCCTCGATGCGCAGGGCCTCGTAGCCGGCGCCTTCCAGGCGCGCGATCGTCGCGGCGTGGATTGCGAGGACCACGTCTTGTCCCGTGCCGACCGGGCGACCGACGCTGCGCTTCTTCGGACGCATGCACCGAGGGCTTACCACGCGGCAGGCGGGCGCTGCGGTACGCTCGCCGCGTGCTGCGTGCGCTCGTCGTGCTTTCGTTCGTGCTCGCTCCGCGGCTGGCGTGCGCCGACGTGGTCGCGATCGACATCACGCCTTGTCCGGAAGGCGCGTGGCGCGTGAACGCAGGCCACGGCGGCGGGAACTGGTGCGCGCCTCACGCGTGCGACGACGACACGTGCGACGGGATCTGTCGCGAGGTCGCGCTCTGCATCGGGACGGGCACGCACGTCGTCGTGCACGGGCACACCTCCACGAGCCCGATGCCGACGCAGGCCGAGCACGTCGAGGCCTACGGCCCGTGCGAGGCCGACGGCTCTTGCGCGCGCGGCGCGTGCTCGCGCGAGATCCGCTGCGCGCCACCGCCTCCTCCGCCTCCCGTCATCCCGCAGATGCGGCCGAGGCCCGCGGCGCCGCAGCCGAGCTCGACGTGCGCGACGAGCCCGTCCGCGCGCTCGCCGCTCGCGTGTCTCGCGCTCGCGCTCCTGCTCAGCTGCCGACGTGCAGCGCGTACGCCTCGGGATGCACGACCGGCGGCAGCGCGTCCGCGCGGATGAGCAGCGTCCGCACGGCCCATACCTCGTGGAAGATGCGGTACTTGAGCGCCGTCTGATCGAGATAGTCGACGCCCGCGCTGCCGCCGGTGCCCGTGCGTCGGCCGATCACGCGCTCGACCATGCGCGCATGACGCTGGCGGAACACGACGAACGCTTGCTCGAGCGCGACGATGCCGTCGATGAGCTCGCGCGGCCATGCGAGCAGCGGCAGCTCGCGATAGCTCTCGATGTACACGAGCGCGGCGCGAATGCGGCTCGTGCGTGCCCGCTCGCCCTCGGGGCGATCCTCGGCGAGCAAGAAGGCGCGCGCGCCGGCGACCTCCTTGGCGAAGCGCATCGTGAGGCGCTCGCGATCCTTTTCGCCGAGCGCGTCGTGCATCGCGAACGACTTGGCGCGCTCGACCTCGCGCGCTTGTGCATCGGTGTAGGAGTCGATGAACGCGCCGACCGCGGCCGTATCGCCCGCATCGCCCGGACGTGATCCGGAGATCGGCGTGCGATAGAGCCAGTCCGAGATCGCCTGCTTCAGCGTCGGACGATCGACGAGCCGCGCCGCCACGCGCCGCGACGCCGGGCTCTCGGTGCCGTCCGGGTTCTGCAGCGCGCGCATGTACGTGGACTCGTGACCGAGCGCGATGCGATCGGCGTCGTCGAGGCCGAGCAAGATCTCGATCTCGCGCAGCTGCGCGCTCTGGAAGCCGCTCGCCGGGCTGAGCTTGTCGCGGAACGCGAGGTAGTCGCGCGTCGTCATCGTCTCCATCAGCGCGAAGTGGCGCGCGAGGTTCTCGAACACGAGCGACATGCGTCGCAGGCCGCGAACTCCCTGCGCGATCGACTGCTCGGGCACGACGTCCTTCGCGAAGAGATCGCGAACGCTCACGAGCTCGCGCAGCGCGAGCTTCATCCAGAGCTCGTCGATCTGGTGGATCGTGATGAAGAGGACCTCGTCGTTGCCCAGCTCGGCATCGCTCGCGGCGAGCCCGCGCTGGAGCGAGGTGAGCTCCTCGAGGCGCATGTACTCCCAGTACGTGGTCGGCTTGGCCTTGCTCATCGTGCGCTCGCTGTATCACGCCGCGCGGCCGCGCAACCTGCGTCCACGCACGCGATGCTACGATGGGTCGTGCCCGCCTACCGCGACCGCGGACCGCGCGAGAAGGAAGCTCCGGCGCCTCGTGGCACGACCGCCACGCGCGCGGATCCGCCGGAGGATCCGGACGATGCGCGAGCCATCGCGGCGCGCGCGCTGGCGAAGGCGACCGTCGAGCAGATGACGGAGGACGCGCGCGAGCGAAGGTCGTTCGAACAGAAGCGATCGCTCGCGGAGATCCTGATCGACGCGGTGCGCGCCTTCTTCGGTTAACGCCTCCGCGCGGGTCGCTCGTGCGGGCCGCCGTGCGACTGCGTCTCGCGTAGGCTGCCTGCCGGGTCGAGCAGCGCGGCGCGCGTGATCGTGCCGCCGCCGAAGCGATCGCGCAGCGCCGCGCTCACGGCCTCGAGCTTCTGGTCCTTCACCTTCTTCTCGTCGGGGAAGAGCGAGCGCGTCTCGGCGATCGGGACGAGCCGGCCGGCCGAGACGCCGGTCAAGCGCACGCGGCGATTCAGATCGAAGCGATCGAGCAGGCCGCGCGCCACCTCGTAGATCGAGCTCGTCCCGACGATCGCTTCTTTCAGCGCCTGCGCGCGCGTCTTGATCGTGAAGTCCGAGTACTTGAGCTTCACCGTGATGCCACGGCACGCGAGCCCCTCGGCGAACAGGCGCGAGGCCACGCGGCTCGACTGCGAGAGCAGCGCGCGCTCGAGCTCGACGCGCGTCGTCAGATCGTTCTCGAACGTCTCCTCGCTGCCGATCGATTTCGCATCGCGCTCCGGATCGACCTCGCGCGGATCGTCACCCTGCGCGAGCCGCTTCATCTCGCGGCCCCACGTGCCGAAGAGACGCTCGAGCAACGCATCGTCGGCGCGCGCGAGATCGCCGAGCGTGTGGAAGCCGGCGGTGTGCATGCGCGGGGCGCTCTTCTGACCGACGCCCCACATGCGCTCGATCGGCAAGGGCGCGAGGAACGACGTCACTTCGTCTGCGCGCACGACGACGAGCGCGTCGGGCTTGCGCAGATCGCTGGCGATCTTGGCGACGAACTTCGATGGTGCGACGCCGGCCGAGGCCTTGAGCTGCAGCTCGCTCCAGATCGCGTCCTTGATGCGCCGCGCGATCGCGGCGCCGTCGCCGAAGAGCGACTGGCTCGCCGTGACGTCGATGAACGCCTCGTCGAGCGAGAGACCTTCGACGAGCGGCGTGAAGCGTCGGAAGATCGCGAACACCGACTCGCTCACCTCCGCGTAGCGCCAGTGCCGACCGGGAACGACGATCGCGTGCGGCGCCAGACGCAGCGCCTCCACCATGCTCATCGCCGAGCGCACGCCGAACGGGCGCACCTCGTAAGACGCGGCGGTCACCACTCCGCGCCGGCTCGGGCCTCCGACGATGACGGGCTTTCCGCGCAGCGAGGGATCGTCACGCTGCTCCACCGACGCATAGAACGCGTCCATGTCGACGTGGAGAATCTGTCGCATGCGGGCGCGCCATCATTGCACGTAGGATGCGCGCCATGGACGAAGAGGTCGCCGAGGTCGCGCGTTGGGTGCAAGCGCTCCGGCTCGCGCCGCATCCGGAAGGCGGGTTCTTCCGCGAGACGTATCGATCGGCCCTGACGGTCGGGGATCGCAACGTTTCGACCGCGATCTACTTCTTGATCACGCGCGGCAATTTCTCCGCGCTGCACCGCATCGCGTCGGACGAGCTCTGGCACTTCCACGCGGGGCAGGCGCTCGAGATCGTGACGATCGACGATCAAGGCACGCGTTGTGATCTGCGGCTCGGGATCGATCTGGAGCGGCGCGAGCGGCCGCAGCACCAGGTGCTCGCAGGCGCGTGGTTCGGTGCGCGTCTCGTGGATCCTGCGGCCTCGTACGCGCTGGTCTCGTGCACTGTCGCGCCCGGCTTCGACTTCGACGACTTCGAGCTCGCCGATCGCATGCGGTTGACGCAGCGCTATCCGCAGCACGCCGCCGTGATCGCAGAGCTCACGCGCTAAGGGCTCGGTGCCGTCGTGTGCCGATGGCACGGGCAAGCGTCCTGGATGGCGCGCCGCGGGCAGTCGAGCGGGTTGCGCGCGTTGCCGTCGAGCGTCGCCGGCATGCTGAACGCGACCACGAGCGTGCCTTCGATGCCCTGCGTCTGCGACGAGCTCTGCGTCGTGAAGTCGACGAGCGGAATCGTGACGCGCCCGCCGATCGAGACCCAACCGAAGTTGATCGTCTTGCCGATCACGAGACCGAGCGAGCCCGCGTACTGATCGGTGGCCGAGCGATAGGCGACGCCGACCTGGCAGTCGAAGATCCACATGCCGCCCGTGAGACCGCCGGCTGCGCGCACGGCCGAGTCGGAGAGGACCTCGCCCGTGACCCAACCACCGACGCGCAGGGGGAGGGTGGTCGGGTAGTAGTCGAGGCGCAGCTGTGCGCCGATTCCGAATTCCATCGAGCGGCCACCGCCGAGCGTGCCGAGGATGCCGGGCGAGAGGATCGTGCTCGGATGCATGAGCGCCGTGCGACCCGTCTCGGCTGCGGGCGCCGCCGGATCGGCCTCCGTCACGTCGGACGCAGCTGCCTCCTGCGCGAACGCAGTGAGCGGGGTGCCGAGCGCCATTGCGATCAGGACGAGCGTGAGCTTCATGGGGTCCCTCCGAGCGTCGACTTCGCCGATCGCTTCGTGATCGTTACGAGGCTTCGACTCGGAAGATCGTTACGAAGCGTGAATCCCCCTATCAGAGTCGGTGGAGCTTGATCGTGTTGGTGCCGCCCGAGAGCGGCCAGCCGAACACCATCACGAATGCATCGCCGGCCTTGCAGAGCTTCTCGCGCGCGAGAAGGCTCGTCGCGAGGCGCAGCGTCTCTTCGAGATCGTCGGGCGGGATCTCGAGGCGCGGCATGACTCCCCATTCCAGCGCGAGGCGCGTCGCCACCTGCGGGTCGGCGGTGATCGCGACCACGGGCGCGCGCGGGCGGTTCTCGGACAAGAGACGCGCGGTGCGTCCGTCGCGTGTGAACGTGACGACCGCCTTCACGTCGATGAGATACGAGAGGCGCGCCGCCGCCCGAGCTGCCGCATCGTTGAACTTCCATCCGGCATTGATCGGAGGCAGCGCGCCCACGGCGTCCTCCTTGAGCATCTCGCGCTCCACCTCGCGCACGATCGCATCCATCATCGAGACGGCCTCGATCGGGTACTTGCCGCTCGCGGTCTCGCCCGAGAGCATCACCGCGTCGGTGTTGTCCAGCACGGCGTTCGCGACGTCGGCCGCCTCCGCACGCGTCGGCCGCGGGTTGCGGATCATCGAGTCGAGCATCTGCGTCGCGGTGATCACGAGCTTTCCGCGCGCGTTCACCTCGCGGATGATCCGCTTCTGCAGCAGCGGCACGAACTCGCTGCCGACCTCCACGCCGAGATCGCCGCGCGCGACCATCGCGCCCTCGGCCTGATCGAGGATCGCGGCGAGGTTGTCGATCGCTTCGGGCTTCTCGATCTTCGCGATGACGGGCGTGCCGCGCGCGATGGCCTGCGCCTCGGCGACGTCCTCGGGCCGGCGCACGAACGAGAGCGCGAGGTAGTCGACCTTGAGCGTCTCGACCGCGAAGACGAGGTCGTCGCGATCCTTCGCGGTGAGCGCGGGCGTCGAGAGGTTCGCGCCCGGGATGTTCATGCCCTTCTTGTCGGAGAGCTCGCCGCCGATCTCGACCTCGCAGATCACGTCGGTCGCGTTCGTGTCGACCACGCGGAGCCGGAGCAGGCCATCGTCGAGCAGGATGATCGTGCCGGGGCGAACGTCCTGCGGCAGCGGCTGGTACGTCTGCGAGACGATCTCTTTCGTGCCCGGGACGTCGCGGTTCGTGAGCACGAACTTCTGTCCGACGTCGAGCTCGATCGGTCCGCCCGGGAAGCGTCCGACGCGCATCTTGGGGCCGCAGAGATCGGCGAGGATCGAGAGCGGGCGCCGCGCCTTCGCACCCGCGTCGCGCACCAGCTTGGCGGCGGCCGCGTGCGACTCGTGCGAGCCGTGCGAGAAGTTGAGGCGCGCGCAGTCCATGCCCGCGGCGACGAGCTTGTCCATCATCTCCGGCGTGGTGACGGAGGGACCGAGGGTGCAGACGATCTTCGCGCGGCGCATGGCGGTCGTCGTACCAGGCCGCGCGCACGCGGAGCAAGCCGCGCTGCGTCAGTACGTGATGCAGGGACGCGCGCTCTCTCCGAGCTCTCTCGCTGCGAGTGAGTCGTTCTCCCACGAGAGCCATACGCGCGCGTCCTCGGGGCAGTCGCCGTAGGGACCCATGATGCGCGTGCCATATGCGCGGACCTCCGTCCCGTCGCAGGAGACGTCGATCGACACGTCGCTGATCCCGAAGCTCCAGACCTCGTGCGACACGAAGACGCGCGCGATTCGCCCGGGCGGCACCCAGCGCCAGACCGCGATGCGCAGAGCATGTCGATCGGGAACGAGGAGAAAGGTCTGGCCGGGCGCGGGATGCCACCAACCTGCCGAGTCGATGGCGCGCCAACACGCGGCGTGAGGCTCGGGCCATTCGCGTTGCAGGACTCCCGGTTCCGTGGGTTGCCACCACAAGAGCGCCTCGGTCGCTGGCGGCAACCGACCGAGCGGTTCCCAGCTCGTGCTCTCGTGTGGAGCGTGAATCCCGGACGGCAACGGAACCTCGCGCTGCTCACCCGGCGGCAGCGACGCGATGGGGACGGGCGCGATCGGACCGGCATCGACACGAGCAGCGCGCGGGCCTGCATCGCGTGCGGGTCGCATCGCCTCACGCGACGCGACGACGTGAGAGCTCGACGTCGCGTCGTGCACCTGGGGGAGCGGCACGTCGCGGGTCGAGGCAACGCCGAGCACGACGAGCGCGATCGCGATGCTCATGACGCACCCGATCCGAACACCGCTCGGTGCGCCGCTCGCGGTCACGGCTTCCGAGCGGTGCAGACGAGCTTCGGACGACGCATGCGATCGTCGTACCAGGCCGCGCGCACGCGGAGCAAGCCGCGCTGCGTCAGCCTGGTAGACCTGCCGCGTGAACACGTCGCCTTCGTTCCTCGCGCTCTCGATCGGCTTGGTCGCTTGTGGTGGCGCGGCGCCGCACGTCCAGACGGGGACCGCGGAGATGCCTCACGTCCCAGAGCACGCTGCTTCGTTCACGCCCGCCTCGATCGATGCGGTGCACGGCGCATTCGCCGGCGCGATCGACGTGCCGGTGACGAGCTTCGGTGCGGTGTGGATCGACGGCGAGCTCTGCGTGGCGGGCGGCTACCACGGCACGCCGCACGACTACGATCGCGAGGGCCAGTCCGCTTCGTTCGAGTGTTTGTCGACGGCGCATCACGTGCGCGCTGCGATGGAGACCGGCCTGCAGGGTTTCGCGCTCGTTCCGGTCGAGGGCGGATTGGTCCGCTGCGGCGGCTCGCGCATCGACAACGCGCCCGATGCGCCCACCGACATGCACTCGATCGCGACGTGTCGCCGCTACGTGCCTTCGACCGATGCGTGGGAATCGTTCGTCGACATGCCGGCGCCACGCTCGTCGTTCGATGCCGCCGTCCTGGATGGTCGCATCTACGCGATCGGCGGATGGAACGTCGACGGCGATCAAGATCACGCGACGTTCACCGATCAGATGGCCGTCTTCGATCCGTCGATGCACGCGTGGTCGAGCGAGACGTCACCGATCTCGCGTCGCGCGCTGGCGGTCGTCGCCACCACGCACGCCATCGTCGCGATCGGCGGGCTCGATGCGTCGCTGCATGCGTCGCGTGCGGTCGACGTCTTCGATCCGGCGAGCCACGCGTGGTCGCACGGTCCCGAGTTTCCCGGCGACGGCTTCGGCATGGCCGCGGTCTCGGTCGGCGATGGGATCTACGCGAGCGGCGCGGACGGCGCGATCTACCGATGGAACGTCGGTGAAGCAGCGTGGTCGCGCTTCGCGGCGCTCGCGCAGCCGCGCTTCTTCCATCGCTTGCTCGCGTCGAGCGATGCGCTCTGGGCCGTCGGCGGGATCGGATCGATGACGATGGAGGGCCGGGCGGCGCTCGTGGAGCAGGTGTCGCTCACGGCGCCGGCGTCGCACGCGATCGGCTGGGTCGACATCGGCTTTCCGGGGCACGCGCGCAATCGCTTCGGGATGTTCGCGACCGACGACTCGCTCTACGTGCTCGGCGGCAACGACAGCCCGGAGCAGCACGACTTCGCGCCCGAGAACTTCGTCGCGGAGTCGTTCCGTCTGCACGTGCCGTCGCTGCGCTGGTACGCGGTCGCGGCGCTTCCGGAAGCGCGACAGTCGATCGAGTCCGTGGTGATCGGCGATGCGTTGGTGTCGTTCGGCGGCTTCGGCCACGACGGACATGCGGCGAGGACGTTCGCCGATGCGTTCGTGCTGCGCGACGACGCGCACGTCGAGATCGTGCGCGATGCGCTTCCGACGGGGCGCACGCAGTTCGGGATCGCGGCGTACGGCGATGCGGTGTGGATCTTCGCCGGGCTGATCTTCGACGAGAGCCTGCCGGAGGAGCAGCAGTTCACGCATCTCGACGACGTGCTTCGCTGTCCGATCGTGGCGGCCTCTGCGTCACCGATCGGCCCGTGCGAGACGATCGCGGCCCACTTGCCCGGCACGCGTCGCGCGTTCGCGAGCGCGGCGATCGGCAGCCACATGTACATCGTCGGCGGCATGCGCGAGGGCTTTGCGAGCGTCGACGACTGCCTCGACTTCGACTTCGAGTCGCGCGCGTTCACCGCGATGACGTGCCCCGCGCATCCGCGCGTGTCGGCGACGATGCTCGCGCACGACGGACACCTCTATCTGGCGGGCGGCTCGGCGCGTACGAGCGAGGGCCTGAGCGAGGACCGCACGATCGAGCGCTTCGATCCGGCCTCGCACACGTGGACGGCCGTGATCGACGCGCTCCCGTTCAGCACGCACCAAGGACGCTGGGCGTTCGTCGGCGACCGGCTCGTGATGCTCTCGACGCAGGAGAGCGCGGGGCACGCGACGCTCGCGATCGTGGACGTGACCTCGCCCTGATCGTGTAGCCTGGCGCGCATGAAACGCCTGGGCGTCGCGCTCGCGCTTCTCCTCCTCGCCTCGGGCTGCGCGGGCACGAGCGCCTTCGAGCGCACCGCGATGTCGCGCGGGGCAAGCGTGTTCGGTTGTCCGCGAGAGTCGATGGACTCCGTCTATCTCGGCGGCGGCGGCGTCGACGTGAGCGGCTGCGGGCAGCGGCAGTCGTACACCTGCCTGCGCGCGCACGGAGGCATCGTGTGTGCGCCGGACGGTCCGCCGACGGGAACGCACGTGGCGCCCGTCGCATCGGCGCTCGATGCAGAGGACCAGATGCAGATCCTGGAGCTGCTCGCGCCCTGTCATCTCGCGCCGGGGACGTCCATCAGCGTCGTCGTCGGCGTCGACGGTGACGTTCTGCGGATCGACGCGACCGGACCTGCGGAGGCGTGCGCCCAAGCGGTGCGTGGCCATTCGTTCGCGACGCGAGCCGACGCCGATGTGGTGCACGTCGAGATCCCCGCGCCGGCGCCCGCTGAGCCTGTCGCGAGCGCGGCGCCCGCTCCGAGCGCGACGCCGTCGGAGCTGCAAGCCCGTGTGCGCGCGATGGTCACCGCTCGTCGCGAGACGATTCTTCTCTGCAACGGCGGCGCTCCCACGGCCGTCGTCGCCGACTGGACCGCGGACGGTGTCCTGACGATCCGCCTTCCGGACGCGCGTGCGGGGTCGGCAGAGGACGGCTGCATCCGCGAGAGCGCGACCGGCGCGCGGATCGAGCCTGCGCCGGGCGTGGCGGGATCGCTGTTGCATCCGGTGCAGTGACCCGAGCGTCAGTCTGGCCGCGCGCCAACGTCTACCGGGGATGAGCGAGCGAGCCGAAGACCCGAGCGCCGAGGCCGTGGTATGGCCGATAGGCGAGCCTGACGTGGCGGAACGAGACGAGAGCGCCGAGGAAGCGACCAAGACGGCGCCGGCAGGCACGCGCTATTCGCTGATCCGGATGGACGCGGTCGAGTGGCTGCGGACGCTACCGGATGCGTCGGTCGATCTCGTGGTGACGGATCCGCCGTACGAGTCGCTGGAGAAACATCGCGCGGTCGGCACGACGACGCGCCTCTCGCACAGCAAGGGGTCGAGCAACGACTGGTTCACCGTCTTTCCGAACGCGCGCTTTCCGGAGCTCTTCGCCGAAGTGCACCGCGTGCTGAAGAAGAACGCGCACTTCTATCTCTACTGCGATCAGGAGACGGCGTTCGTCGCCAAGCCCGTCGGCGAAGCGGCAGGCTTCAAGTTCTGGAAGCCACTCGTGTGGGACAAGTGTCTCGATCCCGCGACGCTCGTACGTACGGCGCGTGGTGTGGTGCCGCTCGGGACCGTTCAGCCGGGCGATCGCGTCTGGGCTCCGTCGGGTCAGCACGTCGCCGTGCTGGCGACCAGGACGACGCGCGCCGAGACGCTCCGCTTGAGCCTGTCAGACGGCACGCACGTGGTGTGCTCGCCGGAGCACCGGTTCGTCGCGGCCAACGGAGACGAGGTGGAAGCGCGTCAGCTCGTACCCGGCACGGCGATGGCGGTCGGTGGCGATGTCGCGCGCGAGGTGTCCTCGGAGCTCGCGCTCGATGGGTTGCTCTCCGACGAAGAGCGCGTACTCGAGCTTCCCGACACGAGCCAGTGCTTGTTCTGCGAGCGCACGTTCGAGTCGCCTGGAGCCTGCTCGGCGCACCAAGCGAGGCATTGCGAACGCGCACGCAGCAAAGAGGCCATGGCCGAAGAGCTCGGCATCCCGGCGCGACGGCTCCGTCGCTGGATGGCGAACGGCGCGCTGCCCATGACGTGGGCACGCGCGCTCGGTCTGGAGCACCTCGCGACGGGACGATTCCGGCAGGCACTCGCCGACGACGCGCGACGCACGGTTCCTAGGTCGATCACCCTCGACTACGCGTGGGGACGCTTCATCGGCTTGTTCGCTGCCGAGGGAACGCTCGAGCCATCCGGCATCTCGTTCGCATTCCACGAGCGCGAGACGTTGCTGCACACGCACGTCGCCCGCATGGCACGAAGCATTGGTCTGCGCGCACGCGTCACCGAACGCGAAGGAACGCGCGCCGTGATCGTCGCCGTCTCCTATCTCGTCGCTCGGCGGCTCGTCGAAACGTTCGTCGGTGGGCGCGACGCGATCACGAAGCATTTCACGCCCGCCGTCGATGCTGCTCCGCGCGCCTTCCGTGACGGTGTTCTCGACGGACTTCTCGAGGGCGACGGTTCCTGGTCGCACGACGAGCAACGCACCACGCTGAACGTCGCCTCCGCGGATCTCGCGTACTTCGCGCTTCGTGGGCTACGCGAGCGCGGGCTGCACGCGACCCTGCGTCCGTTCTCGAACGAACATGCGGGTGGTTTTCGTGTGCGATGCGATCCTCAGAATCGCGCAGAACCGTTGGTGGTGACGTCGATCGAGCCGGGGCAGGAGCAGCAGCTCGTGGACATCGCGATCGACGACGATGCACAGCTCTACGAGCTCGCCAATGGTCTCGTGACGCACAACTGTGCGATCGGGATGGGATACCACTACCGATCTCGGTACGAGCTCATCCTGTTCTTCGAGAAGGGGAAGCGGAAGCTCTCGGATCTCGGGGTGGCCGATCTGATCCGCGAGAAGCGGATCCATCGCGGGTATCCGACCGAGAAGCCGGTCGCAGTCAGCCGCGTGCTGATCGAGCAGTCGTCCTTGCCGGGCGAGCTCGTCATCGATCCGTTCATGGGCACCGCGAGCGCGGGCGTCGCGGCGGTGCTCGGTGGGCGCACGTTCTACGGCGCGGACATCAGCGAGAAGGCGATCGCGATCGCGGAAGAGCGTCTGGCCGCGACGGGCGCCGAGAGGCACTCGCTTCCGCCCGGCAGGAATGCGATCGTCCCCGCCGGCCAGCTCACGCTCGACATGAAGACTCTCGCCACGAAGGACGGGGATTGAGAAAAGCACTGCCGATGACGGGGGCCCAGTACGCGAATCTCATCGCGTCGTACCTCCAGACGAGCTTCGGTCACCGCGGGATCACGCTCTATCGCGAGGTGCCGCTCGGCAAGACCATCATCGGCAAGAACCGCCGCATCGACATCCTGGTGATCGAAGAGTCGACGCGCACGGCGATGGCGATCGAGTGCAAGTACCAGGACAGCCTCGGTACGGCGGACGAGAAGATCCCGTACGCGCTGCAGGATCTCGCGCAGCTCGGGATGCCGGTGTGTCTCGTGTACGCGGGCGAGGGCTTCTCGCAGGGCATCCAGCACATGCTCGCGGCATCGCCGATCGCGGCGCAATGCCATCCCGATAGCTCGCTCGCGCCGACCGACACCACGCGCGAGCTCGACGCGGCGCTCGCGATGACCTTCAAGTGGTGGGATCTCGTCGTGCGCGGACGAGCCCCCTTCGACCCGAAGAAGCGGTGAGCCTGCGCGTCGTCTTCGCCGATCGCGTCGAGCGCCTGTGGGAAGCGCTCGCCGAGCGGGTGCGCGCTCGAGAGGATCCGTTCTCGTCCCTCGTGATCGCCGTGCCCAGTCGTGTGGTGGAGCGCCGTGCCGAGCTGGCCGTCGCACGCAACCTCGGCATCGCCGCATCGCTCACCCTCACGCGTCTCTCGGACGAGCTCGAGGCGCGCACCGAAGCGGCGACCGGCAAGAAGATCCTGGGCTCGGGTCTGTGCGAGGCGCTCGTCCGCGACGCGCTGCTCACGCCCGAGCGGCTCGAGAGCGAGGCGCTCGCGCCGGTGCGGCGTTACGTGCAGGCGAGCACTCGAGCACTGCGCGAGCGCAAGGCGTGTGAGCTCGCGGCGCGTCTGGCGCGCCTCTATTCCGTCTACACGATGGACCGGCCCGAGCTGATCGCGGGCTGGCTGCGCTCGGTGCCCGATCCCGGCCCGAACGCGACGTCGGCGTGGCAGGGCGCGCTCTTGCGCGAGGTGATCGAGCCGTTCGCGCACCGATTCGTGCCGCTCATCGCGGGGCTCGACGCGCTGCCGCAGGCCGAGCCGGGCGCACCGCTCGTCGTGGTCGGGTACTCGTACTTCTCGCGGCTCGAGCACCAGCTGCTCGCTGCGGTGTCGCAGCGCAGCGAGGTCCTCGTGCTCACGCCCACGCCGTGCGCCGAGTTCTGGGAGGACGCGACCCGCAAGTCCGCGACCCTGAGCGCCGAGAGCGAGAGCACGCTGCTCGCGTCGTGGGGAACCGCCGCGCGCGAGCACGCCGCGGCGCTCGATGCGGCGACCGAGTACGACGCCGAGCGTGTGTTCGCGACCAGCGACGAGACGACGCGGATCGGGCGTCTGCAGGCTTCGATCCGCGAGCGACGGCCCATCACGCCGGCGAATCCAGACCCCGCGGATCGCACGCTCTCGCTCACGCTCGCGCCCTCGCTCCGCCGAGAGGTCGAGACGGTCGCGGGCGAGATCTGGGCACGCGTGCATCGCGCGGCCCGCACGGACCGGCCGCTGCGCTTCCCCGAGATCGCCGTGTGGATCCCGTCGCGAGATCGCGACGCCTACCTGACGCAGATCGAGACGGTGTTCGCCGAAGCGAACGACATCCCGTGGAGCGGCGTCGATCTCGCGCTCGCCTCGCGCAGCCGCGTCGTCGAAGCGCTCGTGCGGATGGTGACCGCGATCGCAGCGGGCCCCTCGCGCGCCGGGCTGCTCGACGTCGTCTTGCATCCGCTCGTGCTCGCGCGCGTGCCGGGCGATCCGCGGCCCGAGGCGATCGCGCTCGCGATCGAGCGGCTCGGCGTGTTCTTCGGCTCGGACGCGAGCGAGCTACCGGCGGCCTACGCGTCCGATCCGCATGCGATCGATCTCGGCCAGGCGATCGAGCGGCTCGCGCTCGGCGCCTTCATGCTCGGTGAGCCGAGCGGTGATCCTCGCTTCTTCGAGCGAGCGGTGGACGGGGTCACCCAGCGTTGGCTTCCCGAGGAGCTCGACGTGGACAGCGTCGAGAGCGTCGTCGCCCTCTTGCGCTCGTTCGCCGCCGATCTCGCGTCGGCCCGTGCCGCGCATCTGCCACTCGAAGCCTGGGCCCGCTTCTTCGTCGCGCTCGCCGAGACGTATCTCGTGACCGAGGGCGCCGAGCAGGCCGAGCATCGACGCGCGATCCTCGCGCTGCGCGAGATCGGCGGGCCGTCGATCGAGGGCGGCGCGGAGCTCGGGTGTGCTGCGGCATGCAATCTCGCTCTGCGCGCGCTCGAGTCGCTCCCCGCCTCGCGCGGCGCGAGCGATCGCGGCGTGCTCGTGGGCGCGCTCGGGCCGCATCGCGCGAGCGATCATCGTCTCGTGTTCGTGCTCGGCCTGGGCGAAGGACGCTTTCCGTCGCGCGATCCCGAGACGGGACTCGATCTGCGCGCCGGCGATCGACGCGCGTGCGAGGTGACGGCCGAAGATCGCGATCGTCTCGCGCTGCTCGAGGCCGTCGTCTCGACGCGCGATGCGCTCCTTCTCTCCTGGGTCGCGCGCGACGAGCAGACCGGCGACGACATCGCGCGCGCCCATCCGGTCGCCGAGCTCTGCGAAGCGATGCCCGACGTGCCCGAGATCCGTCCGCTCTTGCGGCGCGACGAGGCGCTGTTGCGCGCGGCCGAGAGCGGCGATCGTGATGCGCGCATCGCGGCGCTCTCGCTCCCGCGCGCCGAGACGGAGGCACGCGCGCGCACGCTCGGCGACACGGAACGATCGCGATGGGCGACGAGCCCGCTGCCGCTCGCCGAGCTCGCGCGTGATCTGCCGCTCGGGGACGAGCGACGCACGCTGCTCGCGCTCGAGCCGATCCCACCGCGCGCCGCGCCGACGTCGATCGCGCCGGTGCGCGTCACGATCGACGAGATCCGGCGCTTCCTCGACTGCTCGGTCCAGGCGGCGGCACGTCGCATCGTCGGGCGCATGGACGACGACGACGGGCGGCTGCACGACACGGAGCCGTTCGATCTCGACGTGATGACCCGCACCGACCTCGTGCGCGCGCTCGTCCTCGCGTCCCTCGACGGCACGGAGGTGTCGGTCGAAGCGCTCGCTGCACCGCGCGTGGCGCACGGCGAGTTCCCGCTCGGCGCGTTCGGAGCGCGTGCCCGATCGCTCGCGACCGAAGAGGCGCGCGAAGTGCTGGCCGTGTTGCGCGCGGCACGTCCCCGCGCGCGCAGTGCCGTGGCCGTTCGCTTCGGCGCCGGGCGCGAGCACGGAGATCTCGCGGGGCGCGCGCTCGATCCGATCGCGCTCGCGACGTTGCCCGACGGTCGCGCGCTCGAGCTCGTCGGGACGACGGCGCCGCTGCTCTCCGACGGAGACGAGCCGCTGCGCTTCGATCTCGCGCGAGCGCGTGCGAGCGAGCAGCGACGCGTGGCGGAGCTGCGCCTCGCGCTCCATGCGTTCGTCGATCATGCGGCGCTCGTCCTCGGCCTGCCGGGCGCACCACGCGCGCGTCGCGGAGTCATCGTCTCGCGACGAGGGCCGCTCGAGGTCGCGTTCACGCCGCTGCGCGCCGACCTCGCGCGCAAGTGGCTCGCGGGTCTCGCGAAGGACCTCGTGACGGAGCCGCAGACGGCGTTCATGCCGATCGAGTCGGTGCTGCGCATCGCGCACGTGTTCACCACGGGAAGCGGTCAGCTCGAGCGCGATCTCGTCCGGTCCATCGAGGTCGTTCGTGGCTCGAAGTGGGAAGGTGGCCGCAGTCGGTGGGGGCCCGTGCGCGAGGCGACCAAGCTCGCGGCTCCGACGTCGCCCGCGCGCCTCGCGGGCCAACGCTTCCAGATCTTCTTTTCCCACCTCACGTCGCCGGCGATCGTGCCGCCCAAGCGAGGCGCCAAGTGAGCTCCACGCTGCCCATCGATCCGCTCGGCCATGCGGTGATCGAAGCGTCGGCCGGCACCGGCAAGACGTACACGCTCGAGCATCTCGTCGTGGAGCTCGTGCGACGCGGGACGCCGATCGATCGCATCCTCGTCGTCACGTTCACCGACAAGGCCACGCGCGAGATGCGCGTGCGCGTGCGCGAGCGGCTGATCGAGGCGGGTCGCGCAGAACCGGTCGTCGCGCGCGGCGTCGCGAGCTTCGATCGAACGGCCATCTCGACGATCCACGGGTTCTGTCAGCGACTGCTCGGCGAGCACGCGTTCGCGAGCGGTCGCGCGTTCGAGTCCGCGCGCGTCGACGGGCGGGCCGCCTTCGGCCGCGCGCTGCGGGCCACGCTCCGATCGGCCGAGGGCGACGTGCTCGCGGTCCTCTCGGCAGCGCTGGGCATGATGAGCCTCGAAGCGATCGAAGACGCGCTCTTCGCGTTCCATCGCGAGAGCTGCCCCGTGCGCCCCGACGCGAACCTGCCGCGCGTGCTCGCCGCGCTCGTCGGGCTGCCGGACGTGACCGATGTCGAGCCGATCGTCGCGTACATCGAGCACCGCAACGAGCAACCTCGGGCACGCGAGCAGCTGCCCGTTCTTCTCGAGCTGGCGCGCCGCGCGCGTGTCGAGCCGATGACGCGCGTGCTGCCGGCCCTGCTCGAGTGGGCGCTCGTGACCGAAGGCCCCAAGACGTCCAGAGAGCGCACGGTCGTCGTGCTCGCAGAGGCGCTCGCGGCCCATCCGGTGGTCGGGCCAGCGCTCGAGACGCTCGCAGAGGTCATCGGCTCGGCGATCCCGCTGCTCGTCCACGTCGTGCTGCCCGAGGTTCGCGCGGCGCTCGAGACCGAGAAGCGCGATCTCGGCCTCTTCGACTACGACGATCTGCTCGCGCTCGTGCTCGAGGCGCTGCGCGGGCCGAGCGGCGACGATCTCGTGCGTGCGGTGCGTGCGCGCTACCAGCACGCGTTGGTCGACGAGTTCCAGGACACCGACGAGCGACAGTGGGAGATCTTCCGTCGGCTCTTCGTGGATCCGCTCGCCGATACGGCTCCCACGAGCCTGATGGTCATCGGTGATCCGAAGCAGGCGATCTACGGCTTCCGCGGCGCCGACGTGCACACGTACGCGCGCGCGTGCCGGCAGATGCGCGAGCAGGCTGGTGCGCAACGTGCGGTGCTCGATCGCTCGTATCGCACGAGCGCCGCGCTCCTCGATGCCGTCCACGCGATCCTGGTGCCACCGGCGAAGAGCGCGCCTTACTTCACCGGGCTCGTCACGTACGAAGCGCCGGTGAAGGCCGCGAACGAAGCGCTGCACGTGGTCGATGCCGAGGGCGCGCCGACGCCGCCGATGCGGCTCTTCCATCTCGTCTCGGATGCCGAGCTGCGGATGAAGTCGTCGCGTCGGGCGCTCGCCGTCGCGTACGCCGCCGAGATCGAGGCCCTGCTCGAAGGCGCGGTTCGCGTCGTGGACGAGAACGGAACGCGCGGTCTGCTCGCGTCGGACGTGCTCGTGCTCACGCGCACGTCGGCCGAGGGAGACGAGATCGGCGAAGCGCTACGTGCGCGCAACATCCCGTTCACGTTCTTCCGCAAGGACGGCCTCTTCGCGACCGACGAGGCCAAGGACATCCTCGACGTGCTGCGGGCGCTCGTCTCGCCGCGCGATCGACGAGCACGGCTGCGCGCGTATGCGACCGCGATCTTCGCGGTGCCGCTCGAGAGCCTCGCCGACGCGGCCGAGCTCGATGCGGAGCATCCCGTGCGGCGCTCGTTCGATCGTCTCGCCGTGCTCTCCCGTCGCACGGAGCTCGCGCCGCTCCTGCGCGCGATCGCCGACGACACGGGGCTGGCGCAGCGCGAGCTCTATCTGCACGCGACCGAGCGCCGCCTCACGAACTACCTGCACGTGCTCGAGGTGCTGCTCGCTCTCTCGCATCGCGGGCGTCTGTCGCTGCGCGATCTGACCGAGCGCTTCGCCGAGCTGGTGTCGGGGCGCGCGCGCCCGTCCGACGACGAAGACATCCAGCGCTTGCCGAGCGAGCGCGCGGCGGTGCAGATCCTGACGATCCACAAGGCCAAAGGGCTCGAGGCCGAGGCCGTGTTCCTGTTCGGTGGCTTCGGTCAGCGCGCGCCCTCGGAGGCGAGCCCGGCCGTGATGCACGGTCCCGCGTCCGGCACGCCGGATGGTCGCTACGCGTGGGCTGGGCGTCTGCCGCTCGCGGAGAAGGCGCGGCTGGCGCTCGAGGACGAGCAGGAGGCGCAGCGCCTCTATTACGTGGCGCTCACGCGTCCCAAGTCGCTCCTCTATCTGCCGTACGTCGGGCCGCGGCCGACGGGCGATGCGGGCGAGCTGCCGATGCGTGGGCCCTATCGCGTCGTGAACGCGCAGCTGCGCGAGCGCGTGATCGCCGGGCTCGACGAGACGCGCATCCTGCGTCGCGAGATCACCGTCGGAGAAGCACCCGTGCTTCCGCGCGTCCCCACGCCGATCGCCGCGCCGGCCGCCGCCCCGGTGATCGAGCGCATCGCGGAGAGCACGACGCGCGCGCTCGCGCATGCGCTCTCGGGTGTCGAGGTCACGTCGTACTCGCGAATGAAAGCGGGCGCGCGCGCCGAGGCGGAGCGACGACGCGAGCCGAGCCTCGACGACGCGCAGAGCGATCGCAGCGAGCTGCTCGGCGAGAGCGTGGATCGCGGCACGGCGCCGCGTCCCGGTGAGCTGCCAGGCGGTGCGGCCGTGGGCGTGATGATCCACGAGATCCTCGAGCATCTGCCGATCGAAGAAGTGCGCGAGGGCTCTGTGACGGAGCTCGAGGCCAGCACGAAGCTGCTCTGGATCGCGCGCGACGCGGCCGATCGCAACGGTCTCTCTCGCGACCTCGCGAGCGAAGCGCTGAAGCTCGCGATCCGCGCGCTCAAGACGCCGGTTCGTGCCGGCACGCTCCAGCTCGCCGAAGGGCTCTGCACGCCGACGCAGCGCCTCGTGGAGATGGGATTCGTGCATCCGATTCCCGAGCGCGAGGGTGTAGCCGAGCTCGAGCGCGGCTACGTTCGCGGCGTCGTCGATCTGCTCTTCGAGCACGAGGGCAAGCTCTACGTGCTCGACTGGAAGTCGGATCGGCTCGCTTCGTACGACGGCGCGGCGATGGAGGCGCACGTGCGCGCGCACTACGAGGTGCAGGTGAAGCTCTACACGCTCGCGTGTGCGCGCATGTTCGGGCTCACCGGTCGTGAGCGCTACGAAGCGCGCTTCGGTGGGCTGCTCTACGTGTTCGTGCGCGGGCTCGAGGGCGGTGGCGGCGCGCACTTCTGGCGGCCCACGTTCGACGAGGTCGCGCGCTGGGAGCGGGATCTCGCCGAGAGTGATGCGCCTTGGGGCTATCCGTTGCCGCTGCGCCGTTCGCTCGCGCCGCTCGCATCGCTCGTGACCCCGTCGCCCGCGAGTGGGGACCGATGAGCGCGCCGCTCCTCTCGCCTCTCGGCACGGCATGGCTTCGCGCGGGGCTGCTGCGCGCGCCGGAGCTTCCGTATCCGCACGCGCTCGCGGACCGACTGGCGCGCAGCGATCTCGGGGCCGAGCCGCTGGCGATCGCGTGGGAGATCGTGCGGCTCGCTTCGCCTCGTCTCGAAGACCCGCTCGGATCGATCCTGCTCGTGACGATGGTCCTCGATGCCGCGCATCGCGGCGCGACGGCGCTGGCGCTGAACGAGCGCGGCGAGCTGCTGGCGCGCGCGAGAGAGCTCGGACTCGACGACGGAGAGCAACGTGCGTTGATCGACGCGATCGCGACGGCGCCGACGCTCTTGGCCTCGTTGCTGGGCCCGCCCGGGAGCGCGCGACCGCTCGTGCTCGACGAAGGGCGCCTCGCGGCCGCGCGATACGTCGCGCTCGAAGATCGTCTGGCGCGCGCGCTCGTGACACGCGCGGCGGAACCGGCGAGCTCGCCCGAGCTCGAAGCGGCGATCGCGCGCGCGGGCGTGCTCGTCACGCCGGATGGGACGGTCCCGCTCGGCGCGGAACAGATCGCCGCGCTGCGTGCGGCGGTGCTCGGACGACAAGTCGTGATCGCGGGCGGTCCGGGCACCGGCAAGACGTCGATCGTCGCGGCGATCGTGCGCGCGCTGTCCGGTGGTGACGAGCCGATCGTTCCGCCGGCGTCGGTCGCGCTCGCCGCGCCGACGGGCAAGGCGGCCGATCGCATCTTCGCCTCGCTCTCGGCCACGCTGCGCGGCGAGCCGCTGCTCGAGCGGCTCGGTCGCGCCGAGACGGTGCACCGTCTGCTCGGCTATCGCCCGTCGGATGGGCGCTTCACGTTCCACGCGCAGAATCCGCTCCCGCATCGCCTCGTCGTGATCGACGAAGCGTCGATGCTCGACCTCGGCCTGGCCGAGCGGCTCGTGCTCGCCCTCGCGCCCGAGGCGCGTCTGGTGCTGCTCGGCGATCCCGATCAGCTGCCCTCGGTCGATCCGGGCGCGGTGCTCACCGATCTCGTGTCGAGCACGGTCGTACCCACGTCGCGGTTGAGCGTCGGTCATCGGACCGACGCGCGCGATCCGGGCGGCGCCGCCGTGCGCGCGCTCGCCGCCGAGATGCGCGAAGGAAGGGCGCTGGCGATCTCCACGCTCTCCGACCCGGTGCGCGCCGCGAGCCATGCCTCGGGCATCGCGTTCCTGCCGCGCGAGCGCGCCGCGTTCCTGCGTGCCACTTTCGACGAGCGCTTCGCGCCGGTGCTCGCCCTCGCGAAGGCGCCCTTCGATCTGACGACGGAGGCCGATCGCGCGCGTCTCGAGGACTGTCTCGCCCGCCTCGGAGCCTCGCGCATCCTGACCGTGACGCGCTCCGGCTCGCCCACCTCGAGCGCCGAGGGGATCAACACGCGGCTCGGGCGCCTCGCGATGGATCGCGCACACGCGGACGACTTCGTGCCGGGCGAGCCTTTGCTCGCGCATCGCAACGACTACGATCGCGAGCTGCTCAACGGCGATCAGGGCATCGTGCTGGATGTGGCGACGCCTTCGGGTCTGCGCACGATGGCAACCTTCATGCGCGCCGGGCGGATCGTGTCGCATCCGATCGAAGCGGTGCTCGGCACGGTCGAGCGCGCGTACGCGACCACGGTCCACAAGGCGCAGGGCTCGGAGCACGATCACGTGACGCTCGTGCTTCCGGAAGACGACGTCCCGCTCCTGCTCAACCGCGCACTTCTCTACACGGCGATCACGCGCGCTCGAAAGTCCGCGCTGATCGTGGGAGATCCCGCGTTGCTGGAGCGAGGCGTGAAGCGCGCTTCGCACCGTGTGACGGGCCTCAGAACGTCGCTCACGCGAGCCCTCGTGGGAAATGGACAAGCCAGTCGCGGGGACTAAGACTCACCGCGTCATGGCGATCACCGAAACCAAGGTCGAACAACGAACGGGCGATGCGCAGTACACGCACAGCGGCGCGCGTCGCACCGGCCTGCTGCGATACACGGCCGACCGACGCACGGTCGCCTTCGTCGTCGCGTACTTCTCGCTCGTGACGCTCGGCTATGCGGTGACGCTTCCCTGGTGGGGCTCGGCGATCCTGTGCGCCGTGATCTGCTTCCTCTCGTTCTTTTGCGCGGTGGCGACGCACAACACGGTGCACGCGCCGGTCTTCCGCGACCGCGGTCTGAACCGGGTGTTCCAGGTCGCGCTCTCGCTCACCTACGGACATCCGGTGAGCATGTTCGTGCCGGGGCACAACCTCTCGCACCACCGGTACACGCAGACGCCGCGCGATCGGATGCGCACCGACAAGATGCGCTTTCGCTGGAACCTGCTGAACCAGCTCTTCTTCAACTTCGCCGTCGGCGGGGCGATCTTCAAGGACAACCTCGAGTACGCGAAGATCATGCGGACGAAGAAGCCCGCGTGGTTCCAGCAGCTGATGATCGAGCTCGCGTTCTACGCGCTCTTCCTCGGCGTCACGCTCTTCTTCTCCCTCTGGCCCACGTTCGAGCCGTGGAAGTTCTTCGTGTTCGTCTTCATTCCGCACCAGTACGCGGTGTGGGGGATCGCGGGCATCAACTTCGTGCAGCACGACGGCTGCGATCCCGAGTCGCCCTACAATCACTCGCGGAACTTCACGAGCCCGCTCGTGAACTGGTTCACGTTCAACAACGGCTTCCACGGCATCCATCACATGCACGCGGGCCTGCACTGGAGCTTGACGCCCGACGCGCACGCGAAAGAGCTCGCGCCGTTCATCGACTCGCGTCTCGATCAGGAATCGCTCTTCGCTTACTGCTTCAAGGCTTACATCCTTCCGGGCCGTCGCATGCGCTACGACGGCACGCCCGTCGTGCTCGGGCCGCCGCGCGAGGACGAGCCGTGGATCGAGGCCTCGGTGCGCGAAGGCACCGTCGTCGCCGACGACGCGGAGTACGGCGCCGTCGTCTGAGGTAGGCGCTCCTCGATCTCTGCCCGGCAGGGATCAGTCGTGGAGGACTTCAACGCTCGTCGTGTCGTCGGGCACCGACTCGACCGTGTCGTCCTCTGGCAGTCGGTCCATGCGCTCGCGGCAGAAGCTCGACCACTGCTGCATCGATGCCGGCGCGACCGCGTTGAGCGCACACGCGCGATAGGCCTGACGCGCGAGACGGTAGTAGGGCTCGGCCTGCCCATCGATCACGTGACGAAAGGCCTCGAGGATCTCGGGCTCGTTCGCGAGATCGTCCGGCACGGGCACCGACGAGATGATGCGGCCGACGTCCTCGTGCATGAGCCCGACGAGCGCGCCGCCGATGATTCGCTGGCGATGGTTCTCTTCGGCGGCGAGATCGAGCTCCTCGCGCGCCGCGTCGACCGCGTGCGTCTTCTGCTGGATCCACGTGCGGAGCGGGCCGGCAGCCCACTGCGTGAGTGTCGCGGCCGTGTGATCGGGCGGAAGCACGGGATCCGGCACCTCGAACGAGGCCTGTGCGAGCTCGCGACCGCGCTGCATGTGCGCCGTGAACGCGCTCGGCGCGACGTCGGCGTCGGGCACGCACTCCATCGAAGGCTCGCCGTCGGCGCGACCGGGATAGATCGCGCCAGCGTGTGACGTGTCGCTCGCGCACGCGGGCACGATCGAGAGCGCGAGAACGATCCCCAGGATTCTCATCGATCGACAGCGTAGCGCAGTTTGCGCGAGCGCCGTCTCGCGTGCCGTCAGAAGCTGAGCGAGAGACCGAGCCCCCCGCCACTCGGCATCGCGGCCGGACCGACGGACCAATTCAGCGCGATCGACGTCGGGCGGACGACGGGCTCGCAGCCCGCATCGGGATGCAGGAACCAGTAGCGACGCCACTCGTGGAGGATCCCGTCGGGATGGACCAGCAGGCGTCCTTGGCCCAGCACCACGCCGCCCGCCGCGAGCACGTACGCGCCGGACTCGCGCTGGAACACCGTGGCGAGCAGGCTCGCGACGACGGCCACGTAGCCCGCCGAGAGCAGCGATGCGACTGGGCCGCGCACGAACGACACGCCATCGGCGCTCGCGTGCAAGATTGCTTCGGCCCGCACGAGCTTGGACAGACGCTGCTCCGGCGTGTCCTCGGGCATCGCATCGAGCTGTCCGCCGGCGCCGACGAGCGGTGGGAACGAGGTGAACAGCGTCACGAGCCCGAGGCCCGAGCTGATCGCGCCGATGATCGCCTCGTTGCGCGGACCATCGCCGTTCGCGGTGAAGCCGAGCACGAGCTCCGCGCCGAGCAGCGCGCCGTGCAGCACGGCCGCCGCGGTGAGCCAGTGCCGCATCGCAGGCTCGTGCTGCTCGATGCGCGCGCGGATGTCGTGGATGCGCGCGGTGACGTCGGCGTCGTCGAGACCGAAGTCCTGACAGCGCGCGATCTCCGCCTCCGACGGCTCTTGCGCCAGCGCGGGCGCGGCCGCGGCGAGCACTGCCAAGCTGGCCGAGAGCAGCAGACCACGAAGCGCCACGGCGGCGACGCTACACAGGTTCGCGCAAAAGCGCGAGCAGCGACGACAAGGCGCGGGCGAGAGCGAGGGACGAGAGCGAGAGCGAGAGCGAGAGCGAGGACGAGGACGAGGACGAGGACGAGGACGAGGAGCTCCGGCGACGATGCGGCCTGCGCGCGTGAGATGGCCCGTCGCCCGCGAGCGCAGCGAGGCGGAGCGGGGGTGAGAGCGATCCGGCTCCGCCGGTCGCTCGAGGGGGCGCGCCAGCGCTCCCTGAAAAATCGACGCGATGCGTCGTTGCAGCGCGTTGCCCGTGCGGGTAAGCGGGCGTCTGCCCCACGAGGGGCGAGCCCAAAGGAGCCTGCGTCGTGAACGTCTTTCAGCACCTGACGTCGCTCGAGTTCGGTGAGGTCCACTTCGCCCGCGACGCTGCGACCGGCCTGCGCGCCATCGTCGCCATCCACGACACGCGCCTCGGCCCCTCGCTCGGCGGCTGCCGCTTCATCACGTATCCACACGAAGAGCTCGCGCTCGTCGACGCGCTCCGTCTCGCGCGCGGCATGACGTACAAGGCGGCGATCTCGAACATCCCGCACGGCGGCGGCAAGAGCGTCATCTTGAAGCCTGCGGGCAAGTTCGATCGCGAAGCGCTCTTCAAGGCGTTCGGTCGTTTCGTCGACGGCCTCCACGGCCGGTACATCACCGCCGAGGACAGCGGCACGAGCGTTCCCGACATGGAGACGATCCGCTCGGTCACGCCGCACGTCACCGGCGTGAAGGCCGAGAACGGCGGCTCGGGCGATCCGTCTCCCTTCACGGCCTTCGGTGTGCGTCGCGGCCTCGAAGCGGCCGTGCAGCTCTCGATGGGCCGCAAGTCGCTCGACGGGGTGCACGTCACGGTGCAGGGCGTCGGCCACGTCGGCTACTACCTCTGCAAGGAGCTCGCGCAGCTCGGCGCCAAGCTCACGGTCACCGACGTCGATCAGGCGCGCATGGATCGCGTCAAGAACGAGTTCGGTGCGACGCTCGTCGGTAACGAGGACATCTTCGCGGTCGACGCCGACGTGTTCGCGCCGTGCGCGCTCGGCGCCGTGCTCGACGACGCGACGATCCCGCAGCTCAAGGTGAAGGCGATCGCCGGCGCAGCGAACAACCAGCTCGCCGAGCCGCGTCACGGTGAAGCGCTGCTCGCGCGCGGCATCTTCTACGCGCCCGACTACGCGATCAACGCGGGCGGCCTCTACAACGTCGCGGCCGAGCACGAGCTCTCGCGCACGCGCGCCGCGTACGACCCGGAGAAGGTCCGCGAGCGCGTCAGCAAGATCTACGACACGATCTACGAGATCGGCGAGCGCGCGAAGAAGACGAACGAGACGACGGCGAAGATCGCCGACCGCATCGTCGAAGAGCGTCTCGCGAAGGCCTCGAAGTAGCTCTCTGCCGGAGTGCCGCCGAAGGCGTCCGCGTCCGCGGTCGCGGACCACTCCTGCAGAGCTCTAGGCGTCGCGCTGCGTGCGCCAGCCGCGCACCGGCGCGAGCGCCAGGACGTGCTCTTCGCGCGGCGGACCGCCGCGGAAGTCCGGCTTCTCTTCCGACGCGCCCGCGACGAGCTTCAGGCCTGCGCGCGGCGCGAGCGCATCGAGCTGATCGATGGGCGAGATGCGCGTGCGACCGACCTCGGCGTCGCCGACGACCAGGATCACGATGCCGTCGTCCTTCACGACACGACGGATCGCGTTGAGCATCTGCAGCACCTCGGCGTCGAACCGCGCGATCGCCTCCGGCCCACGCAGCGTGCGCCGCGCGCCGAGCTCGCCGCGTGCGAACGATCGGTCGTCCATCTTGAGCCACGCGAGGCGCAGCGCGTGGTGCGCGACGTAGTCGTACGTGCCGCCGTAGGGGGGCGAAGTCATCACGACGTCTGCGCGATAGCGCTCGCCCACCAGATCGCGCGCACGCCGGACGTCACCAGTGAGCAAGCGCGGCTCTTCCGCGTCGCGCGGTGAGTGCTCGCGCAGCTCGCCCCAGCGCCGCGAGAGCTCGTCCGCCTTGCGGATGAAGAGCTCGCTCGCGAGCCCCTTGCGCAGGCGCTTCTCGACGATCTCCTCGGACGTGTCCGCCTTCTTCTTGCTGAGCTTGATCACGAGCGACGAGAAGACCGCAGCCATCGCGCGTCGATCGCGGACGCTCTCCACGTTCTCGAGCTCTTCGAGCAGACCCGCGAGCTCCTTGATCACGTGGCCGGCGTAGAAGGCCGACTGCTCGCGCGTCAGCGGCGCGAGCACGGCGGTCCGCGTCTGCACGCGCTCGAGCGACGCTTCGACGACGTACGCGACCGCGTCCATGAACGCGCTGCACTCGCGCGGCGTACGCAGCGAGCACTTCGTCTCGGTGACGAGCGCCGAGAGCGGGTTCAGATCGATGCCGGTGCCCATCGCGCCGGCACGCATCGCCTCGACGAGCACGGTGCCGCCGCCGCAGAACGGATCGAGCACGCGCGCGCCGTGCACACCGAGCGCCTCGAAGATCGTCGCCGGCAGAGCCCAGTGCATGCGCGCCGGCCACGCGTGGAATCCGTGCGTTCCCACGTCTGGCGGCTCGTGCGCCGTGCGATCGAGCGCTGCTGCGAAGAGCTCCGCCCGCTTGGGATCGCCATGCGTCCGGATGGCTCCACCCACGTTGGAGAGCGCACGACGCTGCCGGGGTTCTTCTCGCACGAGCGCCGTGTCCCACGCCGAGCCTGTCCGGTCAAAGCTACGGGCTCGGCGCCTCGTCTCGGATCGTGAGCCCGAAGAACGCGCGGAGCTCGTGCTGTACGGCCGTTCGTGCGCCGCTCGCGTCGCGCGCCACGAGATCGGGAAGACGCTCGAGCGCCGCCGTGTGCTTGTCGAGCGTCCACACGCCGACGAGCGCCTTCTTTCCTTCGCGGGGGACCACGTCACGTCGCGTCCGCGGACGAAGGCCTGCACGCTCGGCGCCCGCCAGCACCCGATCGGGCCGCTGCGCGTCGCTGCAGACGACCACGAGCCCATCGTCCGCAACCAACTGCGATGCGGCTCGCAGGTAGTCCTCGACGCCGCCACGCAGCTCGACGCGGGCATGCGCGCGCTGCGAGTCGGGCGGCAGCGTGCACGACTCCTTCGGAAAATAGGGCGGCGTCCCGGTCACGAGATCGAACGACGTGCCGAGCGACGCGTAGCTCGTCGTGTCGCGCAGATCGCCTCGGTGGACACGCACGCGCTCGCTCAGATCGTTGCGCGCGAGGTTGCGCCCGAGCAGCGCGAGCGAGATCTCCTGGGCTTCCACCGCAGCCAGCGCGGCCTGCGGCAACGCATGCGCGAGCATGATCACGACCGATCCGATGCCCGTGCCCAGATCGATCACGCGCTGCGCCGTCGGTCGCGCGCGCGCCGCTTCCCATGCCACGACCACGTCGTCGAGCGAGTAGCGATGACCGCGCACGCGCTGCCAGACGCGGAAGCGCGACGTGATCGCGTCGTCGGTCAGCGGGTCGTCGCTCATGGGCGCGTGAGCTGCCAGAGCATCAGGCTCGCGAGCACGATCACGATCAGCCCGTAGCGAACCATGCGGCGCCGTGCGACCTCCTGATCGACCTTCGCGCGCGCCGCGGCCTCGTCCGTCGCCTTCGCCGCGCCGGGCAGCTTCTCGCGCACGAGCGCGCGGAGCCTCGCCCATTCTTCCGTCGAGAAGAACGCCTTGGGTGCGAAGACGGCGTTCACGCCCTTCTTGGCCACCCGAAGCATCAACACCAGGCCGTGATCGGCCTCGAAGTAGCGATCGAGCTCGAACCACTCGAGGTCGATCGTGGGATGGCCCGCGGCGTCGAACGTGCGCACGCCGAGATCGTCGAGCTCCACACGGAACCGCGCACGCCCGTTGCGCACGACGTGCAGGAAGCTGCGGTGCACGCCCATGCGCCAGCCGTACCAGATGGGCACCAGCGCGCCGAGCGCGAGCGCGAACGGTTCGGCGACCGAGAGCACGCCCGCGATCGCGAGCGCGAGGAGCGAGACCACGACGGGAAACACCACGCGCTGGCCGCCCATCGAGTCGACCCAGCCGAGCTGTCCTTCGCCGACGAAGCGCATGTCGCTCACGGGCGCGGCATACCACGCGGCTTGACGTCGGGCGCGCGCGGCTCGATCGTGAGCGCCCATGACGAACGTGCACGACTTCCACGCCAAGACGATCGACGGCAAGGACTCGGACCTCGCGAGCTACGACGGCAAAGCGCTGCTGATCGTGAACGTCGCGAGCCGGTGCGGTCTGACGCCGCAATACGAGAAGCTCGAGGCGCTCTACCGCCGCTACGAGGGCCGCGGTCTCGTGGTGCTCGGCTTTCCGTGCAACCAATTCGGCGCGCAGGAGCCGGGGACCGAGGCCGAGATCAAGACGTTCTGCTCGACGAAGTACGACGTCACGTTCCCGATGTTCGCCAAGGTCGACGTGAACGGCAGCACGGCGCACCCGCTCTTCGCGTTTCTCACGGCGCAGGCGACCAAGCCGGAAGGCGCGGGCAAGATCAGCTGGAACTTCGGAAAGTTCCTCGTGGGCAAGGACGGCCACGTGCTCGCGCGCTTCGCGCCGACCGAAGATCCGACGAGCGCGACCGTGACGAGCGCGATCGAGTCTGCGCTGAGCTGACATGGCATCGCTGGAGCTGGCGGATCTCACCTACGAAGAAGCGCGCGCGATGCTCGTGCAGGGCGCCGTCGCGCTCTTGCCGACGGGCGCGACCGAGGCGCACGGACCGCACCTTCCGCTCTCGACCGACGTGGTGATCTCGCGCGAAGCGGCGCGGCGTGCGACGCGCGTGCTCCGCGACGAAGGTCATCACGCGCTCGTGCTCCCACCGCTCGCATATGCCGTGACGGAGTACGCGAGCGAGTTCGCGGGCACGATCTCGCTGCCGCTCGACACCGCGACGGCGCTCGTGCGCGACGTGATCCTCGGCGCGGTGCGGACCGGATTCCGCGGCGTCGTGATCTGCAACGCGCACCTCGAGCCCGACAATCTCGCGGCGCTCCGCGGCGGCATGGAGGCGGCGATCGCGAAGGGCGCGCGCGCCGCGTTCCCCGACGTCACACGCAAGCCGCACGCGCTGCGGCTCGGCGAAGAGTTCAAGAGCGGCGCCTGTCACGCCGGCAGCTACGAGACGAGCCTCGTGCTCGCGTCCGAGCCCGCGCTCGTGAAGACCGATCGGATGAAGGCCCTCGCGCCCAACCCGAGCTCGCTCTCGCGCGCGATCAAAGACGGCAAGAAGACGTTCGGGCAAGCGGGCGGGCCCGACGCGTACTTCGGCTTCCCGGCCGATGCGAGCGCGAAAGAAGGCGCCGCGCTCTACCGCGAGCTCGCCGACGTGTTCGCGACCGCGGCGCGCGAGCTGCTCACGGGATCGTGACCGTCGTCGTGAACGCGCCGGCCCGCACGACGTGCGTGCCCGACGAGAGCACGCCGAGATCGACTGCGGTGGAGGCATCGCGTCGATTCGATGGCGCGCAGTCGCAGAGATCGGGGTGGCACTCGGCGAGCGTCAGGTCGATCGATCCGTCGGGCGCGCTCGTGCTCGTCACCAGCTCTAGCGGCTCGCCGCAGCAGCGCATGTCGTAGGCCTCGACGCGCACCCAGCCGTGGATCGGTGCGGCCTCGGCCACGTTCTCGACGGGACCGAGCGTCGTCAGGCCGCTCACGATGGCCGTCCCGTCACGACACGACGTCGGATCGACGACCGTCGTGGTGACGAGCGGTGAGACCGAGAGCGTGATCGGCACGTCGCGCGGGGCCTCGATGGTCTGCACGACCGTGGCCTCGTACCCGATGTCGATGCACGGACACGCCTCGCAGCAGTCGCAGGCCTGGAGCGAGATCGCGCCGGTCGGATCCGCGACGCCGCGCGGCTGGCAGCCACATCCGGTCGACGAGCTCCCGTCGTTCACGAGATGCGCGGTGATCGGGCGCAGCGCGGCCGTCGCTGCCGGGGCTTCGCCGCGCGTCGCGTCGATCGGATGACAGCTCGCTTCGGCCTGGATCGCGATGGTGCACTCGTGACCGCCTGCGACGACGTGGATGGGTGAGCCCGCCACTTCGGCGACGACGACGTCGCGCGTGACGACGCTGCCGATGCAGCGGCACGTCGTGCAGCACTGACAGAGATCGTAGGGCGCCGTGATCGATACCTCGTCGCCGCCCATCGTGCGCGTGACGACCGGATCGAGCGCGGCGCTGTCCGGGCAGCACGCCGTGCTCCGCGTGCTCACCGAGACGACGGCGCGTCCGCCAGCGGCGATCGAGGCCGGACAGCTCAGGTCTTCGATGCTCGCGTCCTCGGTGGCGATGGCGCACGTCGCAGCATCGGGTGCCGGGCCGGAGTCGGTCAGAATGCTGAATCCGTGGTCGTCCGCGCAGCCGGGGACGAGACAGAGGAGTGCAAGAGTGAGCCACACGCGCATGAGGCGTGGAACACAGCATCTCTCGTGCCGTACGCCGTCAAAAGCTGAGGCGCCGGATCGACACGTTCATCAAGAGGCCGATGCCGACCATGCTCGTGAGCACGCTCGAGCCGCCGTAGCTGAAGAGCGGCAGCGTGATGCCGACGACGGGCAAGAGGCCGCACACCATGCCGAGGTTGATCGCGGAGTGCCAGAAGAAGAACGCGCTCACGCCGACGGCGAGCACGGCGCCGAAGCGATCCTTGGCCGTGTACGCGATGCGCAGGCCCCACAAGATCAGGAACACGTAGAGGCCGATCAGCAAGAGCACGCCGAGGAAGCCGCGCTCTTCGGCCCACACGCTGAACGGGAAGTCGGTGTGACGATCGGGCAGGAACTGGAACTGGCTCTGCGTGCCCTGCATGAAGCCCTGGCCCGTCATACCGCCCGAGCCGATCGCGACGAGCGACTGATACGTGTGCCAGCCCTCGCCGAGGATGTCGGGGTTCTCGCCGAAGAGCATGTCGAAGTACGACAGGAAGCGCGTCCGCTGGTAGCCCTGCAGACCGAAGATCCAGATCGGCACCGCGCTCACGACGAACGTGCCGATGAGCGTGACGAACGAGCGCCACTTCAGGTTCGTGAGCAGCATGATGCTCGCGAAGATGAACGCGCACATGAGCGCGGTGCCGAGATCGGGCTGACGCACGATCAAGAGCATCGGCACGAGCAGGATGAGCCCGGGCACGACGAGATCGCGCAGCGTGCGCCCTTCGGTCTTGGGATCGTTGTGCAGGTGCTTGGCGAGCGCGACGATCAAGAAGACCTTCATCAGCTCGCTCGGTTGGAGCGAGAACGCGCCGATGCGGATCCATCTCTGCGAGCCTCGGATCTCGGGCGCGAGAAGGAACACGAGGATCAAGAGGACGATCCCGACGCCGTACGCGACCCAGCCGAAGCGCTCGAAGTGGCGGTAGTCGATCGCGGCGACCAGCACCGCGACACCGGCGCCGAGCACGAGCCAGTAGATCTGCTGGATGTAGAGGTCGGCGAGCGCGACGCGTGCCGACGCGCTCGTGGCCGAATAGAGATTGGTGACGCCGAGGACGGCGATCGTCGACGCGGCGACGAAGAGCGGCCAGTCGAACTGGTCGCGAATGCCCTTACCGAGGGTGGCCATGATCGCCCCCGAGGACGTGATGCGCCGAGGCGGTCGCCGTCGCCTCTTGTCCGCCCAGGTACTCCTGCAGGATCTGGATCGCGATCGGCGCCGCGAAGTGACCGCCCGAGCCGCCGTGCTCGACGAGGACCACGATCGCGACCTCCGGATTCTCCACCGGTGCGAAGCCGGCGAACCACGCGTGCGCGCGACGCTCGTACACCGCGCGCGTCGCCTGCTCCTCGGAGAGGATGCGCCCGCCGATCTGCGCGGTGCCCGTCTTGCCGGCGATCGTGACGCCGCCCGGATGATCGAGCCGCGCGTCGTGCGCGGTGCCGAGGTCGTCGTTGACGACGCCGTACATCGCGTCGATCACGTACGCGAGGTGCTGCGCTTCGACGCGGATGCGGCGTCGCACGCGCGGCTGGAATTCCTCCACGACCGTTCCGTCCGGCGCCGACACGCGCTCGACGAGCTGCGGAACGTAGAGCGTGCCGCCGTTCGCGATCGCCGCGTACGCCATCGCGAGCTGCACGAGCGTGACGCGCGTGTCGCCTTGACCGATGGCCGTGTTGAGGGCGAGACCGCCCTGCCACGCGTGATGGGCCTCGTACCACTCGCGCGTGGGGATGAAGCCGCTCGCCTCGCTGTTGATGCCGATGCCGCATCGACGACCGATGCCGAAGTCCTGCGCCATGTGCGCGAGGCGATCGATGCCGACGACTTCGGCCAGGTGATAGAAGTAGATGTTGCACGACTGCACGAGCGCGCGACGCATGTCGACCTCGCCGTGCGTGCCGGTGCAGCGCGGATGACGCGCGCCGGCGCCGGTGCCGATCGAGTAGACGCCCGTACACTCCACGTGCTCGGCCGGATCGATGAGCCCTTCCTGCAGCGCAGCGAGCGCGGCGAAAGGCTTGAACGTCGAGGCGGGGAAGTACGTGTCGTAGATCGTCTTGTCGATCAGCGGGCGGAACGGATCGTCGCGCAGCTCCGCGTACTCTTCGCGCGAGAGCCCGCTCGTGAAGGCCTCGGGGTCGTAGCTCGGCTTGCTGAAGAGCGCGCGCACCGCGCCCGTGCGCACGTCAACGACGACCGCGGCGCCCGACGCGCGGCCACGGAACGCGCGCTCGATGATGCGCATCAGCTCCATGTCCATCGTGAGCGTCACGTCGCGACCGGCGACCGGCTCGACGAGCTCGGGGCGATCGTCGGCGAGCAGCGCGGGATCGATCTGCACGTCCTCGTCGACGAGCACGCGACGGTAGCCACGACGACCGCGGAGCAAGCTCTCCCACGCGCGCTCGATGCCGGTGCGGCCGACCTGATCTCCGAGGTGGTAGCCGGCGCCGCGCAGCTCGGCGAGCTCCTCGGGGCGCAGCTCGTTGAGATATCCGATCGCGTGCACGCCGAGCGATCGATACGGATAGGTGCGGACGGGCGAGACGATCACGTCGAGCGGGCTGTGGCCGTGCTCGTCCATGAAGTCCTGCTCGTGCGTCTCGAGCGCTGCGAGCGATTCGCGCGAGACGTCGGTGAAGAAGCGGATCTGGTGCGTGAGGCGGCGCTCGGGCACTTCGGAGAGGCGCTGCTCGAAGCGCTGACGGGCTTCTTCGGAGAGGCCCATCAACGTCTCGAGGCGCTCGACGTCGCCATCGCCGAGACGCGAGGGCGTGAGGTAGACGTCGTAGCTCGGGCGGTTGGTGACGATCACGCGCCCCTCGGTGTCGCGCACGATGCCGCGCGTCGCGAGCAGCGGCAGCGTCTTGGTCACGTTCTCGCGCGCGATCTCGGCGTAGTGCTCGTGCTCGACGACCTGCAGATCCATCATGCGGCCGACGAGCACCGTGAACACGATCACGACGAAGCCCGCCATCCACTTGTAGCGCTTGCGGAACTCACCGACCTCGCGCCGAACCGAAAGCAAGCTCATACAGGAGTGCTCGACCCGGAGGGTCCGGACGGTAGCGGGCAGAGCCCGCGGACGGAAGGAACCGGAGCGGTCGAGCCGATCAATTCACTCACGGCGACACCACGTTGTCGCTCGTGCTCGCACTACGGCGCGTGCGCTGCGAGATGCGCTCGATGCGTCGTACGACGGCGAACACGCCAGGCGCGGCGAGACCGGTTGCGGCCGCCGATGCGATCACCGTGCTGGCGAGGGCGACGGGGCTGCCGATGCGCGATCCGTCGCCGGCGAAGAGACGCACGATGGCGCCGAGCAAGCCCTCGGGCGGCATCACGAGCGGGAAGGCCTCGGGCGGCTGGAAGATCGCGCGCAGCGCCAGCATCGTGACGCTGGTCACGATCGAGACGCCGAACGCGAGGCCGATCTGGAACGGTGCGCCGCGCAGCACGAGACGAATGCCCGCCCCGCGCGTGGCGAGGAACGTGGCGACGAGCACGAACGTCGTCAGCCCGGTCGGCACGCCCGCGACCTCGTCACCGAAGTAGCCGAGCACGAACGAGATCGCGACGCCGCGCAGCATCTCCACGTCGGGATCGACGCCGAGATAGATCACGATCGGCAGCAGCAAGCAGGGCGCGAACGGATGCAAGGGCAGGAACGTCGCGATCGCCGCCTGAGCGACGAGCAGCGCGAGCCCGAACGCGAGATGCACGACGTTCTTCATCGTGACCCGCCGATCATGGGCTCGGTCCCTCTCCCGCTTCGGGCGGCAGAGGTTAGGTGAGGGTCTGCCGCGATCGTGCTCGGGAGCGCCATGCCCTCACCCCAACCCTCTCCGGCCCGAAGCGGGAGAGGGAGTCGCTCGTCGATGTAACGCGAGTATTTTCGCGCGCTCGAGGCCACTGATCTCACGGCTCCCCCGTGAGCGGCTCGTCTTCGTCCGTCTCGGCGCGCGCTTCGGCGCGAGAGCCGCCTTCGAGGACGAGCACTTCGTCGAGCGTCGAGAAGTCGACTGCCGGCGCGACCTCCACCTCCTGGAACATGCCGGAGTCGGCGCGGACGATGCGCGTGATGCGGCCGACGAGGATCGATGCGGGGAAGCGCTGGCCGAGGCCGCTCGTGTGGACGAGATCGCCGACGCGCACCTCGTCGTCGCGCCCGAGGTACTCGATGCGCGACATGTAGCGATCGTCTTCGCCGGTGCCGCGCAGCATGCCGCGCGAGCCCGTGCGCTGGACGATCACGTCGACGGCGCTTCCCGCGTCGACCGCGAGCAGAACGTCGGAGTAACGGCCCCACGTGCGTCGAATCTGACCGACGAGCCCGCGCGCCGACACGACGGGCATGCCCTCGCGCACGTGATCGCGCTCGCCGCGATCGACCTCGACGCGCGTGACGCGGAAGAACGGCGAGACATCGCGCCCGATGACCGTCGCGGCGATCACCTGACCGCCCACGCGCTCGCGTAGAGAGAGGAGCGAGCGCAGCCGGCGGTTCTCGAGCGCCTCGGCCGTGAGCTGCTCGTGCTCCTGATCCAGACGCGCGAGACGGGCCCGCAGGCGATCGTTCTCTTGCCGGACCTCGATCAGATAGACGTAGTCGTCGAAGAAGTCGCTGACCGCGCGGGCCACACTCGCGGCGAGCGACTGGATGGGCGCGGAGAGCTCGAGGATCGGCCCGTCGTAGAAATTGTCGCGCCCCGGCTCACGCAGGTTCGCGTTCAGCACGAAGAACGGGAGCGCGAGCAGCAGGATCGCGATCGCCGCATCTCTGAGTCGCCGAAACTGGCTCATTTCAGAAGCGGATGCTCATAGCCCTTCGCGAGGACCGTTGCCACGGCGAGCCCGCACACTCGTTCAGTGTCCGGCGGCTGCGCGTGCGCGGCGCAGCGCGAGCGCCGTCCCGATCGCGATGCCGAGGAAGTCGGCAGCCAGATCACGCAGGTCGTAGGTGCGGCCCGGGATGAACTGCTGCGAGATCTCCTCGAGCGTCGCGACGAGCACGACGAAAGGCACGGCGATCGGAATGCGCATCGATCCGATCGAGAGCCGTGGCGCGCCGGGGAACGCGGCGGCGAGATAGCCGAGCATCGTCGCCAGCACGAGGTGCGCGACCTTGTCACCCATCGGCACCGCGTGGAGGCCACGCACGAGTGGGCCGAGTGTTCCGACGTCGGCGAGCGCGACGATGGAAAGGAGAGCGGCCGCGTAGAGAAGGGCCAGAGCGCGCACGAGAACGTCCCAACGCTTCTCGTCCATCCTTCGATTCCCGGAACCGATCGGCGCCTCGCGTTGTCGGATCTCGCATGACCTACCGCGACGACGGGGACGCGTGGCTGTCGAAGCGCGCGCAGCTCGTGAAGGGGATCGCCGGCGAGGAAGATCTGGCCATGCGCGAGCGTCGGGTCGACGAGCTCGCGGCGCTCGATCGCACGCGCCGCATCGAAGCCCGACGAAAGCTTCCGATGCTCGCCGGCGCGCGCATCGCGAGCCCCTGTCACGAGCCCTTCGAGGCGATGACGGGCGAGGGCGCGATCCGGAGCTGTGCGCGCTGTGATCGCGAGGTGTTCGACGTCGCGCGCATGACGCTCGCCGAGGCCGAGGCGCTCGTGACGTCGCGCTCGTGCGTGCGGCTCACCAAGCGCGCGGACGGAACGATGATGTTCGCGGACTGCGAGGTCGGTGCGCGGGGGATCCGAGCCCAACGCGTCGGCGCGCTCGTCGCGGGTGTCGTGCTCGCGTCGGCGGCGGCCACCATCGCGATCGTGCATCCGCATTTCCATCTGCCACACATCGCTCCTCGGCACGCGGCGCCGCGGCATCCGATCGCGCCCGCCTCGAGCGCGGAGCCGCCCGCGGTGATCGAGATGGGACAGATGCGCGCGCTCCCGGAGTCGGCCACGCCGTTCTCGCTCGCAGATCGCCCCTTGACCCGACGCGTGCGGTCGACGATGAGCGAGCGATGCGATGTCTCGTCTACGGCGCGTACGGCTACACGGGTGATCTGATCGCGCGGCTCGCCGCCAAGAAGAAGCTGCGACCGCTCCTCGCCGGTCGCTCCGCAGCGCCGCTCGAGCGCCTCGGCCGCGAGCTCGATCTGCCCACGCGCGTGCTCGGCCTCGACGATCCGGCCGCGCTCGATGCGGGCCTCTCGGACGTCGACGTCGTGATCCACGCGGCGGGCCCCTTCTCGCGCACGTCCGAGCCGATGGTCGATGCGTGCTTGCGCACCAAGACCCACTACCTCGACATCACCGGCGAGATCGACGTGTTCGAGGCGTGCGCCGCACGCGACGCCGAAGCGCGCGCGGCCGGCGTGATGCTCATGCCCGGCACCGGCTTCGACGTGGTCCCGTCCGACTGTCTCGCCGCGCATCTCGCGAGGCGCTTGCCGACGGCGACCCATCTGCGGCTCGCGTTCACGCCCGTCGGCGGAGGCAGCTCGCACGGCACCGCGCTCACCGCGGTCGAAGGCCTCGGCAAGACGAACCTCGTGCGCGAGAACGGCGTGATCACCCCGGTGCGGATCGGCGAGCGCACCGCGTCGGTCGACTTCGGCCGCGGCCATCGTACGGCGCTCGGCATCCCGTGGGGCGACGTGTCGACGGCGGGACACTCGACGAAGATCCCGAACATCGAGGTCTACATGGGCCTTCCGCGCGCGGCGGTGATCGGCGCGAAGATCGGCGGCCTCTTCGGCGGCCTCATGGGCGCGGCGCCCATCCAACGCTTCTTGAAGTCGCGCATCGATGCGGGCCCGGCCGGCCCGACCGCAGACCAACGTGCGCGGGCCGCGAGCTTGCTCGTCGGCGAAGCGCGCGATGGCACGACGACGGTGAGCACGCGGCTCACCACGCTCGAGGGCTACACGCTCACGGCGCTCGCGTCGCTCGACATCGCCGAGCGCGTGCTCGCCGGCAAGGCCGAGCCCGGCTACCGCACGCCCGCGATGGTCTTCGGTCCCGACTTCATCATGGGATTCGATCCCACCGAGCGCGTCGATCTCGATCGCACTCCGTTCGCATGATCGATCAGCCGAGGATCATCGACTCGTCGAGCAGTCGGCCTTCGCGATAGCGGCGCAGGTTCCAGCGATCGAAGAGCTCCTTCTCTTCGCCGCGCAGCAGGTACTTCGCGTAGAGCTCGCCCATCACGGGCGCCATCATGAAGCCGTGGCCCATGAAGCCACTCGCGAGATAGAGGCCGGGCGCCTCGTCGACCTCGCCGATCAGCGGGCTCTTGTCGGGCGTCAGGTCGTAGCAGCCGGCCCACTGACGCAGGACCTTCACGTCGCCCAGGATCGGCATCACGCGCGTGAGCGCACGCGAGTAGAGGCCGAGGAAGCGCGCGCTCGAGCGCTGATCGATTCCGTCGGGGACTTCTTCGTTGCTGATGCCGCCGACGATCTCGCCGCGTGCCGACTGCGAGAAGTAGAGGCCGTCGCTCAGATCGCCGACCAGCGGGCCGAGGAAGGGCTTGAGCGGCTCGGTCGAGCAGATCTCGTGACGATGCGGATGCGAGGGGAGCTCGACGCCGACCATTCGCGTGATCTCCGGGCTCCATGCGCCTGCGCACACGAGCACGCGGTCCGCGAGGATCGTGTCGTCCTTCGTCGTCACCACGCCTCGCACGGTCGCGCCTTCGGTGACGAGCGCCTTCACGCCAGAGAACGTGCGGATGTCGACGCCGAGCTTCTGCGCGGCGCGCGCGTAGCCCCACACGAAGGGCCACGGGAACACGACACCGTCGTCGCCGTTGAAGCTCGCCGCGACGAAGCGCGAGCCATCGAGCTCGGGCACGATCTGCTTGGCCTCGCTGGGCTCGATCATGCGCGTGGCGAGCCCATGCTCGCGCTGGATGTCGACCGCCTTCGAAAGACTCTTCGCGCGCGCCTCGTCTCGCGCGAGAAAGAGGTATCCGCCGCGGCGGAACCACACGTTGATGCGCATCTCGGTCGCGAACTCGCCGCAGAGCGCGAGAGACCGCTTCATCAGCCGCACGTTCACGTCGCTCGACCACTGCGCGCGCACGCCGCCGCCGTTGCGGCCCGATGCGCCGCTCGTGAGGTAGCTGCGCTCGAGCACGACGATGTTCTTCTCGCCGAGCTTGGCGAGGTTCCACGCGATGGCGAGGCCCATGATGCCGCCGCCGATGATCACGGTGCTCGCGCGCTCGCTCATTCGTCCTCTTCCGGAAGCAGACCGGCGAGGTGCGCGAGCTTCGTCGGATGAAGCAGCGGCCGCGGCGTGATCGGCGAGCGGACGCGCTCGCCCGAGAGGTCGCTGACCAGCCGCGCCGAGAGCGCGATGCACTGCTTGCCTTGGCAGAGGCCGGTGCCGAGCCCGGTGTAGCGCTTCACCGACTCGAGATCGCGATGACCGAGCGAGACCGCTTCCTGCACGTCGTGCAGCGTGACGTCCTCGCAGCGACAGACGAAGGTCTTATCGGCCACGCAGGACCTCGATGATCTTCGCACCCACGCGCGCGCCGTGCGCGGCCGAGTCGGTCACACCCGCGGCCGATCCTGCGACGAGCACGCGCGGATGGCGCGTCGTGCCGTCGTCCTTCGACGCGAGGAGATCGAAGACCTCGCCGTCGAACGCGACCTCCACGCCGGCCTGCACCGCGAGCTCGTAGCAGGCGCTGCGGCGGCCCTCGACGATCAGCACGTCGCACGGGAGCTTTTCTCCGCTCATCGTCTCGACGAGGCGGACCGACGAGCGTCCACGAGCGCGCACGAGGCTCGCGCGTGCGATGCGCGTGGCCTTCGCGCCCTCCTTCTCGAAGCGTCGCACCAGCGCGTCGTCATCCGACGCGATCAGCGCGCGCTCTCCGGGCAAGACACCCGCGGCGAACAATCGCTCGGCAGCATCGAGCGAGATCACGCCCGGCAGATCGTTGCCCTCGAACGCCTCGCTGCTCTCGGCGCGGCCCGTGGCGATCACGAGGAGCTTCGGCACGACCGCGCGCACGCCCGCTTCGGTCGAGACGAGCACGAGGCGCGTGCCGTCCGTCTCGTCGAACACACCGACAGCGCTCGTGCCTTCTTCCTCTTCGAGCACGACGACGCTCGCGCCCGCGTCGGAGACGATCTTCGCGCACGAGCGGCCCGCCGTGCCGCCGCCGATCACGCACACATCGCAGATCTCGCGTACCACCGGCGTGGGCGCGAGCACTTCGTCCGGCAACGTCCCGACGCCCGCGACGTGACGCGCGACCTCTTGCATGAGGCGATTGACGGGCTTGCTCCACGTGAACATCTCGTGGTGATTGAGCCCGCCGGCGAACACGAGATCGGCGGCCGACAGGAGATCCATCGACGCCGTCCCGAGCACGTTCTGCGTCTCGACGACCATCCCGTGCGCGGCCTTCGTGCGGCACGTGCGCACGCTCGGCGCGCCATCGACGCGCATCGAGCAGCCGTCGCAGCGGCCGGAGAAGCACGCGGCGCCACGTGCGCGGTGGTACTTCACGCTGCGACCGAGCACGAGCCGCTTCGCCGCCCAGAGCGCGATCGCAATGGGCTCTCCGGCGCGCGCCGGCACGTCGGCGCCGTCGACCGTGAGCGTGACGAGCGGTTCGATGACGCTGAGCCGCCGCGGTGGCATGTCAGAGCCTCATATCACGTCAGCACGCGGGCGGCGTCGGTGGAGGTGGATTGCACACGGGGACTTCGCACGGCGTCCTCGCGCAGCCTCCGCCTTCGCTCGGAACGGGCGCCACAGGCTGCCGGATCTCCAGCCAGACGCGTCGCGACGCATCGGCGGGGTCACTCGGCGCGTGCACGAACGTGCTCGCCTCGGCGAGGAGCCGCTCGCGCGCCACGCCACGCGTCACGAGCGCCTCGAGCACGGCCTGCGCACGCGCCAGCGGCAACGTCGCGTGATGCGGCTCGTGGGCGTCGCTCTCGCCGAGGACCGCGACGAGCGTGAGCTCCGGATGGCCGTCGAGCACGGCCGCGATCGCGTCGAGCGTCGAGCTCGAATCGGAGGCGGGCCTCGCGCTGCCACGTGCGAACGCCACGACCTGCACGATCCGGATCCCGGTCTCTTGGACGCAGATGTGACTGCGATCGGGACAGCCGTCCTCGTCGCAGTTGCCTTGGTACGTCTCCGGATCGTTCGGGCACAGATCGCACACGTCTGGGATGTGATCGCCGTCGTTGTCCGGATCGGGACAGCCGTCGTCGTCCTGCCAGCCATCGTGATCTTCGGCGATGCAGGGGCACTGGTCGCGCGCGTCGTCGAGGCCGTCGCCATCGCGGTCGGGAACCGAAGGCGTGCCGCACACCGGCGTGGGGCGCGTCCACGGCGTCGTGCAGAGCGCCGGACGACAGACCGAGGGCGGCGAAGGCGACGCCAGCGACTGCGGCACCTCGAAGCGCACGTAGCGCGGCAGCGTGTGCGGATCGCTCGTGACGAACGTCGGATCCATCTCCGCGATCATCCGCGCTGCATCCACGCCTCGTCGCGCGAGCTCCGTGACGACGGCCTGTGCACGCGCCATCGCGAGCCCTTCGTGATGCGGCTCGTGCGCGTCGATCTGACCGAGCACGTGCAAGGGCCCGCGCTCGGGATGTCCGTTCATCGCGCGAACGACGTCGTCGAGCACGGTCGAGTCTTCGGGACGGATCGCCGCGCTTCCAGGCGCGAACTCGACGCGCTCGAGCAGATTCGCGGATGTGTCCACCTGGGCGCTCGGGAGATCGGGGCAGCCGTCCTCGTCGCAGACACCGTTGGCGGTCTCGGCCTCGCGCGGGCACGCATCGCACGCATCCGAGACGCCGTCGCCGTCGTCGTCCCAGTCCGGGCAGCCGTCTTCGTCTCGCGATCCGTCCGCGTCTTCCGCTTCGCACGGACAGAGGTCCTGCGCGTCGACGATGCCGTCGTGATCCGAGTCGGGAGGAGCCGTCTCGACCGGCGCCGTCGTGGCGCCACAGCCGATGCCGACGAGCGCGATGGCGATCCACCGAAGAACGAGCGTCGCGTTCGTTCTTCGCACGATGTTCAGCGCGACTCGTACACGGTGCGCGATGGAAGCTCGACCGCGGTGAGGAACCCGTCTTCTTTCCCAGCGCCGGTGTCGATAGCGACTCGCCGACCCACATGTCCGTCGGATCCGCAGGCGTGTACGACGAGAGCTCTTGCGGGAGCAGCTCGGTCACCGTGTGGCCGATGACGACGGTCTTGCCGCGGTAGTTGCGGAAGAACTCGTCGGTGCGTGTCCACAAGAGCGCGATCTGCGGGGTCGTGTCCTTCGGATGCTGGAACCGACCCTCCTTCTCGATGAGGCCGGCGTGCACGTAGATCGCGTGGTCGTCCTCGTACCAGAGCGGCAGCTCTTCCATCCACTTGGCGATGTCGTCCGGGAAGAACGAGCCCGTGAACATGGTGTCGATCTCTTCGAGCTTCGGCATCTCGCCCTGCTTGGGCATCGGGCCGCCGACGAACGATCGATACGTCGCGAAGCAGCCGTTCTGCGGCGGGAACACGAACTCGTCCCAGCGCCGCTTGCGCACGCGCAGCCACGCGTCCTCGTGGTTGCCGCGCAGCGCGATCACCTTGCACCCGACCTGGCGATCGAGCGCCATCACGATGCGGCACACCTCCATCGAGTGCGGCCCGCGATCGAGGTAGTCGCCGAGAAAGACCACGGTGTCTTCCGCATCGATCAGCGGCAGCTTGCCGATCACGATCCGGAGTGCGTCGAGGTCGCCGTGGATGTCGCCAATCGCGAAGGTCCGTCCCGCCATGTCGCCGCGAAGCGTACACCACGCACGCAGCCTCGGATGCGCGTGGCGATGATGGCGCGCGACGTGCGTGCATCACGCGCGGAGGTGCCCATGGACGTCGACGAGCCGAATGGTGTGGTTGCGATCTTCGCGAATGCGGATGCGGCGCACACCGCGATCCGCGCGCTGCGCGACGAGAAGATCGACAAGCGATCCATCTCGATTCTGGGCACCCAGAAGAAGATGGAGACGCCGGTCGAGCTGCAGGAGAAGGGCCCGCACCCGAAGGACGTCGCGGCGTACTGGGCCGAGTGGGGCGCGATTGCCGGGGCGGGCGTCGGCGCAGCGGTCGTGGCGATTCCCCTCATCGCGGCGGTGGTCGGGCTCGGTCCGTTCGCGCTCGCGCTCGCCGCGATTCCGCTCGCCACGACGGGAGCCGGCGCGGTCGCGAGCAGCCTCGTGGGTCTCGGCATCCACGAGTCCCATGCGCATCGCTACGAGAAGGCGCTGCGCGACGGCAAGATCGTCGTCGTCGTGCACACCGACGATCTCGGCACGCTCGAGGACGCTCGCGACGTGCTCACGCCCGGCGCGGAGAGCGTCGAGACGCACGGGCTCAAGAGTCTTCAGGGCCTGGCGACGTAGCACCACGCGGGCGGGACGTTCAGCGGGACGGGGCTGCGCGTCACGCGGCTGAACTTGCGCTCGAGCATCGCCTTGTAGTCGAAGCCCGACCAGCCGCCGTCCTTCGTGTACGCGAGGTGCTTCGTGTGGAAGTAGCCGAACTGCACGTACACGCCGTGCGGCGCGAGCACGCGCAGCGCGCTGTCGAGGATCTGCTCGCGGATGGGCGCGGGGATCAGGCTCATGCCGAGCGAGCTCACGACGGCGTCGACCTTGCCGTCGAAGTGATGCTCGGCGAGCAGCTTCTCGCAGTCGGCGGCGCTCCCGAGCATCGCCGTCAGTCGCGGATCAGTCACGTTGCGCACGAGCGCCTCGTGGATCGGCTCGTCGATCTCGATCGTGAAGAGGCGCGCATCCGGCCGCATGCGCCGCAAGAGCGGCTTGGTCATCACGCCGACGCCGGGGCCGAGCTCGAGGATGGCGCCGGCCGTCTCGGGGCGTGCGCCATCGACCATCGCGTTCACGAGGAAGCGCTGGCTCGGCACCAGACTCGCGGTCTGATCCCATTTGGTGACGCCCTGCTTGAGAAACGTGAAGAACGCGCGAGGATCGTACTGCGGCATGCTTGGTGGCCCCGATATAGCTGTGAGAACGCATGAAAGAAAGGTCGCGCCGGTGGCGTATGTTCCATGGGTGCGAGCGTCTCTCGCGTTGATGACCGTTCTGTGGCTTTGCCCGTCGCTCGCAACGGCGCAGGCCGACGCGGGCGTCGCGCCGCCGCCGCCCCCGCGCGCCGACGCCGGCACGCCTTCTCTCTCTCCCGATCACGTCGCGTCGCAGACCGCCGACGATCCTGGCCCGATCGACGAGACGGAGGTCGCCGTCCGCACGGCCGAAGAGTGGCTCGCCGACGGACAACGTCGCGACGGGATCGCGCACGGCGCGGTCAGTGGCTACTACGCGGAGATGGGCCGCTCGATGCGCGCGCAGTTCCATCCGGATCTGGTCGCGATGACCGACGAGCGACGTCGCGGCATGAGCATCCCCGAGATCGCGCTCGACGAGCTCGGCCGCTACGGCCCGCCGGAAGCACCGCGTGGCCCGGCGTCGGTCTACACGCCGGAGATGAGCGCCGCACATCCGGAGGATCCGTCCGAGGTCGCCGCGCAGCAACAGTTCGAGATCCACTCGCTGCTCAACGCGCACACGACGTGGCATCGCACCGAGGTGCACGTGATCCAGGATCGCGAAGGCCACGTGCTGAGCGCGACGGTGACGCACAGCTCGGAGTCGCACGTGCTCGATACCGCCGCGACGGCCGCGATCACTGCGGCCGCGATCGCCGCGACACCACCGGCGAGCGTGCTCGGCGAGCGACAGACGATCGACAGCGACTGGTCCTTCTGGGCCGGCGAGGTGGTGCCGTACATCGGCGACATGGGCTGCATGGAAGGCCCGGACGGGCAGGGGCTGCAATGCTCGGCGCTGGGACGGCCCCTGCTCCGAACGCGCGTCGTGCTGCTCGACGTGCACGACGCCGAGCACGAGCGCGTCGAGCATCTGCATGGCGACGTCGAGCGCGAGCACGCAGCGCCGCCGACGCATCGGGCCACACACCGTCGAGGTGAGCGCGTGCCGGATGCTTCGCCCGGCCTGCCGACGCACGCGCTCGCGCCGCCGCAGTGACGAAGTCGGGCGCGATCGATGGGGAGGACGAAGAGGATGGATGCGTCTCTCCTCGAGCAGCCGCTCGTCTTCGCGCCCTCTCGTCTCGCGCGTTGCACGACGCCTGACGAGGCTGCGCGGCTGATCTCGCGCCCCATCGTCGGGCCGTGAGCGTGTCAGCGCGGAAACATCTGGAAGTACGGCGCCGCCTCGTCGAGCACGCGCGCGAACGAGGGGCGCGCCTTCAGCCGATCGAGATACGCGCGCGTGTGTGGATGCGCGTCGAGCGGCGCGACCTCGTTCGCGTAGTAGAGGGCAGGCGCTGCGCTGCAGTCGGCCATCGTGAACGTCTCGCCTGCGGCCCACGTACGACGATCGGCCATCGTTCGCTCGATCACGTGGTACGCGACGCGCAGCGTGTCTCTCGCACGCGAGACGCCCAGCGGGTCCTTGCTGTCCTCCGGACGGATCCGGTCGTCGACGATCTTCTGCATCGGCGTGTGCACGTAGAGATCGAAGAAGCGGTCTCTGGCGCGCACCTCGGCCGCGATCGCATCGGGGATCAGCGCAGGGAATCGCTCGAGGATCGTCGTCGACTCCGCCACGACCTCGTCGCCGTCCTCGATCACCGGAAACTTCCCGAACAGTGAGAGCCGCATCAGTGCGGCGCGCTGCGTCGCCTCCGAGAGATCGACCACGTTCGGCGTGAAGGGCGTCTCTGTCTCGTAGAGCCCGATCAGCACCTTCCAGCAGTACGAAGCGAGCGGATGGAGATGGAGCGTGATCACGACTGCACCTGTGCCTGCGGCAAGAACCATCGATAGCCGTTGCTGCGGAACGAGACGCCGAGCTCGCCGCAGATCTCGGCGATGACGTCGGGCGTGAAGAAGTAGTTCGAGAGCCGCGCGATGCGGCCCTCCTCGAGCACGACGCGATCGATCGCGCGCACGTGCTCACCGTCGTCATGCGCGTACCAGCCGAGCACGAGCGCTTCACCACGATGGACGCGGACCTCGCGTCGCGGCGGCGTTGCCGATGCCCCGCTCACGAAGCGAGGCTCCACGCCTCGGCCCGCCGCGAGCCACTCGCTGCCGAACATCATTCCCCAGAGCATGCGCGACCGATTCGCGCCCGCGCCTTGCGACGTCGATGTGCCCACGATCTCGATGGTCGCGCTCTCGAGCAAGAGCGCCGTCACGGCCTCCACGTCGTGCGCGTTGAACGCTGCGCAGAACGCATCGACGAGCGCGCGCGAGGGAACGCGCTCTTCGTTCACCGGTTCGACGAGCTTGCCGCGCCCGCGATGCAGCGCCGCCTTCACGGCGCCGGTCGTGGTCGACAGCGTCTCGGCGATCTCGTCGAGCGAGAGATCGAAGACGTCCTTGAGCACGACCGCCGCACGCTCCTGCGGCGCGAGCTGGGAGAGCAGCGTTCCGGCTGCCTCGCGCGTCGCCGCGACGTTCGTGGGCTCCGTGGTCGATGCCGCCTCGATCGCGAGCCGCGGACGGCGGACGCGATCGATCCACAGGTTCGACGCGACGCGGAAGAGCCACCCGCGGGGCGAAGGGGGCTCTTGGCCCATCTGCGCGAGGGTCGTGAACGCTCGCGCCATCGTGTCCTGCGCGAGGTCTTCGGCATCCCACGGGCTGCGCGTCAGATGCCGACAGTATCGATAGAGATCGGTGCGCAGCGGCTCGTAGGCTACGGTGAATCGATGCCACGACGAGCGAGCTTGGTCGGGCAGGGGCGGAGGGTTCGTGGTGCTCATGGGAGAAGAAACGAGCGAGGGCTGCGAAAGGATACGTCTACGGCAGGACGCGAATGGCCTTTCGGATCACCCCTCGGGTGAGCCTCGGCGTGACGAGGACGGCGAAGTTCCAGATCGAAGGCTGCGAAGGGATACGTCGAGGGCGACGCGTGAGAGACTCGCGGCGATGAGCACCTCCGAGCCCATGCCGTTCTCCTGGGCCAACATCCACGCCGCGACGTGCGACGACGCCGGCAACGTCTACGTGCTCAGCTCCCAGTCGGAGTCGGATTGGACGCTGACGTCGCTCGATCCGGCGCGCCGCGTGCGGTGGGCGACGCCTGCGCCGGCGCGCTGGGGCTACATGGAGAGCGCGCGCAAGCTCGCGTTGTGTGCGTGGTCGGCCAGCGGCGCGCTTGTCGTGTGGACGAAGGGCCAGTCCATCGCGCAAGTCGTGTCGTGCGTCGATGGTCGCACGCTCGGCACGATCACCGGCGGCGATGCGAACGTCGATCTCGCTCGCGCGCAGTCACTCGCCGTCGATCGCGACGGCTCGCTCGTCTCCGTCACCGCCGGCATCCTGCGCCGTCACACGGCCGAAGGTCGGCCGATGCCGCTCTGGGAAGGCAACGCGCTCACCGAGCTCGCGCTCGCACCGCCGTCGAAGGCGAACGACGTGCTCGCGTTCGTCGGTTGGGACGGCGCGACGTGGGCGACGACGTATGCCGCCAAAGGCATGATGTGGGGCGAGAACTGGGACACGATCTTGCCGCGCTGGCGCCGCTTCGATCGGGGCGGGCAGACGTCGGTGTGGAGCGAGCGATACTTCCTGCTCTACGAGTCCGAGGTCGCCTGGGCCGATCGCGCCGGCCATCCGTTCGCCGCGTGGATCGTCGCAGGCGCGTACCCGCGCGTGATGCGCTACACGCCGGACGCGAAGAGCTTCGAGTACTGGCTCCTCTCGAGCGCCGGCCCGCAGGTCGAGCAGAAGCAGTTCGACGCCGAGCTCCTGCGGCCGACGCGCGAGCCGAGCTACATGCGCGAAGAGAACGTGCTCGCCCTCGCGCCCGACGGCACGATCTGGGCGTTCGGTCAGATGGATCAGCTCCGCTGCTTCGGCCCCGACGGCGCGCCGACGTACGTCAGCCCGAAGAGCGCAGCCGCGGGGGCGTAGTCGTGGCCGCGCACAAGCTCGCGCTCACGCCGGGAGGACCGAAACGTCTCGAAGTCCGGCCCCCGAGCCTCGGTCGGAAGTCGTGGGACGTGCTTCTCGACGGCACGCTGCTCGGTCGTCTCGAGACGCACGACGAGGCGATCTCAGGGAAGTCCTTCCCGCTCCCCGACGGCACGACGTTGACGGTGCGACTCGAGCCCGTCCGGAATCTCTTCGGCTCGAGCCACCGTCTGCTCGTCGAGGTCGATGGTGCTCTGCTCCGCGACTCGCCCGGACATCCCGTCCAGATCGTGAAACAAGGCGCCGCGGCGCTCTGGCTCGTCGGCGGTCTGCTCACCATCGCTGGCGTCGTGATGGGCGTGCTGGCAGCGCGTGGCGCCTCGTTCGACCCGGGCGCCGCGATCGGCAACGCCGTCGAAGGCTGCATCTATCTCGTGTTCGCGAGAGCCGCGAGCCGCGAGAAGCGCTGGGGTCTCGTCGCAGGGCTCGTGCTCTACGTCATCGACACGATCGCGAGCCTCGCGGCCCTCGCAGCGGGCGGCTGGATCGTGCGGGTCGCCGTCATCACCGCGCTCGTGCGCGCGATCATCGCGCACCGCGAGCTGCAGCGCGTGGATGCGGCGAGCATCGCTGCGGTGTTCCGCTGACGCGCGACGCTCAGTCCTCTTCGCCGCCCTGATCGCGCACGCCGTAGCGCTTGGCGAGCTCGCGCAGGTGGTAGCGCGTGAGCCCCGCGGCCTGCGCGCTGCGCGTGATGTTGCCGCCGTGCTTGTCGAGCAGCGCCTTGAGATACGCCGCCTCGAACACGTCGAGCACGCGCTGCTTGGCTTCCTTGAACGGGAGCGCGTTCGCGACGAACTGTTCCGCATCGCCTCCGGGGAGCTGCACCGGCGGCGTCTTCTGCGAGCTCGGCAAGAGATCGCGCACGGTGAGCTCGGGGCCGTCGGCGAGCGAAGCGCCGCGCTCGATCGTGTTCTTCAGCTCGCGCACGTTGCCCGGCCACGGGAACTGGACGAGGCGCGCCATCGCGTCCTTCGTCACGCCGAGCTTGCGGTCTTCGCCTGGCCAGCGGCGCGCGGCGAAGTCTTGCGCGAAGTGCTCGACGAGCAGCGGCACGTCTTCCGGTCGCTCGCGCAGCGGCGGCAGCTCGACCGTCACCACGCCGAGCCGGTAGTAGAGGTCTTCGCGGAACGTTCCGTCGTTGACCATCTGCCGCAGATCGCGGTTCGTCGCAGCGACGACGCGTACGTTCACCGGGATCGCGCGATCGCCGCCGACGCGCTTGATCTCGCGGTTCTCGAGCACGCGCAGCAGCTTCGGCTGCAGCGCGAGATCGAGCTCGCCGATCTCGTCGAGGAAGATCGTGCCGCCGTCGGCCTGCTCGAAGCTGCCGCGGTGACGATCGGTCGCGCCCGTGAAGCTGCCGCGCTCGTGACCGAAGAGCGTGCTCTCGATCAGATCTTTCGGGATCGCCGAGCAGTCCTGCACGACGAGCGGCCCGGCCTTGCGGCGCGAGCTCTTGTGCAGCGCGCGCGCGACGAGCTCCTTGCCGGTGCCGGTCTCGCCGCGCACGAGCACCGTCAGCTCGGTCGGCGCGACTTTCTCGAGCGTCGCGAAGATCTCGCGCATGCGCACGCCCTTGCCGACGAGCTCGTGGAAGCGATCGTTCTGGCTCAGGTCGATCTCGATCGTGCCCTTGCCGAGGGCGAATCGCAGCACGGACTGTCCCGCGCGGATGTTCACGCCCGGCCGCAGCCAGATCTCGCGCACGCGCAGCTCGCCGCCGCCCTCGGTGCTGCAGAGCGTGCCGTTCGTCGAGTCGAGGTCGTGCAGCAAGAAGCCTCGATCGCCCGCGACGATCTCGAAGTGCGTGCTGCTCACCGCTTTGTCCGCGAGCACGAGATCGCAGATCACGCTGCGGCCGACGGTGACGCGCTCGCGCTCGATGACGAGCTCTTTGCCCTTGCCCTCACCCTCGACGATCGTGAGCGTCGCGCGCTCGAGCCGGCGCTTCTCGGCGCGATCGGCGACGAAGATCGTCGTCAGCGGCGGCTTCTCCGGCGGCTCGCTCACGAGGCCCCCGCATCGCGCCGCAGCGCCGCGATCGTCTCGGCGTACGGACCGCCGAACACGGCGCTGCCCGCGACGAGCACGTCGGCGCCTGCTGCGCAGACCCGCGAGGCGATGCCCGGCTTGATGCCGCCGTCGACCTCGAGATCGATGGTGCGTCCGGTCGCATCGATCATCGCGCGGATGCGCTCGATCTTCGGCAGCACGGCCTCGATGAACGACTGACCGCCGAAGCCCGGGTTCACGCTCATCACGAGGATCAGATCGACCTCGCTCATCACGTAGCGCAGCACGTCTTCGGTCGTGGCCGGGTTGATCACGACGCCGGCCTTCTTCTTCAGGCTCTTGATGTGCTCGATCGTGCGGTGGAGGTGAACGCACGCTTCGGCGTGCACCGTCATGATGTCGGCGCCCGCTTGGGCGAACGCATCCACGTACTTGTCCGGCTCGACGATCATGAGGTGAACGTCCAGCGGCAGCTTCGTCGTCTTGCGCAGTGCTGCCACGACCGGCGGGCCGATCGTGATGTTCGGCACGAAGCGCCCGTCCATCACGTCGACGTGTACGTAGTCTGCCCCCGCCGCCTCCACCGCCCGGACCTCGTCGCCGAGGCGCGCGAAGTCGGCAGAGAGGATGGAGGGCGCGATGCGGACGGGACGAGACGAGCGAGCCACGACGCCGGCAGTCAACGCGGTCGGGCGCGCAGCGTCAAGCGGCTCGTGCCATGCTCCCTTTCATGCGCGCTTCGGTGTGGTCGACAGTGGCGGTCGTCGTGGTGCTCGCGATCTCGCTCCCCGCGGTCGCGCAGACGATGCCGCCCGACGTGGTGCGCCTGACGAACGGCGGCATGGTGCGCGGCACGATCGTCGAGAACCTGCCGGGCGATCACGTGACCATTCAGCTCGCGACAGGCGAGATGCGCACGTTCGTCTCGGCCGAGGTCGCGAGCGCGGGGCCGGCTCCGGTCACGACGGAAGTGATCCCGCCCGCGCCGGGCGGCGCGCTGGTGTCGACGCCGATCGTCGCGCAGCCAGGGCGGATCGCGCCGTATGCGCAGTCCGGAATGCCGACGGTCCGCGTGCACGTGGAAGCCACCTCGCCCGAGCTGACGCTGCAAGAAGTGACCGGCACCGGCGCCGCCGTCGTCAGCACGGGACGCGGCTTCTCGACGATCATGATCGACAACTTCGCCCCACTCTGCAGCGCTCCCTGTGACATCGACCTGCAGCCACGAACCTACATCCTGGGCGTCTCGCAGGGGCAGGGCGGCGCGCGTCGTGCCGACCACAACCTCTTCACGGTCGACTCGGACATGTCGCTCGAGCTCGAGTACGAGAGCCGCGAGGCCGCGCGAATCGTGGGCTGGATCGTGTTCATCGGCGGCGCGCTCGTGGGGGCCGGGGTGATGCTCGGAGGCGTCCTGGGCGCGACGGGCGGCGACGGCTTCCTCGACTGGCTCATCGCGGGTGCGGTCGTGTTGGGCGTCTCCGAGATCGTCGGGCTCGCATTGGCCTTCCTCAACGACCACGCCGACATCCGCCGCATCGACGGAACGGTGAGGTTCTGATCCGGTCCATTCGAGCGTGCTTTTGCTTGTGCTTCTCGACGATTCCGACGAAAGTCGCGGGCGAGTCTCGGTAGAACATGGCCGCTGAACAGAGATACCGCGTCGTCGAGCGCCTCGAGGCCGGCGGCATGGCCGAGGTGTTCAAAGGCGAGTCGGCGTCCGTCCAGGGCTTCAAGAAGACCGTCGCGATCAAGCGCGTTCTGCCTCACCTGGCGCAGAACAAGAACTTCATCTCGATGTTCCTCGACGAGGCACGCCTGGGCGCGCGCCTCACGCACGCGAACATCGTCACCGTCTTCGACATCGGTGCCGCCGACAACACGTTCTTCATCGTCATGGAGTTCGTCGACGGGTGCAACCTGAAGACGATCATCGAGACGTACCGGCAGTCGGGCAAGCGGCTCGGCGTGAAGGAAGCGCTCTACATCGCGATGCAGGCGCTCAACGGCCTCAGCTTCGCGCACGAGCTCACCGACGACGACGGCAAAGAGCTGAACATCGTCCACCGCGACATCTCGCCGCCCAACATCCTGCTCAGCAAGCGCGGCGAGGTGAAGGTCACGGACTTCGGTCTCGCGAAGGCGACGACGCAGCTCGAGAAGACCGATCCCGGCGTCGTGAAGGGCAAGTTCAGCTACCTCTCGCCGGAGGCGGCGCTCGGTCAGCCCGTCGATCAGCGGACGGACGTGTTCGCGCTCGGCATCGTGATCTGGGAGATGCTCGCGGGCCGCCGCTTGTTCCTCGGTGAGACCGACTTCCAGACGGTGAAGCTCGTCCAGCAGGCGCAGATCCCGAGCCTCTCGCGCATCAATCCCGAGGTGGACGCCGAGCTCGAGAAGATGCTCGGTCAGGCGCTCACGCAGGACACGAAGTCCCGCTACCAGAACGCGCGCGAGTTCCAGGACGCGATCGCGAACTACCTCTTCTCGCACAAGCTCAAGGTCACGGCGTTCGACATCGCGTCGATCGTGAAGGCCGCGATCCTCACGAAGAGCGAGCTGAAGAAGGGCGAGATGCAGCCCGGGCAGCAGTCGATCATCGATCGGCTGATCCAGGAGGAGCTGCTGCGCTTCACCTCGCTCGACGACATCAGCGATCCGCTCGCCTCCGAGACGGGTGGCAGTGGCGGTGGCGACGACGACGCGAGCAAGCCGCTCGACGCAGGGCTCTTCGAGAACCCGGCCGACTGGTTCCGCGACGACAAGGAAGTGCAGTCCTCGCAGGGCGGGACGCCCTCGACGAAGAGCGAGCCCGGCTGGCGCGAGTCGGGCATGGCCGACAGCGGGCCGCCACAGCGGAACGCAACGCCGACGGGAGGCCTCGCTCGCTCGCTCGAGCCGCGTCAGAGCGCGCCGGAGCCGGCTCGCATCAGCGCGCCGCCTGGCCGGACAAGTGCGCCTCCGTCGCCTGCGAAACAGAGCGGTGTGACCGCGCCACGCAAGAGCGTGTCGAGCGCGCCACCGGCCGAGGCGCCGCGCAAGCTCGCGGTGCCGGACGACGAAGAGATGCCGAAGCCCGCGAGCGGCAGCACGATGACGTACGTCGTGATCGCCCTCGTCGTCGTGATCGGTGGCGCAGCCGCCGCCTGGTTCGGCGGCGTCATCCCGCATTGAGATCTCGACCGCAGTAGTCTCGGTCGTCAGCGCAGGAACGCTTCGATCGTGTCGAAGTAGACGTGACGGTGCTGCACGAAGTGCCGCACGTGCGCGCTGTCGCTGAAGTGCAGGCGCTCGATGCGCACGCCGCCATCGAGCGCGCGATCGACGAATGCGCTCACTTGGTCGGTCGGCACGAGCACGTCCGCGTCGCTCCAGATCGCGAGCAAGGGCACGCCGCGCAGGCGAGCGATGACGCGGGCTTGCCCCGTCTCCATGTAGCGAACCTGCTCGCGCGCGAGCAGGTGCCAGAGACCGAAGAAGGCGGCGATCGGCGGCGACAGGATCGGATGGAAGAGCCGCGGCTCGCGGCGCAGCGCGCTCAGCAGGCCGGGCATCATCGCCATCGTCGCGAACTTCGCGGTGAAGCGCATCGGGATCGTCTCGGGAAAGCCGGGCGCGGAGTCGACGATCACGTGCGTCGGCGTTCCTCGCATCGCGTCGAGCAGCGCCGACATCGTCCAGAAGCCCGCGTTGCTGAAGGCGTGGATCACGAGCGGCGTTCCGTCGTCGAGATCCTGCGCCAGCTCCCGACCGAACCTGGTCCACGCGCCCGGCAAGCCCATGGTGCGGAACGTCGGCGTGATCACCGTGCGGACGTCCGCAAATCCTTGCGTCTCGTACCAGCGCGCGACGCCGCGCAGCTGTCGCTCGCTGCTGCCGTGCCAGCCGAGAATCGCGACCCGTGCTCGATCACGCACGCAGACGGTGCTCTTCGATCCAGTCGATGACGCGCGCAGAGAGGTTCACCTTCATCAAGCGCGACATCTGCTGGATGCCGGTCGGGCTCGTGACGTTGACCTCGGTGAGCTTGCCGCCGATCACGTCGAGGCCGACGAAGATCAATCCGTCCGCACGCAGCTTCGGTGCGAGCGCGGCCACGATGCGGTGATCGTCGTCGTCGAGCGTGCCCGACGCCACCGATCCGCCGACGTGGATGTTGCTGCGCAGATCGTCCTTCTGCGGGACGCGCAACAGACCACCGAGCGCCTCGCCGTCGAGCACGAGCACGCGCTTGTCGCCTTTGACGACCTCGGGAACGTAGCGCTGCACCATCGCCACGCGCTTGCCCACGTGCGTGACGGTCTCGATGATCGCGTTCGTGTTCAGGTCGTCGTCCTTCATCAAGAAGACGCCGTCGCCGCCCGCGCCCGAGAGCGGCTTGATCACGGCGCGGCCGCCGACGTCCTTCAGGAACGCCTTGATGCGCGCCTTGTCGCCGCTGACGAGCGTCTCGGGCATGCAGTCGAGGAAGTGCATCGCATAGAGCTTCTCGTTCGCATCGCGCAGCGCGCGCGGATCGTTGATCAGCAGCGTCTTGCCGCGCGCGTGCTCGAGCAGCTGCGTGGCCCAGAGATAGTTGCTGTCGAAGGGCGGGTCCTTGCGCATCAGCACGGCATCGACCGTGTCGAGCCACACGTCTTCGCCGGGGCCGAGCGTGATCGGGATCGCGCCGGGCGTGCGATGCATCGTCGCGCGACGCACGTGCGTGCCGACGCGGCCGCCTTGGAAGAAGAAGTCTCCGATGCCGCAGTGATCGACGCGATGGCCGCGCGCTTGCGCCTCTTCCATCAGTGCGAACGAGGTGTCCGCGTCGACCTGGACGGTCTCCGGCGGGTCCATGATGACGACGATGCGCATGCCGGGGGGCATCTTAGGGCCGGAGCACGGAATGTCAGCGAGGAGATGTCGTACTAATCTCGCGACGTGAAGCGCTCTCTGGCGATCGCATGCCTCTTGTTGCTCTGCGCCGTGCACCCCGCGTCGGCGCTGCGCGCGCATTCTCCGGCGGCGTCGCGTTTCTTCGCGCGCTACGGACACTACGCGGTCGCCGCGGATCACCCGCTCGCCTCCGAGGCTGGCGCGACGATCCTCCAAGCGGGAGGCAATGCCGCAGACGCGGCCGTCGCGGCGGTGCTGGCGCTGGGCGTGGCGAGCCCTGCCTCGAGCGGGCTCGGTGGTGGCGGCTTCGCGCTCTACTACCGCGCATCCGATCGCACGCTCACGTTCCTCGACTTCCGTGATCGCGCGCCTGGTGCGGCGAGCCCCGACATGTTCGCGCGACGCGAGGGCGACGACGACGCCACGGCCGCCGCGCGATCGCAGACCGGCGGCCTCGCGGTCGCGGTCCCGGGCGAGCCCGCGGGCCTCGAGGAGATCCTCACGCGCTTCGGCTCCGGCCGTGTGCAGCGATCGGCGATCGCCGAGCCCGCCGAGACGCTCGCGCGCGAAGGCTTCGCGGCATCACGCATCGTCGCGCGCTACTCCGAGCCGTTCGTCGCGCTCCTGGCGGCCGATCCACTGCTGCGATCGTTCTTGCCGAGCCCGACCGCGCCCATCACGCAAGGCGCGCATCTGGTGAACCCCGCGCTCGCGCGCACCATCCACGAGTTCGGCGCGCACGGCGCACGGTCGTTCTATCGCGGCGCGATCGCGCGCTCGATCGTGCGCACGGTCCACGATCAAGGCGGCGTCCTCGCAGCCGGAGATCTCGCGGGCTACGAGGTGCGCGAGCGGGCGCCGCTGCGACGCGTGCGCTTCGGTCACGAGATCGTGACGGCGCCACCGCCGTCGGCTGGTGGCTTCACGTTGCTCGCGAGCCTCGGCCTGCTCGAGCGATGGATGCCCGAACCGCACGAGGGCGCTGCGCTACGGCACGCGCTCGCGGAGAGCTGGCTCGGCCCTTTCGTCGATCGCCAGGCGTACGCGGGCGATCCCGATTTCGCCGAGATTCCGGTCGATGCGCTGCTCGACGAAGAGCGGCTCTCGCGACGCGCAGCGGTGTTCGACGCGTGGCATCACCATCCTGCGAGCGACTATGCGATGCCGCTGGAAGGTCCCGCGCCCGCGCCGACCGAGGGCGGCGACGATCACGGCACGTCGCACGTCTGCATCGTGGATGCGGAGGGCAACGTGATGTCGCTGACGACCACGGTGAACCTTCCGTTCGGTGCGCGCATCACGGCCGACGGGATGGTGCTCAACGATCAGATGGACGACTTCGCGCGCGAGGTCGGCGCGGCCAACGCGTTCGGTCTCGTGGGTGGCGCGGCGAACCTGCCGGGCCCCGGCCATCGTCCGGTCTCGACGATGTCGCCCACGATCGTGCTCGACGAGCACGGCGTACCTCTTCTCTGCGCGGGCGGCAGCGGCGGCAGTCGCATCGTCACGGCGGTCGAGCAGGTGATCGTGTTCTCGCTCTTCGTGGACGCGAACGTCGGCGATGCGGTCGTGCGTGCGCGCATCCACCATCAGGGTGCGCCGGCGACGCTGAGCACGGAGGCGGCGCTCCCCGCGGATCTCGCGCTCGCGCTCGCAGCTCGCGGACACGATCTCAGCGCACCGGTCGAAGGCTCGGCGAACGTGCAGGCGATCCTGATCCATCGCGACGCGTCCGGAACGATCACCGGGCTCGACGCCGCGAGCGACCCTCGCAAAGACGCCGAGCCCCGCGGCCTCTGATCCCCTGGATCCCCGGGGTTGATCCCCTGGATCCCCGGGGTCACTCCACACCATCGTAACTGACCGTCATCACTGGGATCTGGCGGCAGGATGCGCATTTCGTCACATTCGACGGAATCGCCCGAAGAAAGATGCACGAATGCTCGCTCGTGTGACGAAATCCGCATCCAGTCGCCCGTTCTCCACGAAGACGCGGGGTTGCGACGGTGTGGAGTGACCCCGGCTCCGAGCGGGCGTCGGTGGCATGGTGGGCGGGTGTCCGATCGGAGCACGCGCGCGCAGCTCGGACGTCTGGCCGCCATGTTCGGAGGCGCGATCGCGCTGATCGGTATCGGCGCGATCGCCCTCGCCATCGCGACGCGTCCGCCGCCCACCGCGATCGCGCAGAGTCACGCGCACACGCGCGCCGTGGTCGTCGATGCCGGCACCGACGCGGGCTCGGATGCCGGAATCGACGCGGGCTCGGATGCCGGAATCGACGCGGTCATCGATGCACACGTCGTCTACGCGCTCGACGACTTCGTGCGTCGTCCGGAGCACGTCATCGAGGGCTGTCCCGACGTTCCCCTCGTCGATCACGTCGGCGATCCCGTTCCGTGGCGGCCCGCGCTGCGCGTGCACCCGAGCTTCGTCCCAGCGGTCGCGGACCTCGAGAGCGTGATCCGCCAGACCACGCGCGACGTCGAAGGCCAAGACGTCACGGCGTTCCTGTCCGCGAGCAGCTACCGGTGCACGACCGTGCGTCGCCGTCCCGAGCGCATCAGCGAGCACGCGCTCGGCAACGCGATCGATCTGCGCGGCGTGGTGCTCACGGACGGTACCGAGACGAGCGTGGGCGCGCACTGGCACGCGGCCAGCGAGGCCGATCTCGTCCACGCACGCTTCTGGCGCACGCTGGTCGAGCGCGTCCGCGATCGCGCGATCTTCCGCGGCATCCTCGGCCCGCCCGCGCCCGATCATCTCGAGCATCTCCACTTCGATCGCGGGCCTTCGACGTTCTTCGATCTCGCGCTCGACGACGGATCCATCGTTCCTCGCACCACGCCACCAGCACCGTCCTCGGTGCGCCCACACCGTCGGCGCGCGCGCGCGCGACGGCATCGGTGATGCAGAACGCCGCGCTCACGATGTGAAGTTGGCGTCTCCTGCCCTGCCGCCGCATATCGGAGAGATGACCGATGCCCCGTCGCGTCTGGCGCTCCTCGACGACCCGCAGCTGAGGCCTTTCGTGCCGCTGCTCTACGTCGCCGCAGTGGGTGGCGAGATCGGCGAGCGCGAGCGCGAGCTCGTGCGCAAGCGTCTGGAAGCCGAGCCGTGGATGCGGCCGCTCGCACGCAGCGCCGTCGAGGCGTGGCTCGATCCGAAATGTCCGCCGACGCAGCGCGATCTCTCCGCGATGCGCGACGTACTCGTGGCCGCCGCGGGCACGCTCTCGACGGACGCGCGACGCTCGCTCGTCGCCCTCGGTGCCTCGCTCGCGACGGCGTCTCCGGAATCGGAGCGTGCCGCGGAGGACGTCGCACGCGCGCTCGATCTCGAGGACGTGACGCTCGATGCCGCGGGCCTCGCGCCACGCGCACCGAAAGCGGCGCCGAAGCTCGACGCGCGTGCGATGCGCGCCGCGCTCGACGGCGACGGCGCCGCGCTACGCGATCGCGTTCGCGCGTTCCTCGACACGCCCGATCAGCGCGCGTACGGCCTGCCGAAGGACGAGTACCGCGCGCTCGTGCGTCGATGGATGACCGACTTCGAGAAGACCGGCCTCGCGAAGCTCGCGTTTCCCGGAGTGACGAGCGACACGCCCGATCTCTCTTCGTTCATGCTCGTGTTCGAGACGCTCGGCCTCGGCGATCTCTCGCTGCTGGTGAAGCTCGGCGTGCAGCTCGGGCTCTTCGGCGGAAGCGTGTATTTCCTCGGCACCGAGCGTCACCGCGCGATGCTGGCGGACGTCGCGTCGTTGCGGGTGCTCGGTTGCTTCGCGATGAGCGAGGTCGGCCACGGATCGAACGTCGCCGATCTCGAGACGACGGCGACCTACGACGCGAGCGCGCGCGAGCTCGTGCTGCACACGCCGAGCGAGTCCGCGCGCAAGGACTGGATCGGTGGCGCCGCGCACGATGCGCGCATCGCGACGGTGTTCGCGCAGCTCGAGGTCGGCGGCGCCTCGCAAGGCGTGCATGCGATCCTCGTCCCGCTGCGCGACGACGCGGGCGCGCCGTTGCCCGGCGTGAGGCTGGGCGACACCGGCTCGAAGATGGGCCTCAACGGCGTCGACAACGGCCGCATCTGGCTCGATCACGTCCGCGTTCCGGTCACGAACTTGCTCGATCGCTTCGCGACGATCGACGAGAGCGGCGTCTATCACAGCCCGATCGAGAACAGCGGCAAGCGCTTCTTCACGATGCTCGGCACGCTCGTCGGCGGGCGCATCTGCGTCGGAAGCGCGGGCGTGAGCGTCGCCAAGAGCGCGATCGCGATCGCGATCCGTTACGCGACCGAGCGTCGACAGTTCGGCCCGCCCGGCGGCGAGGAGAACGCCCTCTTCGACTATCCGACGCACCGCCGTCGCTTGCTTGCGCCGCTCGCGACGACGTACGTGCTCCATCATGCGTTCGATGCGCTGCGCGCGCGCTTCGCCGAGGTGCATCGCCAGGCGGAGCCCGACACGCGCGAGCTCGAGGCGGAGGCCGCGGGCCTCAAAGCGATCGCGAGCTGGCATGCGATCCACACCGTGCAGTCGTGTCGCGAGGCGTGCGGAGGGCAGGGCTATCTCGCGGTCAACCGTCTGCCGGATCTGAAGGCCGACAGCGACGTGTTCGCGACGTTCGAGGGCGACAACACCGTGCTCCTGCAGCTCGCGGGCAAGAGCCGTCTCGGCGCGTTCGGAAGGCATCTGGCCGCGCCGCTCGGCGTGCTGCGCATGGTCGGCCAGATCGCATCGACTGCGGCGCTGGAGAAGAACCCGATCGAGACGCGTCGCACCGAGAGCGCGCATCTGCGCGATCGGAGCTTCCACCTCGCGGCGCTGCGTCATCGCGAAGACGTGCTCGTTCGCACCGCGGCGCTGCGTCTGCGCAAGCGCACCGATGCGCGCATGTCGGGGAGCGACGCGTTCCTCGAGATCCAGGAGCACGTCGTGGAGGCCGCGCGCGCGTACGTGTCGCGTCTGGCGCTCGAGTGGTTCGAGGCGCGCGTCTCGAAGATCGAAGACGAGGCGATGCGGCAGTGGCACGCGCGCCTCGGTGATCTACACGCGCTCTGCTCGATCGAAGCGCAGGCGGCATGGTTCCTCGAGGACGGGTACTTCGAGCCGGTCAAAGCACGCGCCGTGCGCAAGGAGATCGAGAAGCTCATCGCCGAGCTCGCGCCCGTCGCGCGCCCGCTCGTCGATGCGTTCGGAATTCCGGATGCGTGCCTGGCCGCGCCGATCGCGTTCTTCGACCCGGCGCATCCGCCGACCTGAGCCCGTTCCGTGAGACGCTCGACTCGATGAGCGACGTCGAGGTCGGGCCGGGCGGAAGAACGGAGGCGCCGAGCCCACTGCGTCGAGTGGCGAGCGCGCTCGGAGGTCTCGCTTTCGTCCCCGTGCTCGTATTCGCGTTCGGGTACGCGCCCAGCTGCATGGGCTTCGGCGCGCCCGCGCTCGCCCACGTGAACGCGTGTCCGCGCGCCGTCGCCCTGCTCGGCGCGCCGATCGCCCAGCCGTGGATCGGTCTCTCGTGCGGCAACGCGGAGACGGAAGACGACGACGGCCAAGCGAGCTGGTCGATGCCTGTGTCTGGACCGCGCGGCCGCGGCACGCTCGACATCCGAGCCATCGAGCACGTCGGCCATTGGCAGTTCCGCATGATCACGCTGAGCGCGGGCGGCCACGAGATCGACGTCCTCGCGTGCGAGGCCGGCGGCACCGGCGACGTCGTCCCGATCCCGCACCGCGTGCTCGCCGGGACCGTCACCACGATCGTCGGCGAGCCGGGCGTGAGCTCGGGCCAGGCGTGCACCGTCACGATCGATCCCGCGAACGACGTGCAGAACTGTCGCGTCGTGATCGCGTGCGGCGCGCGAACGCTCTATGGGGAGGGCACGGGCGGCTACGGCCACTGCGGCGTCGATGCGAGCGGCGCCATCACCATGCGTGACGGCAACCCGTCGGCGACGGACGACGATCCGATGATCGATCTGCGCGCGAGCGAGGTCGTCGTCACCGATCAGGGCCGCGCCGGCACCTGGGTCGCGACCGTTTCCATCGCTCGCTGACTATCTCGACCAGCCGAGCATGATGACGACGGCGATCGCGTTCTCGCCCGTGTCCGGCCGCGTGCCCTGCGCGACGCCGATGCCGACCTGGTCGACGTCCGCATCGAAGCTCGGCTCGAGCTCGCTCGCCTCGGAGAGCGCCGTGACGACCGCCATGACGCCGCCGATGCGGCGGAACGCGATCGAGAAGCGACGCATCGCCGTCGAGGCGTGATCGACCGCGTCCTGCGTCGTGAGCGAGGGATCGCTGAAGTACTCGCGCGCAGCGGCATCGGCGGCGGCCTGGAGGTTCGCCTCCATCGTCATCACACGCGCGCCTCGCGCGGTGCGTGCGCGGTTGATCGCTTCGAGCACGGTCTGCGGCGCGCCGCTCACGTCGATCGGCTGCGCGAAGCGCAAGAACACTTCCGTCGCGATGAACGCCGTGCGCCCGTCGCTCGTGTCCGCGACGACGCCGATGCCGACGACGTTCGCGTCCGCGTTCACGAGGTTGGCGCGATGGCCGGGGCTCGCGACGAGACCGTCGTGGATCTCCTGCGCCGAGTAGCCGCGCCCGATGTTCTCCAGCACGAGCCCGCTGTGCAGGCCGGCCGTGCGCACGCGATCGGCCGGAGAGCCGGTCGTCGGCGACTGATGGCCCGTGAAGTCGTGCGCGACCATGTCCTGCGAGTGCGCGAGCGCGACGGCCTCGGCGCGCGAGTCGATCGTGAGCGCGGGAAGCCCGGCCTGTGCGCGCGTCTCGTTGAGCATGCGGAGAAGATCGTCGTGCACGCTCGTCACGTCGCTGCTCCCGCTCGTCGGCGTGGGCTCGCTGCGCACGCGGATCGACGTCGGCGCAGATCCACCGAGGTACACGGGGAAGTTCGCGATGACCGCGTCCCCGAGCGGCCCGTCGGCGAGCAGCTCGACGTGGTGCTCGCCCGACTGCGTGATCGGGATGTGCAGATCGAACGCGGGACCGGCGCCGCCGGGAATGCGCGTCGTCGAACCATTGGGCTGCTGCACCGCGACGACCGGGTTCGTGAACCCCGCGCCGAGAGAGCCGCGCAAGACGAGCGGCCCGGCCGCAGGCGCCCGCGGCACGGCTTCCAGCGTCGCGTCGCGCGAGCTCAGCGCGATCACGACGAGCCACACGCCGCCGCGCGGCAGGATGATCGCGCCCCAGTGCGTGTAGCGCTGGCGCCCGAGGAACTGATCCATGCTGCGCTGGACCTGGTCGGGGATCGACGCGCGATCGGGCAGGCCGAGCACGAGCACGTGCGGCACCGGCTCCACGAGGCCGAGGTTCCACGAGAAGAACTGGATGACCTCGGACGGCGGCGGCTCGCCACCGTGGTCGAGGTGATCGCTGATCTGCTGCGCGAGCGTCGCCATGCGCGGATCGCCCGTGAGCGTCATGCCGCGTCCGGATGCAGCCGCGTTCACGCCCTGCAACACACCGGCCGCATCGCCGCCGCCGATCACGGGATCGCCGCTCGGCACGCTCGTGTCGTAGCTCGCGACGCTCGCGGTGGGCGCGGAGACCTCTTGTCCGGGCTGCACGCCGTCGCTCTCGAGATGCGTGGCCTGGGCCGGGTGACAGCCGAGCAACGTGATCAGGAAGAAGAAGCGCGCGCGGGGCAGGAATCGCATCCGCCTCCCGT
>CAYSCF010000005.1:0-67724 GCA_964429305.1 uncultured Sandaracinaceae bacterium | reverse complement strand
CGCGAGCGGTATCTCGTCCACATCACGACGGGCACGCACGTCGCGCAGATCTGTCTGTTCCTGCTCACCGAGACGGGCTTCTTCCCGGGCGAGCTCCTACAGACCGAGCCGCCGCGCCGGCCCGCCCACGAGGCGCACTACACGATCATCGACCTCGACGTCGCACGCTACGACCGGATCGCGCGGCGGTTCGAGGCCGAGCGTCGGCAGCGCTCGGGCGTGCTGAAGGCGGGCATCGAGACGGCCAACCCCGCGTTCAACGCGCTCATCGACCAGATCGAGCACGTCGCTGGATCTTCCAGGGCGCCGATCCTGCTGAGCGGTCCAACCGGCGTCGGCAAGACGCACCTCGCGCGCCGCATCCACGCGCTCAAGCAACAGCTCGGTCAGGCGAGCGCGACGTTCGTGGAAGTGAACTGCGCGACGCTGCGCGGCGATCAAGCGATGAGCACGCTCTTCGGCCACATGCGCGGCGCGTTCACGGGCGCCACCGCGGATCGTCGCGGCCTGCTCGCGAATGCGGATGGCGGCGTGCTCTTCCTCGACGAGATCGGCGAGCTCGGCCTCGACGAGCAAGCGATGCTGCTGACCGCGATCGAGGACAAGCGCTTCACGCCGCTCGGCAGCGAGCGCGCCATCGCGAGCGACTTCCAGCTCATCGCGGGCACGAACCGCGAGCTGCTCGCGAGCGTTCGCGACGGCCGCTTTCGCGAGGATCTGCTCGCGCGCATCGATCTCTGGCACTTCCGCCTGCCGACGCTGCGCGAGCGGCTCGAGGACATCGCGCCCAACCTCGACTACGAGCTCGAGCGCGTCGCGCGCGAGACCGGGCGCCGCATCGTGTTCCACGAGGATGCGCGCCAGCGGTTCTTGCGCTTCGCGACGCGCCGAGACGCGGCATGGTCGGGCAACTTCCGCGATCTGAGCGCGGCCGTCACGCGCATGGCGACGCTCGCCACGGCCGATCGCATCCGCGTGGCGCAGGTCGATGCGGAGATCGCGCGCCTCCAAGTGTCGTGGGGCAGCCCGCACGAGAAGAGCGACGGTGACGCCCTGCTGCAGTCGCTGCTGGGCACGCAGGGCGCTGCGGATCTGGATCTCTTCGACCGGGCGCAGCTGATCGCCGTGCTCGACGTGTGCGCGGGCGAGCCTTCGCTCTCGTCCGCCGGCCGCGTGCTCTTCGCGAGCAGCCTCCGCAAGCGCGCGACGAAGAACGACGCCGACCGCCTGCGAAAATACCTCGCGCGCTTCGGGCTCGACTTCCAGCGCATCCACGCCGCGGGACGCTGAAACCGGCAGCATCGGTGCTCGCTGCGAGCACCGAGTCGTCGAGGACACACCACGCACCCGACGCGGCATGCTTTGCCGAGAAACAGGATCGGCCCATGCTCGCCGCATGCGCGCCACGCTCCTCGCGAGTCTTTGCTTTTTGGCGGCGGGCTGTTCATCGAGCACCGAGTGCGACCGCGCGCTCTGCGGCCCGTGCCCGGAATCGCTCGTCGTCCGGATCACCGGGGCCAACGCCAGCACCGTCGCGACACTCGATGGCGGCACGTGCACGCTCGCCGCCGGCGTCGTCACGTGCTCTGCCGCATTGGCTGAGGGCGAGCACGACGTGACCGTGACGATCGACGGCGCGCCCCGGACGTTGCACGTCACGATCGCGCCCGCATCCGCGGGCTGCTGCGCATGCCTGCCGACGACGATGCAGACGATCGACCTCGTGGCGCGCGACGCGGGAGTGGATGCGAGCGCGCCCGGCGACGTGGGTATCGATGCCGCAGCGGCGCGCGACTCCGGCCTGTCGTGCGATCCGAGCGTCGTCCGATTCCCGGCGGGCGGCATGCTCGTGGTCGGTCAGCTCTGCGACGACGTGTTCGCATGCGTTGCCAGCGTCGCCGATGCGACGGCGCTGCAAGCGGTCGCTCCCGACTTCACGTGCGAGCCGGCGCCGTCGGGCGGCTGCACCGGCATCACGTGCCGCTACTCGCCGTCCACGCTCGACGCGACCGAGCTCGCCGAGGTCTGCAGGGTCACCGTGCTCTCCCCGCAGCCGAGCTTGGTCTGCATGATCTACCTCTGAGATCTCGACCGGAGCGCTCCGCGAAGCGGACTCCGGTAGAGATCAGCTCTTCACGGCCGCGACGAGCGCATCCATGCTCTTCTTGGCGTCGCCGAAGAGCATGCGCGTGTGCTCGTGGAAGAAGAGCGGGTTCTCGACGCCGGCGTAGCCCGCGGCCATGCCGCGCTTGAGCACGACGACGAGCGCGCTCTTCCACACCTCGAGCACCGGCATTCCGTAGATGGGGCTCTGCGGATCGTCGAGCGCGCCCGGGTTCACGATGTCGTTGGCGCCGATCACGAGCACGACATCGGTCGTCGCGAAGTCGTGGTTGATGTCGTCCATCTCGAGCACGAGATCGTAAGGAACGCCCGCCTCGGCGAGCAGCACGTTCATGTGGCCCGGCAGGCGGCCGGCGACCGGATGGATCGCGAATCGCACCTTCACGCCGCGCTCTTTCAGCGCGCGCGTCAGGTCGTGCACGGCTTGCTGTGCGCGCGCGACGGCCATGCCGTAGCCCGGCACGATGATCACGCTCTTGGCGGCCTTGAGCTTGGCGGCGACCTCGTCGACCTTGAGCTCGCGGACCTCACCGGTCTGCTGCGCCGTGCTCGCCACCGCCGTGCCGCTCTCGGTGCCGAAGCCGCCGAAGACGACGTTCAGGATCGAGCGGTTCATCGCGCGACACATCACGATCGACAGGATCGCGCCGCTCGATCCGACGAGCGCGCCCGTCACGATGAGCGCGTCGTTGACGAGCACGAAGCCCGCGGCCGCCGCGGCCCAGCCCGAGTAGCTGTTGAGCAGCGAGACGACGACGGGCATGTCGGCGCCGCCGATCGCCATCACGAGATGGATGCCGAGCAGGCCGGCGAGCCCGGTCATCACGAGGATCCACGTCAGGCCCGTGTCGCCGCTCGCGCTCGCGAACGGAACCGCGAGGCCGACGATCGCGATCGCCACGCCGAGGTTGAGCACGTGACGGCCGGGAAGAAGCAGAGGCTTGCCGCTGATCGAGCCGCGCAGCTTTCCCCACGCGACGATCGAGCCCGTGAAGGTCACGGCGCCGACCGCGACGCCGACCCAGATCTCGACGAGATGGACGATCAGCTCGGCGCCTTCGTGATCGCTGCCTTGCACGTAGCTGCCGATGCCGACGAACACGGCGGCGAGGCCGACGAAGCTGTGCAGGATCGCGACGAGTTCGGGCATGCCCGTCATCTCGACGCGCCGCGCGAGCGTCGCGCCGATGCCGCAGCCGATGACGACCGCGCCGATCAGCAAGCCGATGCCGACCGGCGGAATGTCCGTGTGATGGCCGATCCACACGATCGCCGTCACGACGATCGCGAGCGCCATGCCGAGCATCCCGGAGAAGTTCCCGGCGCGCGCGGTCTCCTGCTTGCCCAGCCCGGAGAGGCTCCGGATGAACAGCACACCCGCGATCAGGTACGCGACCGTGATCTCGCCGCCGAAGGACATCTCAGTCTCGCCTGAACATCCGCAGCATGCGCTGGGTCACGAGGAAGCCGCCGGCGACGTTGATCGCGGCGAACAAGACGGCGGCGAAGCCGAGCCACGTGGCCAGACCGAAGTCGGGCCCGATCTCGAGCATGCCGCCGACGATGATGATTCCGGAGATGGCGTTGGTGACGCTCATCAGCGGCGTGTGCAGCGCGGGAGTGACCGACCAGATGACCTGCCAGCCGACGAAGCACGCGAGCACGAAGACCGTGAAGTGCTCGAGGAAGTCGCTCGGTGCGAGATGGCCGACGGCGAGCAGCACCGTCGCGAGCACGAGACCACCGATGCGTCCCGCCATCGTCGGCGCGCCGGGGCTGCCGCCGTGACCGTGGCCGGACTTCTTCTTCTCGGGCTCCGGCTCGGGCGGACGGATCGACGTCGGCGCCATCTTGATCGCGGCCACGGGTGTCGTGGTCTTCGAGATCGGAGCCGGCGCAGTCGGCTCTTTCTTCGGCGGCGGCGGCAGGATCTCGCCGTCGTGCGTGAGCAGCGCCGGACGGATCACGTCGTTCTCGAGGTCGACGCGGATCCCGTCCTTCGCGCCCATCTCGACGAGCAGGTGCACGAGGTTGCCCGCGAACAGGCGCGAGGCGGTGCTCGCCATCCGGCTGACGAGATCGGTGAAGCCGATGATCGACGCGTGGCCGCCACCGGGCAGCGGATGCTGGACGATCACGTCGGGCTTCGTCAGCTCGCAGTTTCCGCCCTGTTCGGCGGCGAGATCCACGACGACCGATCCGGGCGGCATCGCGTCGACGACGCCCTTCGGCACGAGGATCGGCGCCTTGGTCCCGGGCACGAGCGCGGTGGTGATGATGACGTTCACCTCGGCGGCTTGCGCGCGGAAGAGCGCCATCTCCGCCTCGATGAACTCCTTGCTCATCACCTTGGCGTAGCCGCCCTGGCCCTCGCCTTTTTCTTCGATCGTGATCTCGAGGAACGTCGCGCCGAGCGACTCGACCTGCTCTCGCGCGGCGGCACGCGTGTCGAACGCGCGGACCTCGGCCCCGAGCGCGCGTGCTGCACCGACGGCCGCGAGGCCCGCGACACCAGCTCCGATCACGAGCACGCGCGCGGGCGGCGTGGATCCCGCAGCCGTCACCTGCTTGCTGAAGAAGCCCTGGTAGCACTCCGCCGCTTCGACGATCGCGCGGTAGCCCGCGAGGTTCGCCATCGAGCTGAGCACGTCCATCTTCTGCGCGCGCGTCACGCGCGGCACGCGCTCGAGCGCGAGCGCCGTGACCTTCTGCTTCGCGAAGAGCTCGGGCAGCTCCGGATGACGCTCGGGCTGCACGTGCGAGACGTTGATCGCACCCGCCTTCATCATCGCGATGTCGGCCGCAGTCGGCGGTCGCACGTGCACGACGACGTCGGCCCCGAGCGCAGCCGCGCGATCGACGATCTTGCCGCCTGCCGCTTCGTACGCCGCATCGGAAAAGCCCGAGGCCAAGCCCGCGCCGCGCTCGATCGCGAGCTCGAGACCGAGCTCGACGAGCTTCTTCACCGACTCCGGAGTCGCTGCGACGCGCCGCTCGAGTGGCAACGTCTCTTTCGGAACACCGATCCGCACGCGGGCGGGAGGCTACCTCATCGCGATCGCGTTCGCGACGTTCGCCGCATCAGCGAAATACGTCGGCGACCGCCTCGAATCCTTCGTCGCGGCGTTTCGGGTCGGGGCCGAACGCGTTCCGGTGCGGCTGCCCGTCCTGGAAAGCGAGGATGACCACGTAGATCAAGTTGATCACGGGGATGAACGCGCAGAAGAGGAACCATCCGGGCTGCCCCAGATCGTGGAGCCGCTTCACGTCCTGCACGAAGCGGAATACCACGCAGGCGAAGATCACGGGGATCGCCGAGCAGCCGATCGTGGCGCGCATGTCTTCGGGCGGACGGTCTCCGAGGACGAGCAGCGGCAAGAAGACGAGCGTGAACATCACGGCGAGCATGCCGACGAAGCGCAGCACCCACGTGCGCCGCCCGATGCGACCTTCGATCCAGTACCAACGCTCCGGCGTGTCGCCCATCGCGCGAGCGTATCATCGGCTCATGCGATGGCTCGTCGTGCTCGGGATGTGTCTCGCGGCCTGCAGCAGCCAGACCGATCTCCTCTGCACCGGCGCCACGTGCACGTGCCCGTCCGACTCGTCGTGCACGCTCGATCCCGAGGTCTGCGGGCCGACGGGCTGCACGTTCACCTGCGGCGCGGGCTCGACCTGCACCGGCCGCTGCGGCGATCTCTGCAACGTGAGCTGCGAGCGCGACAGCAGCTGCGGCATCTCGGTCGCGCGCGGCGGTATGGTCGCGTGCGCGGCGCACACCGACTGCGACGTGATCTGCGCTCAGGACTGCGTCGCGACGTGCGTCGCCGGCTCGCACTGCACGATCCGCTGCGCGACCGATGTCGCGCAGCGCGTGTTCACGGACACCGCGAGCTGTCTCTGAGTCAATTCGGCTGAGGATCTTCCGTAGGAGCGCTGCCCGATCCGTTGGCCCAGAGGCCCGTGCGGAGCGCGCCCATCTTCTGCTCGACCGCGCCGAGCCGCGAGAGGGCCATGCCGGCCTCTTCGCGCACGCGCAGCGTCTCGGTCTCGCCCTCGGCCTTGGCGGCGCTCGCGTGGCGAACGACCTCGGCCATCGAGCGCGTCATCTCTTCGGTCGCGCTCTTGACGAAGTCGACGAGCTTGTCGCCGAACTCGTCGATCTGACGCTCGAACGCGAGGCCGAGCTCCTTGCTCGCCTTCTCGATCGCCGCCGGTGCTTCCTCGAGCGCGCGCTTCTTCGTCTCTCGATCCGCGCGGCCGCGGAACACGTACGCCAGGATCGGCGCGGCGCCGAGCAGGGCGCCACCGACGAAGAGGTTGCTCAGCGCCATGATGCCGAGACCGAACGCACCGAGCGCGATCACGCCGACGTCGTACGCGAGCGTGTTCACCGTGAGATCCACGTTCGGCGTGCCGGGGAACGCATCGGCGATCTTCTCGCCGCGCGATCGCGCCTCGTCGCTCACGAAGGCGATCGCTTCTTCGGCGACCTTCTCCATGCGCTTGGCGATGTCGAGGCCCTGCTTGTCGGCGAAGCTGCGGAAGCGCTCCTCCATGAAGCCGGGCAGATAGCGCTTGAGGTCCTCGGCCTTGCTCGACTCGATCTCGGCGGGCAGCGCCGAGCTGAAGCGCTTGCCGAAGTCGTCGCACTCCTTGCGCACGAGCGCTTTGATCGCGGCGAGGTCCTGACGGATCTTCGCCTCGCGTCGGGCGCCGGCATCGGCGCTGGAGGCGAGATCGTCGTCGAGCAGCTTGAGACGCTTGTCGAGCTCCTCCTGCGTGAGCGAGAGCGCCTGCTTCTGCACCTCGATGCCGCGTCGCAGCGTGACCGCCGTGCGCAGGCCTTCGTCGAGCGCGTTGTCGAGCAGCACGCGGCCGCGATCTTCGGCGAGGAACTTCGTGAGGTCCGTGACGAGCGCCGTCAGCCCTGCGCCGTCGCGATCACCACCGAGCGCCTTCTCCGCGCTGACCGCGTACACGCGCGGCTCCTTCACGAGCTTGGCGAGCTGCGTGCGCGCGTAGTTCAGCGCCTCTTCGCGCTCGCTCTCGTCGAGCAGATCGATCTTGTTGATGACGAAGAGGACCTTGTCACGCGACTGCGCGAGCAGCTTGTTCGCGAGGAACGCGCGCTCGCTCTCTTTGAGGATCTGCCCGGCATCGAGCAGGAAGAGCACCGCGTCGGCGCGCGGGATGTAGCTGTACGTGATCTCGGCGCGCGTGGAGTTGAGATCGTTGACGCCGGGAGTGTCGACGAGCACGACGCCGCCTTCGAGCAGCGGGCTCGGATAGCTCACCTCGAGATAGCGCACGTTCTCGCTCGCGGCGCCGCCGCCGACGACGTAGCCGCCGATCTCGTCGAAGGGCACCACGCGCGGGGCGTGATCGGCCTCGCGTTTCTCGAAGTGCGCACGCGCACCGCGGACGCCGTGCACGACTTGGTGAATCACGGCCGTCGTCGGCGTGACGCCCATCGGCAGCACGGGCGCGCCGAGCAGCGCGTTCACGAACGTCGTCTTGCCGTGGTTGAACTCGCCGAGCACGACGAGGTGGAACTTCTCTTCTTCGAGCCGCGGGATGCGATCGTCGCGCAGCTTGCGACCGAGCGTCGCGGCGCCGGCGTCTTCTGCGAGCACCGCGACCTCGCGGAGCGAGGCGAGCACTTCCTTGCGCTTTTCCTGGTAGTCGGCTTTCGAATCGCTCACTTGGTTTCCCCGCGTCTGGCTAGAGGCTCGGAAGCGATCATCCGTCGATGCGAATGATCTGGCTCGTCAACACGTCGACGTCGTCGATGCTCTTGCCGCCCGGCAGGCCCACCGACGTACGGTAGAGCTCGCTCTCGGCGAACGCCCGCAGCGCGGAGATGCGCTTGGGCAGGTACGGATGCGTCGCGAACGCCTCGAGGTAGCGGCCGATCGTCGCGCGCGACTCTTCGAGCTGTTCCACGTAGGCATCGACGTCCATCTCGGAGAAGAGACGCGAGCTGCCGATCGCGAGCTTCATGAAGCTCTTGGTGCCGGCCTCCACGTCCTTGCTGCAGAGCAGCCCCGCGCGATCGCACGTGATCTCGGCGCGGCGGAACCACGCACGCAGCGGCAAGAGCACGGGCTCCACGAAGAAGCCGGCGAACGCCGAGGCCATCTGCGTCAGCAGGATCAGAACGGTTCCGTACACGACGTGCTTGTTCTGGATGTGCCCCGTCTCGTGACCGATCACGAACGTCAGCTCGCTCGGCGAGAGCGAGTCGACCAGCGCGCTGTGCAGCACGATGAACGACTGATCTTCGGTGCCGAACGTGTACGCGTTCACGACGGGCGAGTTCACCACGTAGATCTGCGGAACGGGCACGGCGAGCGTCTTGGCGCAGTGCTCGGCCACCTTCTGGATGCTCGGGAACTGACGCGGCCCGACCTTCACGCCTTGGCCGAGCAGCTGACCGCGCATCAGCTCCTTGTTCGTGCGCACGAGCGCCGACGCCGCGTGCTCGACCGCCGACATGCGCGAGAAGCTCCGCATCATCGCGACGTCCGCCGAGTACGCGTAGCGCGCGGCCTCGCTGCGACCCGGGCGACCGGCTCTCTCGTCTTCCACGAAGCGCGCGAAGCTGAAGTCGCTCATGTTCACGCAGCTTAGTACGCCTGCCGCCGAGGATCTCTTTCGTTCTCCGGATGGCGGAATGGGGAGGAAGGCGGCAATTGTCCTTGTTCCTCCTCCGCAATTCCTCATTTGCGAAGAAGCGTGATGCAGGCGAGATTCGCCCCGATTTCTTGCTCGCACTTCGCGAGCGGCGTTAGGAGAGAGAGAAGATGGCTCAGAAGCGGATCCACCTCGTGATCCGGGGACGTGTCCAAGGCGTGTTCTTCCGGCAATCGGCGGTGCGTGAGGCACGTCGCCTCGGGCTGACTGGTTGGGTGAAGAACCGTCCGGACAGCGCGGTCGAGGTGGTCGCCGAGGGCGAAGAAGACCAGGTGAAGGACTTCCTCGGATGGGCTCAGCACGGACCGTCGACCGCTCGCGTGGACAAGGTGGACACCCGCTGGCGCAGCTACACGGGCGAGTTCGCCAGCTTCGAGATCTCGGCCTAACGCTCTCGATCTGCGTGCTCGTGCTGGCGCTCGGCTCGATCGCGAGCGCGCAGACGGATCTCGCCGCGCTCGAGACGGGCCTGGCCTCCGACGATGCGCACGCGCGTGCCGCAGCGGTCGCCGGATACGATGCTCTGACCGCGAGCGACGTTCCTGCGATGCGCGAGCGCATGGATCGTCTGCGCCGCCCTGCCATCGAGGCCGATGACGTCACGCGCATCGTCACCTCGTTCCGTCACGCGGTCGGCAGCCGTCGTGCGGACGATCTGGTCGATGTCGCGCCCGGCGTCGCGACGGTCCTCGCGAGCACGCACGATCGCGCCACCGTCCGGCTCGGCGCGGCGATCCTGATCGAGCGCGCCGCCGAGCGGATCGACGGAGTCGATGCGCTCTCGCTCGTGCCGGAGCTGATGCGCTTCGGCGGCGACGGAATGCGCCTGGAAGGAAGGCGGATCACGATGCGCCTCGATGCGCGCCTGGCCGCGGTCGCGATCCGCGCGCTCTCGCACGGCGATCGCGAAGCGCGCACGTGGGCCACGTGGTCGGCCGAGCGCTTCGGCACCGGGGAGCCTGGGCGCTTCGTCGCTTCGCTCGAGCCCGAGCTCGTGCCCGACGTGCTCCGCGCGTACGCGGCGGCGCACATCATGAGCGGCGTGTCGGTGGCGATCTCGTTCGTCGGATCCGATCAGCGCGCGCTTCGCGATGCTTCGCGCGAGGCGCTCACCGCGTACGGACAGAGCTCGATCTGGGTCGCGCGCCAGGCGTACCGTCTGCAGACGGGAGAGGATGCGGATCTCGACTGGAGCTGGCGGCGCACGCTCGATGCGCTCTTCGCCGTGCTCGACAGCCGACGAAGCGCGATCGCCGCGCCGCACCTCGCCGCGGCCGAAACGGCTCTCGGGAGGGGCGATCGCGCGGGGGCCCGTGCGGCGCTCGACGCGGCTCTCGCGGCGATCCCGACGCCTTCTGACGATCGCGCCGGCGGGCTGGCGCTCCGTCTGGCCGAGCTCGATCTCGATGCGGGCGATGCCGATGCCGCAGCGCTCTCTCTGGCGCGCGCGTCGCGCCTTCCGCTCGCCGAGCACGCGCGCGATCGACGCGACGCGCTCGCGCTCTACCTGCGCGCGAACGCGATGATGGCGCACGGCCTGCTGGATGCCGATCTCTATCGCGCCGCGTCGGCCGCCGATCCCACGTGCGAGCGATGTCTGCAGGCCGCCACGCCTCTGGTCGAGCCGAGCACGGAGCAGAGCTCCACGCGCGGGTCGCTGCCGCTCTGGCTCGCGGCCGCCGCGTTCCTCCTCGTCGCGGTGCTGATGTGGCCGAGCGAGCCGAAGGACGTGCCCGCTTCCGACGTGGAGCCGGGCGATGCGTCACTCTCCGACGTGTCGTGAAGGGACTCGTCTTCGTCTTCGTTCTCGTCGTCGGCTGCGGCGGCGCAGCCAGCGAGGCGCCCGTGCTCGGCGCGCCCGCGGAGCAGGTCAGCGGACGGCGCGCGCGTGAGCTCGTCCACGAGGGCGCCGTGCTGCTCGACGTCCGCAGCAGCTTCGAGTACGCGCTCAACCATCTCGACGGCGCTGTGAACATTCCCGTCGACGATCTGCCGTCTCGCCTCGGCGAGCTCGATCCGCGCGCCGACGTCGTCGTCTACTGCTTGTCCGGCCATCGCAGCGAACAGGCCGCGCGCGTGCTCACCGGCGCCGGCTTCGATCACGTGCACGACCTCGGCTCGATCGCGAACTACTGAGCCCCGTTGAGTCGATCGCGGGCGCATGAGACGTTCGTCTCATGCAGCGTTCCGCACGAACTTGGTTGCTCGTGGCTCTGGCGCTCGTGGGCGTCGGCATCGGCATCGGGCTCGCGGTGGCCGATCGTCGCCCGAGCGCGCCGCCGCTCGTCTACTCGGGCATCGTGCTCGATGGGCCGGTGCCGATCGCGGATGGCTCGCATGCGATCGGGCTCGCGCTCTACGGCGCTTCGAGCGGAGGCGCCGCGGTGTGCACGATCGCGCCGACGGGGATCGCCACGCTCGCCGGGCACTTCTCGATCACGCTCGCCGACGCCGCGTGCCAGACGGCGATGCAGTCGGCGGAGGAGCTCTGGGTGGAGATCAGCGTGGATGGCACCACGATGCCGCGGGGGCGTGCGGGCGCCGTTCCCTACGCCGTGCAGGCCGAGCGCACGATCCTGCGCGCCGGCACCGACGCGATCACGGACTCGGGAACGCTCTGCGGCATGAGCGCGCCCACGCTGGGCCGCATCCACGGGACCGTGTCGGGCCACATCGGCCTGCAGGGCGCGCACGAGCTCTGCGCGGCGGCGTGCAGCTCGCCCACCGCGCACATGTGTGACACGCGCGAGATCAACCACGCGATGGCGCTCGGAACGACGATCGATCTCGGCGATCCGACGAGCGGCATCGGCGCGTGGATGTCGCAGGACGGACTGCCGCCGATCTTCGGACCCGGCGGGACGAGCGCCGTGACCGATTGCGCGAGCTGGACGACCAGCACCAGCGACAACGGCTACGCGCTGTTCCCACCGAATACGTCGCACGAAGCGTACTGGACCGCGCCTTCCGCCTGCACGACCGCCAGGCCGTTGCTCTGCTGCGATTGACGGTCAGTCGTAGGGCCGAAAGCCAGACCAGACCCCGGAGTACTGGGCTTCTCCGCAGAGATGCGCGCCCGCGGGCACGAAGATCGCCGCGCCGTGGATCGGCGTGGCGGGATCGACGGCCGCGATCGGCGTCTGCATCGCGCTGAAGCCGGCGCTGGTGCCCAGGATGTGCTGGTCGTCACAGAACGAGCCGGTGGGAATGGTCCACAGGACTGCGACCGTACCGCCCAGCACGCCGGAGCTCGCGAGCGAGAACCCGTTCACTTCGGACAGATCGGTGAGGTACAGCGGACCGACGGCGAGCTCGATCGCGTGCGTCGTCGTCGAGAACGAGCCACCGACCGCCTGCGCCGGATCTTCCGACGCGAGCGTCGCGTGCACCGCGCCGTTCGTCGTGCACGTGCCGCAGGCTGGCGGTTGCGCGTGAGCATCGTCGCCGGCGCTGTCCTGAATCACGGTTCCCGTGTCCTCGAGCGCGTCGGCGGCATCGCGCATCGCGCCACCGGCGTCGACCATCGCGTCGCCCATCATTTCGACGCCCGAAGGACCGCACGTCACCAGAGTCACCACGATCGCCGTCGCGAGCCCGGCGCGATGTCTCATCGAGAGCTTCTTCATCTGGACCTCCGTTCGCGATGATAAGGCCGGCTCGACACGGGCCGGTACCCCGTGCGACCGTCGATCGCGTGAGGCCGACGCTCGCGCTGCTCGTGATGACGACGCTCGGTGGGTGCAGCTCACCCGAGACGATGACCACCGACGCATCGGGAGATGCGCCCACCGTGGATGCGCCGTCGGACGTGGGCGAGACTGGTCTCGACACGGGCGTGGACGTGGGCGCCGGGCCCCGCACGCTCTCGGTCGTCGGCGGCTTCGGCAGCGGCGGATCCGTCGATGGCGATCGCTATCATCTGGTCGCGCAGGGCTTCGACTGGGGCACTCCGATGTGCGCGGGCGTGCGCTGCGTCGTCGGCGGCTTCGTGCGCTGAGCGATCAGCGCGTCGGCGGAAACACCCGCCTCATGAGCCGATCCATCGGGTTGCGCGGCGGATCGTCTCGGAAGCGCGCCTTGCGCGAGACGTACTCGATCGCGAACATCACGCCGATCAGTGCGTAGGCGATCCCGCCGTTGTACGCGGCCCACATGAACGGCGTCGCGAACAGGCCGAGCGCGAGCGCGACGGCAGCGTTGAGCGCGAAGAAGATGCACCAGCGCTGCGTCCACGATCGGCAGTGCGCCCTCTTGTCGTCGCTGAGCTCGGTCTCCACGAGGCGCGCGAAGCGCTCGATCATCGGCGTCTGTCCGGCGCGCAGCGTCTCGCCGAAGGTCGCGAGCAACACGAGGTTGATCACGACGGGCATCGCGAGCACGAAGCGCGCGTCCTGCGTGATGGCGCCGAGCACCACGAGCACGAGGATCGCGATCGGCACGCGCACGATGGACCAGAAGGTCGCGCGATCGGCCTTGCGCAGGCGTATCGCGAGCATGGGCACCACGAGGGCCAGCACGATCACGCTGACCGCGCGCGTCCCGAGGCGCGTCAGACCGATCCACACGATCACGGGGTAGGCCACCGCCAGGATCGCGTTGACGATCCCGAGCACCATCTCCCCGCGCGTGGGCTTCGTAGCGGCTACTTCCGATTGGCCGCGACGTAGGCCGCGAGGTTCTTCACGTTCGCGAAGATCTGCTTGTTGGCCTCGTCGTCCGCGCGGACGCGCACGCCGAACTTCTTGTCGATCGCCATCGCGAGCTCGAGTGCATCGATCGAGTCGAGGCCGAGACCTTCGACGAAGAGCGGTGCGCTCGAGTCGATGTTCTCGACCTTGACGTCGTCGAGCATCAGCGACTCGATGATGAGCTCTTTGATCTCTGTCTCCAGGGCGTCCATTGGGAAGGGGCGAGAGGTAGCCGGCAAACGTCGTGCGCGCAAAGGACAAGATCGGTCACAGGCTCCTTTCGGCCATCTGGCGCGGCCGGGCCGCATCGCTTAGGTTCCCCATTCCGTGCGTGCCGTTGCCCTCCTTTCGGTCCTTCTCGCTGCGCTTTCCGCGACGGCGATGGGCTGTGGCGCTGCACAATCGACGGCCACGCTGACCTACGGCGAGAGCGCGCGCCGCGACTACGAGCGGGCGCTCCGGGCCTTCAACGACCACGATTGCCTCACGGCCGAGCCGTTGTTCAACAACATCGTCCGCGAGTACAGCTACAGCCGATACGCGGCGCTCGCAGAGCTGCGCGCCGCCGACTGCGAGCTGCAACAGGCGCACTACACCGAGGCGATCCGCCGTTACCGGGCGTTCATCCGCGCCCGTCCGACGCACGCGGAGATCGACTACGCGAACTTCCAGATCGCGAGCGCGTACTACCGGCAGATCCCGCAGGACTTCTTCCTGTCGCCGCCGCGCGAGGAGCGAGACCAGGCGCCGACGCGCTCGTCGCTGCGCATCCTGCAGCGATTCTTGCGCGACTTCCCCGACAGCGAGCACGTCCACGATGCCGAGGTGATGCAGACGGCGATCCTGCAGCTGCTCGCGCGACACGAGCTCTACGTCGCCGATTTCTATCTCATGCGCGATCGGCCGCGCGCCACGATCGGGCGGCTCGAGCGTCTGCTCGAAGACTACGAGGGCAGCGGGCTCGAGCCGGCGGCGCTGCTCTTGATGGGCCGCACGTACCTGCACATGAGCGAGCAGGCGCACGCGCGACGAGCGTTCGAAGAGCTGTCGGAAGCCTATCCGGACAGCGGCGTCGCCGTTCAGGCGCGGGCCTACCTCGCGATGATGGGCGAGCCCGTGCTCGACGAAGGCGAGCCCGGCGCATCGGACGACGACTCCGAGGCGCTCGACGACGACGGCACCGAAGAAGACAGCGAGCTCACCGACGAAGAGCTCGAAGAGCGCGAGCAGGCGCGGCTCGAGCGCGAGCAGCGCGAGGAAGCGGCCGATCTCGAGGCGATGCAGCGTCGCGAAGCCGCGGCGGCCGCGGCAGCCGCAGGACCGCCCGGTGGTGGCGCGGGCGGTGGCGGCAGCGGCATCGGCATGGGCAGCGGCTCGGGCGGCTCGAGCGGCTCGGGCATGCCGTACTGAGGTCGGTCGAGATCTCCCGCGGAGTGCCCGGCGAGCCGCCGACACAATTGAGAGAGCGGCACGAAGGGCCGCGAACGAACCCGCTGTACGGGGTGCGGGGAGCCCAACGGCCTCCGCCGCGCGCAGCGAAAGCGAAGCGCAATCAATGGTGTCTGGTCCGCTCTGTGGACCACTCTGGTGGAGCTCAGAGGTCGTTCAGCGCGTTGATCACCGCGAGCACGAAGAACAGCACGACCGAGAACGCGAGGCCACCGACCGCGAGGTACGCGACCGCGCGCAAGTAGAGCGGTGCCGGCCGACTCCGGCTGCGTGCGACCAGCGCGTCCCACTCGCGGTCTTCTCTCGAGCGCACGGGGCCCGTCGTCTTCTTCGATCCACGCTTGGGGCCGGCCGAGCGGCGGAGCGACACTCCACGCGTCGTACCGAACGTGGCCCGGATCCGCGTTCGCTCGAGCGCCTGGCGAAGCTCGGTGGGCAGCTCGCGCGATCGGATCGGATCGCTCGGGCTCTCAGCACGCACGTACGCATCGTCGTCGTCGCCCGGGCACCACCATCGGTAGACGCCGGTGTCGCCCTCGGCGCGCGCGAGCCATGCGTGGACCTCGGCCTCGTCGAATACGTCGAGCGTGGAGGGATCGTTCGCGATCGCTTCGAGGCTCGCCGCCGACGGAGGCTCGAGTGATGCGAGGACGCGCGGCGTGGCCTCACGCACGACCCATGCGCTCGAGCCGAGCGCCTCTTCGACGCCAGAGCGCGGCACCGCCTCGCGATACGACCCGGGCGTTTCGACGCGGCTGCCGTCGACGACGACGAGGACGCGACCCGTCTTGGCTTCCTGCGACGACTCGAGCGTCTTGCGCGAGGCCGCCATCGCTCGCGCGAAGCGCAGCGCATCGAGCGGGAACGTGTCGAGCTCGCGGGGCTGCGTCGCGCGCTCGGGCATCGCACCGTTCTGCCGGCGATCGAAGAGGCCGACGAAGCCCGCCGCGTCCACGGCCATCCAGATCGTCATGCGCGCGCTCCGAGCTTCACGAGGTTGTTCGACGCGCAGTCCTCGAGGCCGAGGCCGTCGAGCGCGGCCATCAGGGCGGCGTGCGTCGGCGCCCGCAGCGCGCCGCGTGTGCGCGTGTAGCTGCACCACGCCGCGGCGCGCTCGGCGTCGATCGAGACGAAGCGCGGGCTCTTGCCGCACGCGCTCAGACACGTCATCGACTGGAATCGCGCGTTGCCGGCTGCGCGCGCGACCTCGGCGGGAGAGGGCGTGTCTTCACCGCGCATCGGCAGCAGCACGATCCGATCGAGACCGATCCCGGCCTTCGCGAGCGCCTCGATCGCGCGTGTCGCCGCATCGAGCTGCGATCGACGCACGAGCACGTTCACGCCGCTGCGAAGGCTGCGCTCCGCGAGCGAGACGACCTGCGCGATCACGCGCTCGACCTCGCGCGTGTTCTCGGGATCGTGGATCGAGACGTGGACCTTGTCGGGATGCGCGCGCACGAGTCGATCGAGCACGTCGGGCTCGAGCAACGGCAGACCATTCGTCGTCAGCGAGCGCAGGATGGCTCCGCGCAGCGTCGTCAGGATCGAGAAGATCCACGGCACCTCGAGCGGCTCTCCGCCACCGAACGAGATCGATCGCACGCCGTGCGCGCCCAGATCGATCGCGAGCGCGGTGAGCTCCAGCTCGGTCCAGAGGCCCTCGCCGGTGCGCGACGAGCCGTTGTAACAGAACGCGCAGCCCTTTCCGCAGCGCCGCGAGGGCTCGACGCTGACGCGCTCGATCATCGCGTGAGCCAACCGAAGAGCACGAGCACGAGCACGAGCGCGGTGCCGACGACGAGCGCGACCGTCGCGCGACCGCGGCTCGCCGCGATGGTCTTCTCCCGTTTCTTCGCGGCATCCGCGCGCTCGGGCTCGGTGAGCGGGCGCAGGCTCGCGTCGGGGTCGTAGGTCACGACCTCGTCGCGTGCGAGGTGATCGGCAAGCTGGATCGACGGGGTGCTCGCGAATCGACGGTTCTCGAAGCGCACTCGTCCGATCGCGCTCCTCGCCTCGTGCGAGAGTGCATCGAGAGTGAGCGGTGCGGTCGTCTCGTCGATTCGAACGTAGGCGCCCGCGGCCTCGTAGTTCTGGTTCTCCCAGATGAAGACGCCTGTGTCCTGCTGGTTCACCAGCCAATCGTAGAGGTTGCCTTCGGCCAGCAAGGCGACGACGGTCGGATCGTCGAGCAACGCGCGAAGAGCTGTTGCGTCGAGAGGCTCACGGCTCGCGACGATGCGTGGAGCATCCTCGCGCAGCACCCAGATCGAGTCACGCAGCGCAGTCTCGAACGGACCGAGCTTCGATGTTCTATACGTGTCCGTATCTGCGAGTCGGGCCCGATCGATCACGACGACGACACGATCGCCTTCGATCAAGCCCACATCGCGTCCCGCGTCGGCGATCTCCGACTCACCACGCGACAGAACGTGGGCCGCGCGCAGCGCGTCGAGCGGGAACGTGTCGATGCCGTCGCCGCCCGGGTTGATTCCCAGCGCCGCGTCGGTCGGCACCGCTCCCGCTTCGCCCGTATCGAACACGCCGATGTTCCCGTCCGCGTCCACCGCGAACCAGATCGTGTCCATGCTGTGCGCGGCGGGGCAGTCGATCGGGTCCGTGCTCATCGGCCGCCGAAGCTCGCCTTGCGCTTCTCGACGTAAGCGCCGATGCCTTCCTTCGCGTCGGCGCTCTCGAAGAGTCGCTGCTGCAGCTCGCGCTCGAGCGCGAGGCCTTGCTCGAGCGGGATCTCGGCGCCGGTCTGCACCGCGCGCTTGAGCAGGCCGACCGCCATCGAAGCACGCGCGGGCGGGCAGAACGTGGACGCGTACTCCTTCACGCGATCCCAGAATGCCTCCTTCTCCCAGACCTGCGAGACGAGCCCGAGGCGCAGCGCTTCGTCGGCATCGACCGTCGCTCCGGTCGCCATGAGCTCGATCGCCTTCGACTTGCCGACGAGCCGCGCCATGCGCTGCGTGCCGCCGGTGCCGGGCAGCACGCCGAGCGCGACCTCGGGCAGACCGAGCTTGCCGGTGCCGCGCGCGACGACGCGCAGATCCGCGGCCATCGCGATCTCGAGACCACCGCCGACGCAGTGGCCGTGGATCGCCGCGATGACCAGCTTCGGCGTCTGCTCGAGGCGCAGCAGCGTCTCGTTGGCGTGCAGACAGAAGTTGTACTTGTAGGTGGTGGTGACGCGCTGGAGCATCGCGATGTCGGCGCCCGCGCAGAAGAACTTTTCGCCTGCGCCACGCAGCACGATCACCGCCACCGATTCGTCGAAACGCGCTGCGAGGATGGCGTCGTCGAGGTCGCGCATCATCTCGTGGCTGTACGCGTTGGCCGGCGGGTTCGTGAGCTCGATCGTGCCGATGCCGCTCTCGGCGCCGTAGCGCACGAGGCCGTTCTTCATGGTGTCCATGCGGCCGGGATCGCCCATCGCGACAGCGGGGTCAAGCCCGCGCGACCTCTACCGGAGTGGTCCGCAGAGCGTCAACGCTGCACGAACGCGAGCCGCTCCGCGTGCGCCGTGTCGCCGTCGAGCATGTAGTAACGAAGCTCGCCCCCGAGCTCGGTCTTCACGAACGTCTCGACCTTCTCGGCGTCGGCGTCGATCGCTTGGGTCGTCGCGCGCGGCAGCTTCACGGCGGGCGCGCCGCTCGCGCTGCGGAGCACGTCCCACACGACCGTCTTCTTCACGTCGTCCCACTCCCAGAAGCCGATGACCTCGCCGTTCACGTGGACGGTGTGCTGATGCAGCGTCGGCAGCTCGCCGAGCGGCCGCTTCTCGTTCGACCACGAGAGCGCGATCGCCGAGCCGTAGCGCGTGAGATCGGTCGGGGTCAGCAGCGCGGTCAGCGGATCGCGAAACGGCAGGAGCTGCGGCGGGACAGCCGAGCCGCGCAGCTTCTTCGGTGTCTTCGTCTTGACCGCCAGATCGCGCGCCAGCTTCACGCCGATGCCCGCGAACGCTGCCAGATGTGCCGGATCCACCGGTCCGTGCCACGTGCCGAAGCGCTCGGTGAGCGCGTCGAGCGCCGCCGCCTCGTGCGTCGCGGCGAGCGCCTTGTGACGATCGCTCTTCTCGTAGACGTGATCACCACCGACCAGCCCACCTTCCAGGCGTCGGGCGACGAGGCCTCGTCCTTCGAGCCACGCGAGCGCGACGGCGAGCGTGGTCGCCAGGCCCTTCGCGCGTCCGGGCACGCCCAGATCTCGGATCTTCGACTTGGTGCCGATCGCCGCCGCCAGCGCGGTCTGCGTGAGCTTCTTCTTGTCGAGCGCGCGCAGGATGGGCGCTTCCAGGTCCATGAGCTCGCGCCGCGCGAGCTTGGCCGTCTTGTTCAGCGGCATGAGCACGTCGCGCTCGAACGCGGCGGCGCCGAGGGTGAGCGCCATCGTCACGTCGCTCGCCGGCACGAGCATCGCGGTGCGGCGAACCGTCACGACCTCGGCGATCGACTCGTCCTGCAGCGCTTTGCCGATCGCCTTGCTACCGAGCCCGGCGCGCCGCCACATCGACATGCACGCGAGCGAGCCGCCAGCGCTCGCCACCCACCCGATCTTGGCGAGCAGATCGGCGGGGCTTTGCTTCACGACTTTCGTGAGTCCTTGGCGCGTCGCGCGTTCGGAGACTCTAGCCTCGTCCATCGGCCTCATCCATCGGACCGGGGAGCATCGCTCGAAAGAGTCCGTCCTGGCGAGCCCCAACGCACGGCGCAGCGTAGACGTTCGTGCGTGAGCGACGAAGCACCGAGCGTTCCCGAGCCGGCGCCGCCGCCGCGCCGCACCGTGATCGAGGTCGTGTACCCACACGATCGAGGCGCGATCGGCCTGCGCGGCAGCCACGCGCCGCTCTCCTGGAAGCACACGGAGGCCCCGAGCCGCAGCGAGAACGGATCGCACTTCTTCTACCTGCCGCTCGACTAGAACGAGATCGCCGAGGTGAAGGTCGTGCGCGGCGAGGACTGGGCCGCCGGCCGCAACTACGTCATCCACGCGCGTGATCTCGCCCATTTCTTGACGCGATTCTGCGTCGAAGCGCAGAACGCTTGTCATGAGCGACACCACGCGTCTCGCGATCTCCGGCGTCTCCTCCCGCGTCGCCCTGCACGTCGCCGAGCGTCGCGACACGAGCGCCACGCTCGAGCAGAAGCTGCCGTTCCTCGCGATCGGCACCGAGGTCGCCGACGAGACCGGCCGCACCGGCCGCATCTCGCGCGTCGCGGTCGCGCTCGAAGGCGGCGTTCCGAAGATCGTGCTCGAGCTCGCCTACGATGCGCAGCCGCTGCGCGCTTCGACCCCGCCCGGCGCACGTGTCCGGCGCGACGAGACGGTGAGCTACGAGCGGCCGTCGGTCCCGCCGGCGCCCATCGCTGCGCTCCGCACGCCTCTCTCGCACGCCGATCGCTCGCAGCCGCTCAAGGTCGCTTTCCCGCTCGAGATCCGCCGACCTGCCAAGAAGCCGGGCCCGTTCGCCTGGCTCACGCGTTTGTTCGCTCCGTTCAGCAGCTGAAGCGGATAGAGTCGCCACCTCGTTCGCCGTCGGGGAGAGCGGACGCAAGGAGCAGGCGCATGTCGAACAAGTGTGAGCACATCGAGCTGAGCACGGACGATCCGGACAAGGCCGTCGCATTCTATTCGAAGGTCTTCGGCTGGAAGATCGCGCCGACCCCGACGCCCGACGGTCAGGGCGTCTACAACATGTTCCGCACCGAGAACGGCGGCGGCGGCATCGGTGGCAAGATGAATCCCGGGCAGCCCACCGCGTGGATGCCGTACATCACGGTCGCTTCGGTGAAGGCGACGCAGGCGGCGGCGAAGGCGCAGGGCGGCAGCCCGATCCCCGGCTTCGAGTACACGAGCATGGGCGACATGGGCGCGATCGGTGGCTTCATCGACCCGACCGGCGCCGCGATCGGCCTCTGGGAGATGGGCAAGGCCATGGCCGCTGCCGCCAAGAAGGCGTCCGCGCCGAAGAAGGCGGCCAAGCCGCCGGCTGCGAAGAAGGTGGCGAAGAAAGCCCCGGCCAAGAAGGCAGCGGCGAAGAAGCCGGCCAAGAAGAAGCGAAAGTAGTCTCCGCGCTCGTGGTGCGCGCCGATCGGCCGGGGCCTCTTCGGTCGATCTCTCGGCGCGCGCACCAGGGCGCGCTACCCTTCCGTCATGCCCTCGATCAAGTGGGTGCGACCCGCGGGGCGCCCGAAGATCTTCTCGATCTACAAGAAGATCACGTCCATCGGACGCGCCGCCGCCAGCGACGTGACGATCGACGATCGCGCGATGGCCGAGCACCACGCGCAGATCGTGTTCGACGGAAAAGCGTTCAACCTGAACGAGGTCGACCTCGAGGCCGACATCCAGGTGAACCAGAAGAAGAAGCGTCGCGTGCGCCTGGAGCACGGCGATCGCATCGACCTCGGCCGCACGTCTGCAGGTGGCGGCGTCGAGCTCCACTTCTCGCTCTTCGACGAGGCCGATCGCGACGAGGACGAGCAAGCTTCGCTCACCGGCGAGAGCGACGAGCGCTCCGTCGTGGTGGGCCTGCGTCAGCTCCACGAGCTGAGCCAGCGCCTCATGCAGGCGCGCGAGATGAACGACAAGCTCTCGCTGCTGATGGACGCCGTGATCGCGGCGACGCACGCGGCCAAGGGCTTCCTGGTGTTGCTCGAGGGCGGCGAGACGCGCATCTCGGTCGCGCGCAACCTCGGCGGCCGAAACGTGGAGGCGGGCGTCGCGCATCTGTCGGACTCGATCCTGACGCGCGTGATCGAGACGCGGCAGCCTCTGATCGTGAGCGACGCGCTGAGCGACACGCAGTTCGGTCGCAGCGAGAGCGTGATGAACCTGCAGCTCGCGAGCGTGATGTGCGCGCCGCTGCTCGCCGAAGGACAGCTGCTCGGTCTGATCTATCTCGGCAACGACTCGGTGCGTGGTCTGTTCGGCGAGACGTCGCTCGAGGTGCTCACGATCTTCTCCGCGCAAGCGGCGCTCCTGCTGCAGAACGCGCAGCTGCTCGATCAGCTGCGCAGCGACAAGGGCGAGCTCGAGAAGCAGCTCCACGAGAAGCGCTTCGGCGACATCGTCGGCACCAATCCCTCGCTCGTCGAGGTGTTCCGCAAGGTCGAGAAGGTCGCGGGCACCGACATCTCCGTGCTCATCACGGGCGAGACGGGCACCGGCAAGGAGCTCATCGCGCGCGAGCTGCATCGCCGATCGCTGCGCAAGGACGGCCCGTTCATCGTCGTGAACTGCGGCGCGATCCCCGAGAACCTGATGGAGAGCGAGCTCTTCGGTCACGTGCGCGGCGCGTTCACGGGCGCGGTCGCGACGCGCGCCGGCAAGTTCCAGGCGGCGCATCAGGGCACGCTCTTCCTCGACGAGATCGGCGAGCTCCCGCTCGGCCTGCAGGTGAAGCTCTTGCGCGCGCTGCAGGAGCGTATCGTCACCAAGGTCGGCGACACCAAGCCCGATCGCGTCGACATCCGCGTCGTCGCGGCGACCAACCGTGACCTCGAGGCCGAGATCAAGAAGGGCGCTTTCCGCGAGGACCTCTTCTATCGCCTCAACGTCGTGAACCTGCACCTGCCGCCGCTGCGCGAGCGTGGCGACGACACGGTGCTGCTCGCGAAGTTCCTGCTGCAGAAGTTCGCCGAGGAGCTCAACCCGAAGGTGAAGGGCTTCACGCCCAACGCGCTCATCGCGATCCGCAAGTACGAGTGGCCGGGCAACGTGCGTCAGCTCGAGAACCGACTGAAGAAGGCGATCGTGCTCTGCGACAAGACGCTGATCGGCCCGGAAGATCTCGATCTCTTCGCGGAGGCGCTCGCGCCGATCATGACGCTCACGCAGGCGCGCGAGGACTTCCAGCGTCGCTACATCCTCGAGGTCCTGGAGCGGAACAACGGCAACCGGACCAAGACGGCGCGCGACCTCGGCGTCGATCCGCGGACGATCTTCCGGTACCTCGAGAAGGAGACCGATGCGCCAGCCCCGGGCGGACCCGGCGGTGGGGAGCCCGTCGAGTAGGATGGGCCGGACAGGGATGTCAGGGATCGGGCGGGAGAGAGAGGTGCGGATCCCAGGATCCGCGCCGGATCCGGGCCTGCCCAATCGTGGCATCGGCGTTGCTCTTTCGGCGCTGCTAGCCGTGTTGCTTCCATCCTGCCTGATCACCCAGCCGGTGCATTTCGACGAGCCCGCCAACTCGCCGCCGGCGATCGCGAGCACGGTTCCGCCGCTCAACCACGTGACGATCGTCACGCCGTCCACGGGCACCGGCGATGCAGGGAGTGGGACCAGCACCGGTCACTCCTTCAGCGCGGTCGTTCGCGATCCAGACGTCACCCAAACGCTGAACTTCCAGGTCACCATCGACAACAGCCCCTGCGCCGCGTGCGTCGAGCTGCGGGGCGTGCTGAGCCCGGTGACGAGCGCGACCGGACGTGAGCTCCGACCTCTCACGATTCACGTCGCCGATGCGTTGCTTGCGCCGAAGCCGGACGGGAGCGGCGCGTGCCACTTCATCCAGCTCTTCGTGTCGAGTGGGTTCCAGAGCGGAACGCAGACGCCTCTCGACGACGCCGATCTCGCGACCGCCGTGTGGTGGGTGGGAACCACGGGCACGAGCACGGGCATCGACATGAACGGGTGCCTGTGAAGCGGCTCGCCGCACTGCTCCTGACGATGGTCGCGATGAGCGGATGCTCGCTCATCGTCGATTCCAACACGCCGCGTGTGACGAACCACTGTGCTGGCGACGTGGACTGCAGCGCGGGCGCGCACTGCGACGCGACGATGGCGATGTGCATCCAGGATCCGTCGCTGCCTTACGATCTCTGGATCGAGGTCGTCCCGCCGAGCGTCTCGAGCGTCTCGACGAGCACGCCCGTCGATCTCGGCCCGTACACGACGTTCTCGGGATCGATCCCGCTCGTCGTGCCGCGTCAGGTGTCGGTGCGCGGCACCGTACGTCGCGACAACGCGGCTGGGATGCCGGTCAGCGCGCAGATCACATTCACCTCGACCGATCCCGATCCCATCGGCACTCGCTCGATCTCGACACGCACGACCACGACGGGCGACGTCGATTACGTCATCTCGGTTCCGTCGCACGGCACGTACGACGTGCTCGTGGAACCGCTCGGCGACTCGCGCGCGACCGTCCCGCCCTACCGCTACACGGGTGTGACGGTCGGGATGATGGACATGGCACTGCAGATCGGCCTGCCCACATCGGGGCTTCCTTCGCCGATCAACGGAACGCTCGTCGCGGCGGCCGGCAACACCGCGGATGGCTTCGAGGTCCTCGCGGTCGATCGCACGTCGGGCGCGCTGGTGTCATCGGTCGCGACGACGACGGCTGATGGATCGTTCACGCTGTACCTCGCCGCGACGAGTGCGCCCTTCGATCTCGTGATCCGGCCCTCGAGCACGCGGCAGATGAGCGGGCTGGCGCCGACGTATCGCGTGCACCCCGAGGTGCTGTTGCCGGACTCGTCCGATCACGTGCACGTGCTCATCCCCGCGGTCGTCGCGCCGATCGAGTGGGCCGGAACCGTGGAGTGGCCGGCGTCGCGCGGCATGCACGCTGTGGCAGGCGCCGCGATGCAGCTGCACTCGGAAGACGTGGTCGACGCCACGACGGGCGTGATCGGCTCGCTCGATCTCTCTCTGACGACCGACGACATGGGCCGTTACGCCGGGATGGTCTTACCGGGGACCTACACGGTGACCATCACGCCCTCGACCGACGAAGAGCTCGGCGTCTTCAGCGAAACACGCGATCTGCACACCGCGCTCATCGGCCAGGTCTTCAACCTTCCGCTGCGCACCGTGCTCAGCGGCACCGTGGAGTCGCCCGATGGCGATCTGATGCGCGACGCACACGTACGCGCCACGCCGACCGGCGCGGCGCTCGCGGGCATCACCAATCCCGATGTCGCGCGGCTCGCGCGGCCGGCGACGGCGCTCTCGGGGCCGATGGGCGACTTCCGGCTCGAGCTCGATGTCGGCGTGTTCGACGTCGTCGTCGAGCCTCCCGACGGGAGCGGCTTCGCGTGGACGGTCGATCTCGGCTACGGCGTCGGCGGCTCGACCGCGACGCTCGCGGACGTGATGCAGGTCGATGCGCCGGTCGTCGTCGAGAGCGATCTGACCTGGCTCGATGGCGGCACGCTCGCGAACGCCGAGGTCCGCGCGTTCGCCATCACCAGTGACCACCGTGCCGTGATGGTCGGTCGCACCACCAGCGATACGCACGGGCACGCGCGCATGCTGGTGCCCGCGACGCTCGGATCGCACGACCCGGCGATGGCCTTTCGTCGTCCCTGATTGCCCGCCCACCTTGGCGCGACGCATGCAGAGTCGTTCTGCATGCAGACCACGAAGACGACGACGGATGTTCTCGGTCAGTTCGACGCGCTGGGTGTGCTCTCGCAGGACACGGGCGCGGTAGAGACCTGGGCCAGGCCCTTCTCTCCGAAGAAGAGCCCCACGATCCAGGGCTCGATCGCGCGCTGGTGGATCCAGAAGGGCGTGACGGAAGTCGCCTCCGCGCGCGACATCTCGAAGCTCTCCGAGCTCGCGTTCCAGTTCGAGACCTGGGCGCCTCGCCTGGCGTAGCCGGCTAGGCGGCTGGCCGGTGACTCGCCACCACGGCCTCGAGCGCATCGCGATCGAGACCGAGGCGCGCGATCGGCCCGGCGAGGTCGTCGGGCACTGGCGCGCTCGCATGCACTATTCGATCGCCGAACGGCAAGCTCAGCGCGAGCGCGTGCAGGCCGAGCCGGCGTAGGCCGACCGGATCGCGCATCCGCTTGTTGGCCTTGTTGTCGCCCCACGTCGTGTCGCCGAGCAGCGGATGGCCGAGGTGGCGGAAGTGGCGACGGATCTGATGCAGTCGTCCCGTCCGCGGGCGCGCGATCACGAGCGTCGCGCCCTCGAGCAAGACGAGCCGATCGAACTCGGTGACCGCATCGACGGGCTCGCCGCCTTCCGATCGCGGCACCGGGTGATCGATCACGCCGCGCTCTTCCTTCAGCGCGCCACGCACGAGCACGAGGTACGTCTTGTGCGCGCGATGCTCCGAGAAGACGACGCCGAGCTCGCTCGCTGCCTTCTCGTCGAGGGCCATCGCGAGGCAGCCGCTCGTGCCGCGATCGAGCCGGTGCACCGGCCACACCCACTGGCCTAGCTGATCGCGCAAGCGCGTCATCACGACGTCGTCGCCTCCGTCCCAGCCGCGATGCACCGAGAGCCCGGAAGGCTTGTCGACGACGACGAGGCCCGGCTCGCGGTGCAGGATCGGAAGCGGGTCGCGCGCCACGTGCTGCTGTAGCATCGCGCGATGATCCCGCGCATCGCACTCGCTTCGTCTCTCGTGATCGCGCTCGCCTCGCAGGCGCGCGCCGATCTGCCGCCGCTCGTGCCGCATGCGTCGACGTCGATCGCCATCGTCTCGAGCGACACCGAGCACGTGTGGGTCGCCTATCCGCTGAACTTCAGCCACGGCGTGCCGATGGAGGCTTATGCGCAGATCACGCCGAGCACGCCGCTGGATCCGGGCCGCAGCTGGCCGACGCTCTACGCGTTTCCCGCGGCGAGCGTGGGCGAGGTCACGCCCGCGCCCGCGCTCTCGCTTCCGCCCGCGTCGGGGCTGCTCGGTGCACCGCGCGGCTTCGGCCAGTCGGCGACCGCGTTCGCCGATCACGCGCTCGCCGACTTCTTCTCTGCGTCGAATGCGCCCCACGCAGTGCCGCTCTCGCCGCCCGACGATCCCACGCTGGTCTCGCTGCACGTGACGTCGCTCGTCGACACCTACGCGCCGACGGTCGAAGGAAGCACGCTCACGCTGCGGCTCGTCCAGACCGACTACACGTTCACCGATGGCCGCCGGCAGAGCGTTCCGGCCAACGCCGACGGGTCTCGCGCGTTGCCGGCCTCTACGCCTCCCCCGACCACGACGACCACGCCGACGACGACCACGACGACGACCACGCCTGCGTCCAGCGCGCCTGCGGCGAGCGGCTGGGGCTGTCACGTGGGAGCGCGCTCGTCAGGCGGAGCGCCGTTCGTCCTCGTCCTCGCGCTCGCGGTCGTCGCTCGTCGTCGACGAGATCACTGACAGGACAGCACGTGCAGCATCGCGTCGGTCGCACCGACCACGATGCGCTGGTCCTCGCCGTCGACGCGCACCGCGAAGCCGCTCGGCACGGCAATGCTCGCGAGCTCGTGTCCGTCCACCGTCGCCCGCACGCTCAGTCGGCCGTTCGCGTCCACCACGTATGCGTGATCGCCGCTCGGGCTCAGCTCGACGCTGCGCAGATCGACGTCGCTGCTCGCGAGCAGCGTCGCGCTCGTGCCGTCGATCGCGTAGAGGCCGCGCACGGTGATCGCCACGATGGCGCTTCCCTCGCGCGCCGCTGCGACCTCGATCACGCGCGCGTCCGTGCCGAGCTCGATGTGCGCGCTGACCGTCGTCGGATCGCTGCTGCCGCGGATCTCGACCGCCGCATGGAGCGCGTCGTTCTGGCCGCCGACCACGAGCGCGCCATCGACCGTGAACGCGAGGTCGGTGATCGTGGGCAGCGTGTCCTCGACGTTCGCGTTCCGCGTTCCGTCGACCGACTGGACGACGAGCGGCGTCGCGCCTTCGCCTCTCTGCGCGTGCGCCAGCACGTGGGCGCTCGGATCGAACGCCACCGATGCGATCGGAACGTCTGGAACGGTCCCGCCCATGATGGTCGTGCGCCCGTCGGACGAGAGCGAGCTCACGAGGCCGCGGACGTCGCCCGCGATCGCATGGTCGCCGTCGAAGGCGAGGTCGGTGATGGGCGCGGCGCTCACCTCGGGGCCGTACGTGAGGACGGCAGCGGATGCAGTGCCGAGCAGCGTGTCGTCCATCGTCCAGAACTTCAACGTGCCGTCCGCGCCCGCCGCCGCGACGATGCCGCCGGGCGAGATGCCGAACGTGAGGAGCGTGCCGTGATCGGCCTGATCGTCGTTGTTCACCGCGCCGAGCTCGACGAGCGCGCCACCGCGCGCGAAGCAGCTGTCGAGCGAGGCGACCGTCGTGACCGCGTGGCTGGGTCGGTCGACGTGCACGAGCGTTTCGTCGGGCGTGTAGGCGCTGTTGCAGCCCGCACCGAGCAGAGAGAGCAGGATGGCCGAGCGCATCGTCGTTCGTGAGTGCATGGGCTCATCGTGCCGGGCGGCGAGCCATCGGTACAATCGAACGTAGGTATCTCAGCCATCAGTTGTTTGGATGACGCGTGAGCTCCTTGCCGCGGGCGGCGAAGGCATCGAGCACCAGCCGTGCGGCGGACGTCACGTGCAGGTCGACGCGGCGCACGAGCGCGATCCGATCGTCGAAGCCCGGGTCCTTCACGACGACGCGCACCGTGTCCTCCGGCGTGTGGTAGCGCGCGACGCGGAGCGGCAGGATCCCCAGGCCCACGCGATCGAGCACGAGGCTCTTCACGAGCTCGAGGCTGACGCACGGCACGGCGCGCCTCGGGACGACGCCTGCCTGATCGAGCGCGCCGAGGATGAACTGCGTCTGACGCAGCGCCGGCGCGTGGACGAGCGCGTGCTCGGCGATCATCTCGCGCCACGGACGCTTGTTCCGGAAGAGCGAGCGATGCGCGACGATCGCCACCCGATCGACGAAGAGCGGCGTGACGATGCTCTCGGCATGCTGCTCCGGATTGACGACGACGCCGAAGTCGATGCGGCGCTCGATCACGGCGCGCTCGACGTCGCGCGAGTTGGCGTTGGAGAGCACGAGATCGATCGCCGGATGCTCCGCGAAGAAGTGCGTGAAGAGCGGCGGCAGGAAGTACGCGCCCAGGCTCTCGTGACAGCCGATCGTGAAGCGGCCGCGTGGCTCGTCCTCGAGCCCGCCGATCTCGCGACGTGCCTCGGTGGCAGCGCGCTCCATGCCCTGCGCGTGCACGAGCAGCGCGTGACCCGTCGCGGTGAGCGACACGCCGCGGCTCGTCCGAAGGAGCAGCGTCGTCTCGAGCTCCTCTTCGAGCTTGTGGATCGCCGCGCTGACCGCGGGCTGGCTCAAGCCGAGCACGCGCGCTGCCGCCGTGACGCCACCGTGCTCCGCCACCGCGGCGAACACGCGGATCGAGGCCGGCACGAGCACGTCCGGCGCGGACCGCTTCATTTTCCTTCGAGCTCCTCGATCGTGCGCGGCCAGTTCTCCTTCAACAGGCGCGAGAGCGAGCGGTCGGCGAGCAGCTTTCCACCGGTCTGACAGCGCGGGCAGTAGTTCGACTCGTTCTCCGCGTACACGATGCGCTGCACCTTGGTGCCGCACACCGGGCAGGGCTGCCCGTACTTGCCGTGCACGGCCATCTCCGGGCGGAACGCGGTGACCTTCGTCGGAAAACCGTCGCCGGTCTCGTCGCGCAGGCGGCGTGTCCACTCGTCGAGCACGGCGAGCGTCGCGTCGTGGAGCACCGCGATCGCGACGTCGTCGAGCCGGTCGGTCCGCGTCACGGGCGACATCTTCGCGCGATGCAGGATCTCGTCGGAGTACGCGTTGCCGATGCCCGCGAAGAGGCGAGGGTCCGTGAGCGCGCGCTTGAGCGTGTGCCGCTCGCGTCGCAGCGCTTCCGCGAACGTCGCGACGCTCGACCCGATCGGCTCGAGCCCGCCACGCGAGAAGGCTTCCAGCGCCGCGCGCCCTCGCGCCAGATGCAGGCTCGCGCGCTTCTTCGTGCTGGCTTCCGTGAGCAGCAACGTCCCGTTCGGGAAGTCGATCGCGAGCAGCCCGAGCTTGCCGGGCACCTTGGCGCCAGGCTCGTCCTTCCACTGGAAGCGCCCCGCGACCATCAGATGGACGACCGCGAAGAGATCGTCCTCGAGCACGAAGATGATCCGCTTGCCGAGCCGCTCGATGCGAACGACCTTCTTGCCGATCACCTCGCCGACGCTCGGCGAGACCGAGCGCAGCACGAACGGGCTCGCGAGTCGGATCTTCTCGATCGGGCGCCCGAGCACGCGTCGCTCGAGCGCCTCGATGTAGACGGTGAGATCCGGCAGCTCGGGCATCGGGCGCTATCTTATGCGCCCGGCCTCGAGACGTCAGCGCACGACGCGATAGTAGATGTCGCCGTTCGGGCCGCTGCGGTGATCGATCCACACGGTGTGGAACGAGTCCGTGGAGGCCCACACGCGCGGCGACTGCGAGTCGCTGCTGCCGGCCGCCGTCGAGTCGAGGCGGTAGTCCTGCGGCTGCCAGTTCGCGCCCTGATCGAGCGAGAAGTTCGCGTAGATGTCGAGGCCGAGGAGCGTCGCGGTCTCGTTGCGCGCGTCCGACCACACCACGGCGACGAGCGATCCGTTCGCCGCGAAGTCGAAGTCGTGGCTGGCCGACGCGCCCGGCAACGTGCCCGTGTCGATGCGCGCCGGCGCCGAGAACGTCGCGCCGTTGTCCGTCGAGCGGGTGACGTACGGGTCCGGCTGCCCGAAGCGGTAATCGAGCCAGCCCACGAGGACCACGCCCGTCGCCGGCGAGAGGACGTGCGGCTCGATCGAGTCGTGGTGCAGCGGATCCTGATCGAGCTGCACCGCGCCCGCGAGCCACGTTCCGCCGTGATCGGTCGTGTGGTTCATCCAGATGTCGAACGAGCCGCCGTCGCGGTCGTCGATCCAGACGACCCACGCGTTGTCGTCGCTCGCGGCGATCGCCGGATCGAAGCTCGACGAGCTACCTGCCGCCGTGCCGAGATCCATGCGGGCCTCGGCCGCGAACGTGAGCCCCGAGTCGTGCGAGCTGCGCGCGCGGACGTCGAGCGATCCCGACCCGTTGTCGCGCCAGGTGACGTAGACGTTCGTTCCTGCGGCGGCGATGCGGGGCTGGGCAGCGACGAACGACGGGTCCGTGCCGGTCGAGAGCTGGATCGGCGTGCTCCACGTCGCGCCCGAGTCGTTCGAGACGGCGAAGAAGACGTGACGCTGACGCGTGCCGGTGAACGAGTTCCACGTCGCGAACACGTGCGTCGTGACCGAGGTCACGTGCAGATCGTACGAGTCCTCGGTCGCCGTGCCGCCCGCTGCGTTGATCTTCACCTCGGGCTGGAACGTCGCGCCCGAGTCCGTCGAGCGGACCGAGTACTCCTCGCGGTAGCTGCTGCCGCCGCGGAAGTCCGGCCAGCCCAGGAACACGCCTGTCGCGCCGGTGAGCAAGATGCTGGGCTCGAAGACGGCGCCGCCGCCGGCCGTGAGCGTGTGATCGACGCGTGTGCCCGCGCTGAACGTCGCGCCGCCATCGGTGCTGCGCGTCGTGAAGACGTGCGCGCGCGGCGGCGTGGTCGCCGGATCGTAGACGTCGCGCCAAGCCGCGTGGACGCGCGCCGTCGTGCCGGCGCCGGTGCCGGTGATGGTCGGATCGAGGCTGTTGCTGCCGCCCAATGTGGGGTTCTCGGTGCTGATCCGCAGATCGGTGCCGCGCGGCGTGATGCAGTTCTCGTCCTGCGTCCCATCGCAGTCGTTGTCGCGCGTGTCGCAGATCGTCTCCGTGGTCTGGTACGTCGACGGGAAGTCGCACTGCCATCCCGTGACACCGCGGCACGTGGCCGCGCGCCCGGCGCAGACGCCGGTCTGGTTCGCGCAGCTCGTGATCGAAGCGAGCGGCGGCGCCGTGACGCCGTCGTCGACCGCGCCGTTGCAGTTGTCGTCGATGCCGTTGCAGGTCTCCGCGGTCGGCGCGACGAGCGTGCCGCCGCACACGAGCGCGCCGGCGGTGCACACGACGCTGCCGTAGCGACACGCGCCGATGTTGTTCGCTCCGCAGCGATCGCCCACGCCGGGGATGATCGCGCCCGGCACCGACTCGTCCGTGCGTCCGTCGCAGTCGTCGTCGGTGTTGTTGCAGGTCTCGCCCGTCGGCGTGCGATCGCCGCTGCACGAGAGCGCGCCCAGCACGCAGACCTGCGTGCCCGTGCGGCATGCACCGACCGACGATCCGCACGTGCTGCCGATCATGGGATCGGCCTCGTCGACGCGTCCGTCGCAGTCCTGATCGATCCCGTCACACGTGTCGGCCGTCCCGGTCGAGGTGCAGTGGTACTCGCAGCCGTCGAGCGGATTGCCGTTCACGTCGTGATAGCCCGGGGCGCAGTCGGCCGATCCGAAGTTGCACACGCCCAGGCCGCAGTGCGGCGTCGCGTTCGGAAAGCTGCACACGGTGCCGCACGTCCCGCAGTTCATCGGATCGGTCATCGTGTTGAAGCCGTCGTCGATCATGCCGTTGCAGTCGTCGTCGACGCCGTTGCACATCTCCGCGCCGGTGGCGGTGCAGCGGTACTCGCAGCCGTCGCTCATCATGCCGTCGAGATCGACGAAGCCCGCGCGGCACCCCGACACGACACAGGCGCTCGAGACGCACTGCGCATCGGCGCCCGGGAAGCTGCACACGTTGCCGCACGAGCCGCAGTTCGCGAGGCTCATCGTGAGATCGATGCCCTCGTCGATCATCATGTCGCAGTCGTTGTCGAGGTGATCGCAGATCTCGTCGCCGGAGGGCGGGCACGCGTACTCGCAGCCGTTGCCGATGAGACCGTCGATGTCGTGCCAGCCCATCTGGCAGTGATCGATCCCGCACGAGCCGCCCGTGCACGCGGGGAACGCGTGCGGCGAGGAGCAAGCGTTGCCGCAGCGACCACAGTTCGCCGGATCGGTCTCGAGGTTGAAGCCGTCGTCGATGATGCCGTTGCAGTCGTCGTCGTGGTCGTTGCACGTTTCCGTGCCCGTCGGGACGCAGCCGTCGATCCGAACGTTCGAGTCGACCGCGGTGCTGCCGTCGTGGCTGCCGCTGTCACCCGCATCGACGTGCGTCGCGTGATCGTCGCAACCGGTGAAGCAGTAGGGCTGGACCGAGCAGCCACCACCGCCGAGCGCGCCTAATACGGCGAGCGTCATCCATGCGCCGCGTCTTTTGCGGGCAACGACGATGCCGAGCGCGAGCAGGATCGCGCCGAGCATCGCGCCGCTGCCGCTGCGACCCGCCGAGGCCGAGCAGAGCAGACCGCCGCCGGCCGCGAGGCCTCGGACCGGCGCGGCGCCGACGCCGCTACCCCAGCACGCGCCCGCGCGACACGTGAAGCCGCTCGGGCAGCGCACGCTCGCGCACGCATCGTCGATGCACGTCGTGCCCTGACAGACGCGGCCCGCGCCGCACGGGCTCGCGCAGTGGTTGGTGACGCAGGTGTCCGCGACACAGCTCTGCGCCGTGGTGCAGTGGCCGTCGCACGGCGCGCTGGTGCACATGCCGTCGCTGCACACCTGATCGGTCCGGCATCCGGTCGCGCACGTCGTGACGCACGTGCCGTTGCTGCAGTAGGAGCCGTCGGTGCACGTCATGCTCGCGCACGGATCGGCGACGCATGCCGGAGCGCCGCTCGCGGGCGTACGGCAGAGCTGACCGTGCGGGCATCCCATGCCGTAGCAGTCGTTGCTCACGCATGCGCCGCCCTGACAGACCAGGCCCGTCGCGCACGACACGCCAGCGCAGGGATCTTCACAAGCGCCCGTGCTCGGGTTGCAGATCTCGGTGCCTGGGCACGTCACGCCATTGCACATGCCGAGCACGCAGTAGCCGCCCGGATGCGCGGCGTCGGCCAGCGTCGTGTCGCAGATCTCGCCCGGCGGACAGAACGAGAGCTCCGCCGTGCCGCATGGATCGATGCACTGGCACTCGTGCGCGTAGCAGAGCCCGCCGGGGCAGAGCGCGCCCGTCGCTTCTTCGTCGATCGTGCCGTCGCAGTCGTCGTCCATGCAGTTGCAGACTTCGCGCGAGCCGCTGGTCGAGCCCCGACAGACGAGCGCGCCGTCGATGCACTGGACGCGTCCGTTCGAGCACACGATGCCGCCGTCCGCCGTCGTCGTGCCGGCATCGCCGCTCGCCCCGATGCCGCCATCCGGAAGCGGGACGCACGCCGCGCCGCCGCCCGGGTTGCCGTCGTCGACCACGCCGTCGCAGTCGTCGTCGAGGTTGTTGCACGTCTCGACGCCCGGCGTCGGCGCCGTGCATCCGACCCACGAGCCCGCCATGCACTGCTCGTTGCCGTTTCCGCACGCGCTCGAGCACGCGCGCATCAAGTCTTCGTCGATCAACATGTCGCAGTCGTCGTCGAGGCCGTTGCACGCTTCGATGCGTGGCGTCGGCGCGGTGCATCCGACGTACGTGCCCGACACGCAGACCTCGGTGCCCATGCCGCACATGCTCGTGCACATGCGCGTGAGGCCTTCGTCGACCTGACCGTTGCAGTTGTCGTCGACCGCGTTGCACGTCTCGACGCCGGGGACCGGCGCGGTGCAGCCAACGTACGCGCCCATGCGGCACGTCTCGATGCCGCTGCCGCACGTGGTCGCGCAGGCGCGCGTGAGACCGTCGTCGACGGTGCCGTCGCAGTCGTCGTCGATGTTGTTGCAGGTCTCGATGCCGGGCGTGCGCGCGTTGCAGCCGGCCCACGCGCCCGAGACGCAGATCTCGGTGCCGCTGCCGCAGATGCTGGTGCACATGCGCGAGAGGCCCTCGTCGATCGAGCCGTTGCAGTTGTCGTCCATGTTGTCGCAGACGGTCTCGCTCGGTGCGGGTACGCGCGCGCTGCACGTGCCGAACACACCCGCGGTGCACGTGCGCGTGCCGGCGCCGCACGTCGTCGAGCACGGCGTGGTCACGCCTTCGTCGATCAGACCGTCGCAGTCGTTGTCGGTGTTGTCGCAGGCCTCCGCGCGCGGATCGCAGAAGGGCACGAGGCCCGTGCCGACGACGAGCATGTCCTCGAAGTCGTTGTCGCCACCGCGGAAGAGATCTTCGAAGCCGAAGTAGTACGTGTTCGTGTGCGTCGCGCTGCGATAGACGAGGAAGTGCTTGTAGTCGCCGTCGTCGTTGAGCGCGGCGCTCGTGAAGTAGATCCGGTTGATCGTGTCGAGACGACCGCCGCACGAATCGGTGCTGCTCGGCGCCGCGGGATCACAGCCGACGGGGAGCGTGCAGCCGGTCGGGATCGATCCGGAGTCGCTCGTACCGTCGAGATGCTCGGGCGTGCGGAGCCAGAAGCCGATCGGTCGCCCGGCGACGAAGCCGGTCTGCGTGTCGAAGTCGACGGTCACCGAACGGATCTGCGTCATGTCGGTGCACGGACACGCGCAGCCGCTGCCGGCCGTCGGACGACAGCCGAAGATCGTGTGGAGGTTGGCCGTGTTGGTCACGTCGGTGCCGACCCAGAACCAACCGAAGGTGTTGTGGTACCCAGCGCCTTCCGCGATGTCGCGGAACGTCACCCGGTAGTGGCCGCTCGGGACGTCGAGAACGGGACGATAGGCCTCCGGCAGCACTTGCGCGTCGCGCACTGCATCGACGGCGCCGACCATCGTCTCGCCCGTCGCGGGCAGGTTCAGACACGCCTGCAGGTTGCCCGTCTGCGGGATCACCGTGCCATCGGCTTGATCGATGTACGCGTGCGCGTCGCTGGCGACGAGAGCGATGGAAAGAGCGACGAGGAGAGACGCGGCGGTCCGCATGAACTGCATCGCCGCAGTTTATCATCGCGCGCTGCGAAACCGGATCAATCCAGGCCCAAACCGGCGGTTCCGCTGACGGTGTCCACGCCGGCTCCGTGCTCACCCATGCCGCCGTTCACCGACTGCGTCCACATCGTGCTCTCGCCGATGGGAGAGATGGTCGGGCGCATGTAGGAATCGGCCCCACCGCGGTCGACGAAGATGCCGATCGTGCCCGCCATCGCGCGCAACGTGTCACCCGGCATCTCGATCGAAGCGTCGCCGAACGAGAAGTCGCTGGTGGCGACGTAGGTGTCGTTGCCGGCGAGGTCGAAGAAGAAGCCGTAGCCGGCTGCGTTGCCGCCACCGAGCGAGAGGTTCGGCGCGTGATAGACGTCGTCGCCCGCACGATCGACGAGCCATCCGATCGAGAAGTCGTGCCCGACGCCGATCGAGGTGCTCCGCGCCGGATCCCCCGCATTGCTCACCTGGTAGGTGTCGCTGCCCGCGTCGTCGAGCAATGCCGCCACCGCGTAGTGCGCGGCCGATCCGTGCACGTACCACCAACCGTCGTAGTGATCGGTGCCATTTGCCTCGAGCAGGAGGCCCGTTCCGAACCAGTAGCCCGTGCCCTGGCCGAAGATGCCGACCGTGTACGTGTCGTCACCACCGGCATCGCGCAGCACGCCCAGACCTCCCGACATGTCGACGCCATCGGCGCCCGTTCCGTCGGAGCGCCGCCCGAACCCTGCGCCCTGCGAGAAGCTCGAGTTGGAGCCGCCCGGGTTCTGCGGCGAGTAGTAGAGGACGTCGGTCGGGTGCGAGAAGTAGTCGTCGGTGCCTTCTCCGTCGTAGAGCGTGCCGACGCCGCGGCTGAAGCCGAAGCCCTGCGCGAACGCGTACGCGGTGTAGTGATCGTCGCCGCTCGGATCGAGCAAGAGCCCGATGCCGAACGACGCCGCGCCTTGGACGGCCGCCTCGCCCTCGTAGCGATCGTCGCCGCCTGCATCGTAGAGCACGCCGATGCCGAGCGCGCCGTAGCCCTGCGACATGCGCAGCGACTGGTAGTGATCCGCGTCGGTGCCGAAGTCGAAGAGCATGCCGATGCCGAGCCTGCCCGCGCCTTGTCGCGAGACGTGTGACTGGCTGTAGGGGCCGCTCGTCGCGCTCGGCGTCGCGCGGCCGTTTCCGTCCGAGGGCAGGCGTCGGCTGTCGCTCGGGCCATCGGTGTCGCTCGCGACCGGCACCGCGGTGTAGCCGTAGTCGTCGATGCCGCCTGCATCGAGCACGACCGACACGCCGTTGGCAGGCGAAGCGTTCGCACCCATCGGACCGCGGTACGTGTCGTTGCCGCCGAAGTCGATCATCAAGAGCACCGCGGGCAGATCGTGCACGTCGTCGCTCGCACCGGAGAAGACGATCGCGCCCGCGGGCGTGTCGACGAAGAGATGCGCTTCGGTGCCGACCAAGCGCGCGACGTCGTAGGTCTCGATCGTCGCGCTGAGGTTGATCGCGGCATCGGAGAGCTGCTCGAGGTCCACGTCTCCGAGCAAGAGGCTCTGCACGTTCGGATCGGCGAGCGAAGGTGGAAAGCCGACCGCCGGAAGGAACAGGCCCGACGGGAGATCGAACGCGACGGTGCGCGTGGGCGCATCGAGTCCCGCCATCGCGCTCTCTCGCGCGAGGACCGCGCTGCGCGTGGCGCGCACGATCGGCGCGATCGTCAGCTGCGCCGCGGTCGAGAGATCCATCGCCGCGCCCGTCAGCACGTCCATGTCGGCCGTGCCACCGGCGGCGGTGACCAGCGCGGCGAGCTCGCCAGCGAGATCCGTCGCGTCCGTCGGCACGACGGGCGGTACGGGATCGAGATCGGAGAGCGTCGCGCTCTCGCTCAAAGCCGTCGTCACCGGTGTCGCTCCGCGCGCGCCCACGTCGAGCGCGTCGCCGAGCGATCGACCGAAGCGCGGCACATCGGGCGCGTACGAGCGGATGCGATCGGTGAATCCCATGCGGAACCGATCGTGCGCGACCGCGGGGCCGAACGCGTCGATCGCCGCCGGATCGAAGTGGAGGCTGCACGCCGTCAGGCCGATCGATGCGAGGAGCTGACCGCTGATCGAGCTCGTGCTCTCCGCGGTGCACGCGCAGATCGGGCCTGGATCGACGATCGACGTTCCACACTCGTCCATGCCGTACGTGCGATCGGGTGCGCAGAAACGGAAGTCGTCGAAGCCATCGCAGTGATGCATCCCGATCGGACAGTCCGCATCGCCCGTGCAGCGCGCGGTGCAGACGGAGACCCCGTCGAACGAGTGACAGACGTCGAAGGTCCCGCTGCACGGCGTCGTGTCCGAGCAAGCGCTCGCAGGCATGCTCTCGATGCACGACCCGCTCGTCGGTCGACACTGGTGCGGCAAGCTCGGATCGATGACGGCGCAGGTCGAGCGCGGATCGAGCCCCCCGCAGTCCGTGTCGTCGTTGCAGCCGACGCCGCACACGTGCTCGCTGCCGAGCGTGAGGCAGAGACCGGTGCCGCACTCGGCATCGGAGTGACAGAGCCCGCAGAAGCGAGGGCCGGGGCGTGGTGCAGCGTCGTGGCCGGCATCGCGCGGGAGCGCGGCGTCGGTGCCCCCGTCGATCGCTGGCGCGGCATCGATCGCGGCCGGTGGAGGGCTACCGCACGCGAGCACGATCATCGAGATGCAAAGCAAGCTCTGGCGCATCGACCAAAGCTACTTCGCGTCGGCGTCGAATGGCAGCGGCGAAACAGTACTAGAAGGGACAGGGGCCGGCGTCGGTGCCGTATGCGCCCGAAGCGCAGAGCGACTCGCTGCCCATTCCGTAGTGCGCGGTCACGAACGCGCGCAGCGACGCGGAGTCGAGACACGTCGCTTCGTACACGTGCGTCCACGCGATCGCGGCGATCGGCACCGGCAGATCGGGAGCGGGCACGATGATGAAGCGCGTCGCGCTCGTCTCCATCCGGCACACGGGATCGACGCCCTCGGCGGCGACGATCGCGTCGTACTCCGCGCGGACCGGATCGCAGTCCGCGTCGTTCTCGCAGTGATAGGCGAGGATCACGGCGCCGTGCTCGAGGTCGTGCACGAGATAGGGCCACGGCACGGGCGTGTCGTACGTCTGGAAGTCGGCCCAGTAACAGTAGTGAGGCCCGGCCGAAGGGGGAATGTTCGGGTACGGGATGACCTGGGGCGGCTGGCGGTGGTCGGCAGTGATGTACGTGTCGGTGAACGTCTGCACCGTGCACGTCGTGAAGGGCGCGATCGGCGATGCGGATGGATGCGTCGGCGGATCGGCGATGCGCGCGATGCCCGAGTCGAGGGGGCCGACATCGCCCGTCACGAACGCGTCGAGCGCGTCGACGGTGCTCGAGTCGTCGTCGGCATCGACGCCCGCGTCCACCGCTGCGTCTTCACCGGCGTCGCTTCCACCGTCGATGCCCCCATCGTTTCCCGCGTCGGTGCCCGCGTCGTTGCGTGCGGCGTCGGCGGGCGGCGTCGCGGTGCCACAGCCCGCGAGCGAGACGAACAGCAGCAGGGAGAAGAAGAGACGCATCGCCTCAGCCTCCGACCGGGATCCCGGCCCAGAACGCGCACGTATCGGCGTAGTCGTCGACGCCGCTCGTGATCGTTCGGTCGAGGACGAGCCGCGCGCCCGTGGTGTCGTAGACGGGCCACGTCGTGCTGCCGCTCGCGTTCGGGTCGCCCGCGTTCGATGCGAAGCGCGTCCAGTAGCCGCTCATCGCCGCGTTCAGCGCCATCTCGTCCGCATCGAACGCGGCGCCCATCGAGTGACCGAACACGAACTGGATCTCGGCGCTGTGGAACGCGCCGAGCGGGAAGGGCGAGGCGAGCAAGAAGTGCGCGTCGGGGTACGTGAAGAAGTAGGTGTGCACGGTGTTGCCGGCATCGCGCAGCGCGACGGCGGCGGCGCGCGTCGGGCACGCGATGGCTGCATCGCCCATCGCGCGTGCCGCGGCCAGGCGTGCGTCACCTCCGAACATCGAGCTCGGGTAGCGCGCGAGCACCTCGTCCGCGTGCGCGTCGCCGATCAACGCGGCGATCGTCGCGCGATAGTTCGCCTCGGTGATCACGGGCGCGCCGCTCGTCTGCGCGAGGAAGACGAAGAGCCGCCCCTCGTCTTGGTTCCATCCGATCTGGATCGGGACGTCGGCGGCATCGCCTGCTCGCATCGCCCCGATCCAATCGCTCGTGAACACGTGGCCGTCGATGGACGGGCCCCAGTTGCCGTACATCGGATCGGTCGAGACGATCGCGGGCGAAGCGCCCAGCGTCGCGACGAGCGTCGTCGCGCTCGCCGCTCGCAGGCACGTCGGCACGTCGCCCGTGCAGCCGAGCATGCTCACGACACGCGCGCCCTGTGCTTCGGCCGCGGTGTTCGTCGCCATCGGCAGCCCGCACGGGCCGCTCTCGATGATCGCGCGCTGGTACAGGCCACGGCTGAGCGGCGAGGTGAGATGGCCGCAGATGCTCATGCCGCCTGCCGACTCGCCGACGAGCGTCACGTTCGCGGGATCCCCACCGAAGGCCGCGATGTGATCGTGCACCCACTGGATCGCCGCGATCTGATCGAGGAAGCCGTAGTTGCCCGAGACGTGATCGGTGCTCTCGGCGTCGAGCGACGGATGCGCGAGGAAGCCGAGCTGGCCGAGGCGGTAGTTCATGCTGACGACGATCACGCCGTGATCGCGCGCGAGCAGATCGCCGTACGTTCCGTGATCGGCCTGCACGCCCTCGCCGAGCACGAACGCACCGCCGTGGATCCAGATCATCACGGGCGCGCTCGACGGCATCGGGTCGGGCGTGTGCACGTTGAGATAGAGGCAGTCCTCGTTGCCGTACGTGAGCCCGTCGAGGTTCTGCGGACAGGCGTTGGGACGCATCGACACGCGCGGTGTCGTCCACGGCGTGACGGGCTGCGGCGGACGAAAGCGCAGGGGCCCGACCGGCGGCGCTGCGTACGGGATGCCGAGGAACTCGCGATAGCCCGGGTGTGCCGATCCCACGATCGTTCCGTCGGGGATCGTCACCATCGGCGAGGGCGCACGAAACGCGTCGACGCTTGGCGCGGCGTCTTCGGCGACCGCCGCATCGGGCGCATCGACGGGCGGAGAAGAAGTGCACGCACCGAGCACCAGAGCGATCGAAAGCAAGCGACGCATCGGTCGCCATCGTAGCGCGATCAGCCGGCCGGAGCGCCGCAGTGCGGGCACTTCACGAGCTCGGCGGCGTACGGACCGCGACACGAACTGCAATACACACGACCACCGATCGCGCCCTCGAGCTTCGTGAGCGTCGGATAGTGCTTCTCGAGCTCGTCGGTGCTCATGCGATCGTTCTCGGTCGCCGGCGTCCACACGACCTCGAGCGCGACGAGCTGATCGGGCGTCAGCGCCGTGAGCCACGCGAGCCCGTCGTCGAGCGCCTTCGCGTCCGGCTTCCATACGTCGCGGAGCTTGGTGCGCGCCGCGACGAGGACCGTGACGAGGACGGTTCCTTCGCCCTCGTGCTCGCGCGCGACCATGTCGGGCGCGTCCGTGTGCGTTCGTTCTCCGTCGGCGGCCCGCTCCAGCTCGATCTGGAAACCCGCGCGCGTCTCGTCCGCGAGGCGCTTGAACGCGGCCTGCGCTTCCGATGGGGGCATCGGATCGAAGTTCTTCGTGCCCGCGTAGATCCACGCGATCTTCACCGATCGCAGCGCTGCGATCGTCGCCTTCAGGAGCTCGACCCGCCCGATGCGGGTCGCGGTGTCGCCCCGTCGTCCGAGATTGCGGAGCGTCGTCTGCACGAACGGACGGGCGCGCGCATCGAGCGCGATCTGGTAGCGCGTGAGGTCGATCTTCGCGGCGAAGCCCCCGCTCTGCAGACGCGCGAAGAAGCGGATGAGCCCGAAGAGCAGCGCGATGAACGCGACGAACACCAGCAGCTGGGCCCAGTAGGGCAGCTCGATCGCGTTCGCGTCGCCCGACGACACGCCGCTCGACGAGTAGCTGCTCGATCCCGAGTAGCTGCTGCTACTGCTGCTACCTCCGCCTCCACCTCCGCCCCAGTCGCCTCCGCCGAAGCTGCTGCCGGTCGACTGCGCGAGCGCGATCGAAGCGACGACCCAGAAGAGCGCGGTCGTGACGAATCGGAGCAGCTTGCTCAATGCGTCCCCGCCGAGAGCGCGGGGATCATCACGTGCGCGATCCCGAGGTAGAGGGCCAATCCCGACGCATCGACGAGCGTCGTGATCATCGGTGCGGACACGACCGTCGGATCGATCTTGAGCTTCTGCGCGATGATCGGGATGAGCGAGCCCACGAGGTTGGCCCACGTGCACACCGCGACGATCGTGACGGCCACGCACGCGGCCAGATGCATGTCGACGCCCCAGAGCTGCGCGCGGAAGAACGCGACGAAGCCGAGCAAGAGGCCGAGCAAGAGGCCGGTCGAGACCTCTTTCATGAGGACGCGGAAGACGTCCGTCACGCGCACCTCACCGAGCGCGAGCGCGCGGATGATCGTCGAGACCGTCTGCGATCCCGCGTTGCCGCCCGTGCCGATCAGCAGCGGGATGAAGAACGAGAGCGCGACGACGCGCGCGAGCTCGTCCTCGAACGCGCGCAGCACGGTGCCGGTCGCAGTCTCGGCCACGAACAAGAGCACGAGCCACGTCACGCGGCTGCGCACGACGCGCAAGATCGACGTCTGGAAATAAGGCACGGCCGTCGTGAGCGACGACTCGACGGCGCCTTGGTTCAGGATGTCGGCGCTGACCTTGTCGAGCGCGGTGTCGAGGATGTCGTCGACGCGGACGGCGCCGAAGAAGCGGCCCTCGGCGTTCAGGATCGGCAACGAGAGGAACGTGTGCGCGCGCATGATCTCGGCGGCCGATGCGACGACGTCGGTCTCCTTCAGGCTGATGACGTCGCGCACCATGATGTCCGCGACCTTCTTCTCGCGCGCGGCGATCGCCATCTCGCGCAGCGCCACCACGCCGACGAGGCGTCGCTCGGAATCGACGACGTAGCAGTTCGCAGCGACCTCGATCGTGTCCTCGCGCCGCCGGAGCTCGTCGAGCGCTTGCTCCACGGTCGCGTCGGGAATGCACGTCCACACATCGACCGTCGCGAAGCGACCGAGCGCACCCTCGGGCAGGGCCAGGCGATGCGTGATGCGCGATCGCCGCGGCTCCTCGAACCGCGCCTCGAGCTTCTGACGGTCGGCCTCCTCGAGGCGAGACACGATCGCCATGCGCCGCTCGGTGGTCATGTGGCCGAGGAGCGTCTCGGCGTGCTGCGGGTCCATCGACGCGACGATCGATGCCGCGATGCCCGCGTGCGTGCTCCGGAGAATGAGCGCTGCGTTGCGCTCCGAGGCCGCGTGAACGATACGGCGGCCCGCGTCCACCGTGCGCCGCGAGAGATCGCGTCCGATGTCGGCCGGCCGCAGCTTGCACACGGCGTCCTTCAGCGCCGCGTCGTCCTTCTGCAGCGCGTGATCGAGCGACGAGAGATCGGCGACCACGAGTGCGGTCTTCGGTGCGGCGTCTTCGGTGGAGGCTCCGGACATGGGCCGGAGTATGCCCGGCGCTGCGCTAAGAACGTGCTGTCATGCGCCGCCCGCCCCGACGGTTCGTGAGATGCTCCGCTCATGACCACGCCGCCGCGCCGTCGCGAGCCGGGCCTGCGAGGCCTGTGGATCGGCCTCTGCCTCGGCGCCGTCATCGGGGCCGCGATCGGTTGGAGCATCGAGCCGGGCAGCGACGAGGGTGGGCTCTACATCATCGGAAAGGTGATGCGTGCGCTCGCGGGAAACGTCATCGGGATGATCGTCGGCGCCATCGCGGGACGCGCGTCGGGCGCGCTCTTCGGCCGCAAGGACCCGTGAGCGGCCGTCATCCGCGGTAGGCCGTCGCGTCCGGATCGAAGCGCAGCTGTCGCGTGCCGTGCTCGAGCCACTGGCCCGGGACGCTCAGCGCGTTCCGTACCGTGTCGGCGATGGACGACGATCGGCACCCACGTCGGTCGCCACCACCAGATCGAGACGACCATCACGATGACGGCGAGCTGCACCACGGTGATGGCCAGGACGCGCCGCGGCTGAGAGCGCGCGTGGCGGACGACGTTCATCACGAGCCCGATCGCCACGAGCGCGGGCACGATCGAGATCATCGTGGGGGCGAACGTCGTGACGGCGCCGAGCGCGCCGCACAGGAGGCTCCCGCAGCACATCGGGCACTTCGACCGCGAGCACGGTCACACCCGACGAGGCGCCGCATGCAGGGCACGCGTACTTCGTGCGGACGTCGTCTTTCATCGGCCATCAGGCTCGCACGAGAGCGGCGGGCTCCGCATTGTCAGCAAGCTCACTGCCTGTCGGCCGCTTGCCCCCATTTGCCCCGATCTACGGCAGAAACCTTGCGATCTTCGGCGGAATGCGTCAATCCCGCCACCATCGCTTCATGCGCGCCTTCGTCGCGGCTCTGGTCGTGTCTCTTCTGCCGAGCTGCCTCGCGTGCTCGTGCGGTCACGAGGCGTCGCACGTCGAGGCCGCGGAGCAGCCCGCCGGTCCCGCGATGACGCGCGACGCACAAGGGCACGTCACGATCCCGGAGGGCTCTCCGCTGCGCGAGCGGCTCACGATCGAGGCGCTCGAAGCGCGTCCCGTTCGCCGCGCGCTCGAAGCGCCCGCGCACGTCGAGGCCGATCCGGCCCGCATCGCGCGCGTCACGCCGCCGCTGCCGGGCCGCATCGTCTCGCTCAACGTGCACTTCGGCCAGGAGGTCCGGCAGGGCGACACGTTGCTCACCGTCGACTCGCCCGAGCTCGGACAGGCGCAGAGCGAGTTCCTCGACGCCGAAGCGGGCCTCGCACAGGCCAACCGCAACCTCACGCGTCAGCAGGATCTCTCCTCGCACGGCATCGCCGCGCGCGCCGATCTCGAGAACGCGCAGACGCAGCAGGAGATCGCCACCGCCGAGCTCGAGCGTGCACACAGTCGTCTTCGTCTGCTCGGCGTGCGCACCGGCGCGATCGGCAGGCCGCTCACCGTGCGCGCTCCGATCTCGGGCCGCGTGGTCGAGCTGCACGTGAGCATGGGCGAGTTCCGCTCGGACCTCGCCGAGACGCTCATGACGATCGCCGATCTCTCGACCGTCTGGGTCACGGCGGACGTGCAGGAGCGCGATCTGTCTCGCGTGCGCGTCGGCATGCAGGTCAACGCCGAGCTCGCCGCGTATCCCGACGCGCCCGTGCCCGGGCAGGTGCTCTACGTCGGCGACTTGCTCGATCCCGAGACACGAACGCTGCCGGTGCGCATCGCGTTCGAAAATCCCGATCTCCGCTTGCACCCAGGCATGTTCGCGCAGGTCACCTTCGAAGAGACCGCGCGGCCCGAGATCGTCGTGCCGAGCACGGCCGTCATCACGCGCGGCGACGAGAACGTCGTCTACGTCGAGCTGCCGGACCATCCGTGGACGTTCGAAGAGCGTGCCGTGACGCTCGGTCCGCCCGTCGGCGACGATCTGGTCGTCACGCAACATCTGGCGCCGGGCGACCGCGTCGTCGTCCAGAACGCCGTGCTGCTCCAGCTGCTGTGAGCGCACGTTGATCGAGGCGCGCACGTGATCGAGAGCATCGTACGCATCGCGATCATTCGCCGATGGCTGGCGGCGGCGCTCTTCGTGCTGCTCGGCGTCTTCGGCTGGATGAGCTGGCAAGAGCTCTCCATCGAGGCCTATCCGGACATCGCCGACACGACGGCGCAGGTCATCACGCAGTGGCCCGGACACGCGGCCGAAGAGGTCGAGCAGCAGATCACGATCCCGCTCGAGCGCGTGCTCAACGGCACGCCGGGCCTCGAGGTGATGCGCTCGCGCAGCACGTTCGGGCTCTCGATGCTCACGCTCGTCTTCCAAGACGGCATCGACGACTACTTCGCGCGCCAGCGCATCACCGAGCGCGTGCAGCAGGTCGACATGCCGGATGGCGCGGCGCCCGAGCTCGATCCGCTCACCTCGCCCATCGGCGAGATCTACCGCTACACGCTGCAGAGCCAGACGCAGGACGAGCGACAGCTGCGCGAGCTGCAGCGCTGGGTGGTCGTGCCCGCGCTCCGATCGATCCCCGGCATCGCCGACGTCACGAACTTCGGTGGCGAGACGCTGCAGTACCAGCTGATCCTGCAGCCCGATCGGCTCATCCAGTACAACCTCTCGCTCGACGAGGTCATCCTCGCCATCCAGCACAACAGCGCCAACGCCGGCGGCTCGGTGCTCGTGCGCGGCGATCAAGGCCTGGTCGTCCGCGGCATCGGCCTCGTGCGCAACCTCGAGGACCTCGGCAACATCGTCGTGTCCGAGCAGGAGGGCACGCCCGTCTTCGTGCGCAACCTCGGCGAGCTGCACACCGCCGGCATGCCGCGTAACGGCATCCTCGGCATCGACGACGGCACGCCGCCCATCGACACGCCCGACGGCGTGAGCGGGATCGTGCTCTTGCTCCGCGGGCAGAACCCCAGCGTCGTGCTGGAGGCCGTCCACGCGCAGGTCGCGCTCCTGAACGGTACGCCCGATCACCCGGGCATCCTGCCGCCCGACGTGCAGATCGTGTCGTACCTCGATCGCACGTGGCTCGTGGACACGACGCTCCACACGGTCTCGCACACGATGTTCGAGGGCATCAGCCTCGTCGTGATCGTGCTGATCGTGTTCCTCGGCAGCTTCCGCAGCGCGCTCATCACGGCGCTCACGATCCCGCTCTCGCTGCTCTTCGCGTTCATCTTGATGCATCTGACGAACGTGCCGGCGAACCTGCTCTCGCTCGGTGCGATCGACTTCGGGATCATCGTCGATGGCGCGATCGTCATCGTCGAAGCGCTCTTGAGATGGCGCGAAGAACATCCGAACGACGAGATGACCGAAGAGGCCGCGGCGCGGACCGCGAGCGGCGTCGCACGCCCACTCTTCTTCGGATGCATCATCGTCATTACGGCGTACCTGCCGCTCTTCGCGTTCCAGCGCGTCGAGCGGAAGCTCTTCACGCCGATGGCGTTCACGCTCGGCTACGCGCTGCTCGGCGCGCTGCTGATCGCGATGCTGCTCTTGCCGGGCCTCTCGCTCACGGCGTTCCGCAAGCCGGCCAAGCCCTGGCACAACCCCGTGCTCGTCTGGCTCGAAGCGCGCTATCACAAGGCCGTCGTCCGCATCGTCGAGCGACCGCTCATCGCGCTGATCCCGGGCGCCATCGCCGCCGTGATCGCCGTCGTGCTCGCGCTCACGGTCGGTCGCGGGTTCCTTCCGGAGCTCGACGAAGGCTCGATCTGGCTGCAGGTGCAGCTGCCGCCGGGCCTCTCGCTCCAGTCGGCGAGCCGCATCGCCGACGAGATCCGCGACACCGTGCGGGCCGAGCCGCAGGTCAGCTACATGGTCACGCAGCTCGGGCGCAACGACGACGGAACGGATCCGTGGACGCCGTCGCACATCGAGTGCTCGATCGGCCTCAATCCGTACGAGACGTGGCCCGAGGGGATGACGAAGCACGATCTGATCGATCGGCTCGCGGTGCGCTTGCGCCGGATCCCCGGCATCACGTTCGGCTTCTCGCAGCCGATGATCGACGGCGTGAACGACAAGATCTCCGGCGCGCACTCGGATCTCGTCGTGAAGCTCTTCGCCGACGATCTGACCGAAGGCCGGAACGTCGCGCGACACATGGTCGAGGTCCTGAGCGCCGTGCCCGGTGCCACCGACGTCGCGATCGATCAGGAGCCGCCGCTGCCGCAGCTGCAAGTGGTCGTCGATCGCGAAGCGGCCGCTCGGTACGGCGTGAACGTGCAGGACGTCGCGCAGCTCATCGAGGTCGCGATCGGCGGCGCCGGCGTGGCGGTCATCTATCACGGGGAGCGCCGCTACGACGTCGCGGTTCGCTTCCCCGAGCAGGTGCGCGACAGCCCCGAAGAGATCGGCGCGCTGACGCTCGAGACGCCGAGCGGCGCACGCGTTCCGCTCGCGCAGATCGCACGGATCGAGACGACGAGCGGCGAGAGCACCATCACGCGCGAGCGCGGGCGACGGCATCTCACGGTCAAGCTCAACCTGCGCGGGCGCGATCTCTCGTCGTTCCTCGCCGAGGCGCAGCAGCGTCTGCACGACGACGTCGACATCCCCGAAGAGATGAGCGTCGTGTGGGGCGGTCAGTTCGAGAACCAGCAGCGCGCGGCGCGCCGGCTCGGGCTGATCTTGCCGATCGTGTTCGCGCTGATCTTCCTCTTGCTCTACGGCGCGTTCGGCAAGCTGCGGCAGGCGGGGCTCATCCTCGCCAACTGTCCGCTCGCGATGCTCGGCGGCATGTTCGCGCTGCACCTGCGCGACATGACGCTCAACGTCGCATCCGCCGTCGGCTTCATCACGCTCTTCGGCGTGTCGGTGCAGAACGGCGTGATCCTCGTCTCGGGCGTCAACGCGCTGCGCGAGGACGGGCTGCGGCTCGCCGATGCGGTGATCCAGGGCGCGCACGGACGATTCCGCGCGGTGCTCCTCACGGCTACCGTCGCCGGTCTCGGCATGCTGCCCGCGGCGCTCGCGCACGGCATCGGCTCCGACGTGCAGCGCTCGCTCGCGACCGTCGTGGTCGGGGGTCTGTTGAGCAACACGCTGCTCACGCTGCTGGTGCTGCCGGCGCTCTACTACGTCATCGAGCGCTGGCAGGATCGTCGTCGCCGTCCGGGCACGGGCTTCGGCCCGATGACGATGGTGCCGCCCGCGCCGCTGGCCGAGCTCGCGCGTCAGGCGCAGGAAGGTCGCGTGTCGCTCGAGCCCGATCTGAAGCGGCCCAGCAGCGAGCCGCCCGAGGAGGAGACATGATCCTTCGCGCACTCGCGCTCACGCTCGTGCTCTCGATCCCGGTCGCCGCTTCTGCGCAGGCCACGCCGACGATCACGTTCTCGACGTATCTCGATCGCGTGATCGCGCGGAACCTCGATCTCGCGGCGAGCCGGCGCGACGTGACGGCGGCGGAGGCGCGCATCCAGATCGGCGCGCGGCTGCCCGATCCGACGATCTCGGGCGGCTTGCTCAGCTTCGATATCTCGCATCCGACGCGGACCGAGCAGCGCACGGACACGGATGGGAACCATGATCTGACCTGTCACTACAACACGGGCGCCGTCGGCACGATGGGCGCGGCAGCCGTCCCGTGTCTCAGTCAGCTCCCGACCGTCGTCGGCGGCTCGATCGACGTACCGATCGAGCTCGGCGATCAACAGGGCGGCCGGATGGACGTCGCGCGCGTCGGCGTCTCGCAAGCCGGCGCGGGCGTCGAAGACGCCATCCGAACGCTCCGCGGCCAGGCCGGCAGCGTCTGGGTCGACGCGCTCGCGACGCAGCTCGATCTCGATCGTCTGCGCGCGACGCTCACGAGCCTCGAGGCGCTCGTCGCCATGAACGAGGCGCGCGTCACGGCGGGCGCGATCGGGGACGTCGAGCTCGTACAGTCGCGCGTCGAAGCGCAGATGTTCCGCGCGCAGGTCCTGACGGCCGAGGGCCAGGCGCGTGCGTCGATCGCGGGTCTCTCCGCGCTCCTCAGTGTCGAGGACGGGCCGGACACCAGCTTCATGCCCGACGGCGACCTGCGCATGGCCACGCGCACGTTCGTCCTCTCGCAGCTGGTCGATCAGGCGATGGCGAACCGCCCCGATCTGCGCCGCGTCCAGCTCGACATCGACGCCGCCCGTGCGCAGCGACGCCTGGCCGAGGCCCAGCGCTGGGGCGCGATCGACATCATGGGCAGCATCCTGTACTCGGCGCCCGGCACCGACACCCAGTACGGGCAGACCGACTACACGGCCGTCGGCCTGCAGATCGCCATCCCCATCCCGTTCCGTCTCTTCTGGCACGGTGAGATCGACGAAGCGACGGCGATGGAGGACGCGGCGACCGCGCGATACCAGCAGGCGCGCCAGCGTCTCGAGGTCGAGATCCGGCAGGATCTCGCGCGATACGAGGCCTCCGTGCAGGCGCGCGCTCTCTTCGACGAGTCGGTGATCGCCGACGCCGTGCATGTGCTCGATGCGACGCGCTACCAGTACGAGCACGGCGGCGCGAGCCTCGTCGCGGTGCTCGTCGCCCAGCGCACGGTCAACGACGTCTATGCTGCTTACTACGCGGCGCTCGCGGCCCACGGGCACGCGCTGATCGACCTCGAGACGGCGGTCGGCATGTGGGACGTGCGTTTCGAGGCCATCGCGCCGGGGCTGGCTGCGACACCTTCGCCCTCTTCGACCCCCTTGTCCGAGCCCCCGACGCCCTAGCCGCCAACGATGGTGGCGATCTCCGAACGAGAATGTTACCGTCGCCGCCGGTTTGTTCGATGGATCGACCATTGCACAGCCACCACGTCATGCCCGCACATCGAGCGAGCGATCTCAGGAGGACCCCGTGAAGCACTCGGCCGTTCAAATCCGGCGGGTCATGCTCCGTATCGTCATGCCCCTGGCCTTCCTGCTCGTCATGAGCAGCTGTTTCGAGCGGAGCCTCGCCCCGGTCGATCCGTGCACGCGCACGACGGTCGGTGAGACGATCCGCGTCCAGGGCATCGATACGCTCGACATGCTCTTCATGATCGACAGCTCGCCGACGATGGTCGAGGAGCAGGCCGCCATCCGCATGCAGATCCCGCGTCTGGTGCAGATCCTGACCTCGGGCGATCTCGAGGCCGGCACGTCGCGCCCGGGCGTCGGCGTGATGGACTTCCAGCCGGTCCGCAGCATGCACATCGGCGTCATCACGCAGGACGGCGGCGGCCTCGGCCGCGCCGGCGCCGGCATCTGCTCCAGTCTCGCGGGCGACGACGGCCTGCTGAGCATGCCGGAAGCCACGTCGCGCCGTACGGGCACGGCGGCGACCTGCGCGCCCGGCGGCCTTCCGCTCTTCCTCGACTTCACGCGCGGCACGACCGACGTGAACACGCTCGTCAGTCAGTTCACCTGCCAGACGGAGCTCGGCACGGGCGGCTGCGGTCTCGAGCAAGATCTCGAGATGGTGATGAAGGCCCTCGTCGACCCGAGCTACGCGCCCCCGACGGGTCCGTACCTCTCGGGCACGCCCGCGCACGGCAACCCGACGGGCGAGAACTCCGGCTTCGTCCGCGACAACTCGGTGCTCGCGATCATGATCGTCACCGACGAGGACGACGGCTCGGTGTCGAACTCCGACATCTTCGATCCGTCGATCACGTTCATGCCGAACGACCTCAACACGCGCGTGCCGTTCAACCCGGACTACCAGTACGACGTCCAGCGCTACGTCGACGCGCTGCGCACGGTCGAGTCCGATCCGGAGCGCCTCGTCGTCATCACGATCGCCGGCGTGCCGGAGGACCTCGTCGACGACCCGGCCAACGGTGAAGGCTCGATGAACCTCACGGCGGTCCTCAACGATCCGCGCATGGCGAACGTCCTCTCGACGATGCCCGGCTACCTCGTGGCCGCGTGCAGCAGCACCTCGGGTGAAGCCTATCCGGCGCGCCGGCTCGTCGACTTCACGCAGCGCGTCGGCGGCGTCGTGCAGTCGATCTGCCAGACGGACTTCGGTCCGGCCATCGACATCCTCGTCGCCCGCATCGCCAACGCGCTCGGCGGCGCCTGCCTGCCGCGTCAGCTGAACCCCGACGCCGACGGCAACGTGAACTGCGACGTGCTCGAGGTCTTGCCGTCCGACGGCAGCGTGACCCACTGCTCGGATCTCCCGGAAGCCGGTACGACGTACACGCTCGCGCGGACCGAGACGACGACGGGCGCCGGCGGGGTCCCGGTCACTCGCGAGGTCTGCCGCGTCCGACAGGTCGGCCGCGCGGGCGCGGGCGGCGTCGCGGGCGGCGTCACGCCCGGCTGGGTCTACGACGACGGCCCGATGAACCTCGGCGGGTTCTCGGACCTGCCGGCCGGCTGCAGCCAGCGCATCGCGTTCAGCAACCTGATGCCCATCACGGGCGCCGAGATTCGCCTGGAGTGCGACCAGACGATTCTGCCGGCCTCGGGTGAAGCGGCGCAGCTCGGATCCTTCTGCAATCCGACGGACGACACCGTCAACGTCACGACCGGGACCCCCACGGCCCACTGTTCGGATGGGCACGCGGTCGCTGGCAATCCCAGCACGCTCTTGTGCGACAAGTTCGTGCGCTCGTGCCAGGTCCCGTGCACGGGTGACTCGCAGTGCGTCGGCGCCGGTCTGCTCAGCTACGTCTGCGACCTGCGCGATGCCACGACCGTGTTCGGCGCCGGCGCCACGCTCCCGATGGGCGTGAACCCCGGTGACATCCACGGCTTCTGCGTGAACCCGACCTGCAACTGATCCTCCGGACCCTTCCGGCCGAGTGATCGATCGGCGCTCGTGAGCCCACTATGGTGGGAGTCCGAGCGCCGGTTTCCTTTTGGGCGCGGTCCTCTGCTGCCGTGACGACACCGTTTGACTTGATCCCCCGCGGGACGGGACAATCAGAGACGGTTCCATGAGCGTTCCGGCCGAGAGAAATCCAGCGATCGCGTCGGCGGAGACCAAGGGCTACACGGTCACGGCCGTCCCCGCGGTTCCGTTCGGCAAGTACGTGCTGATCGGCAAGCTCGGCCACGGCGGCATGGCCGAGGTGAACCTCGCGGTGATGAGCGGGAAGGGCAACTTCCGAAAGCTCGTCGTCATCAAGCGCATGCACGCGCACCTCGAGGCCGAGCCAGGCTTCGTCGACATGTTCCTCGACGAGGCGCGCCTCGCCGCTCAGCTCGATCATCCGCACTGCGTGCAGACGCTCGAAGTGGGCGAGGCCAACGGGCAGCACTTCCTCGCGATGGAGTACCTCGATGGCCAGGGCCTCGAGCGCCTCCTGCGCATCACGGGTCAGCGCGGCGAGACGCTGCCGCCGGGGCTCGTCGCGCGCATGGTCGCCGACGCGCTCGACGGTCTGGGCTACGCGCACGAGCTCACCGCGTACGACGGACAGAAGCTCGGCGTCGTGCACCGCGACATCTCTCCGCAGAACCTCTTCGTCACCTACAACGGTGTCGTGAAGTTGCTCGACTTCGGCATCGCGAAGGCGGCGTCGAACGTGGTCGAGACGCGCACCGGCGTCGTCAAAGGCAAGTACGCGTACATCGCGCCCGAGCAGGCGCTCGCGACGCCGGTCGATGCGCGCGCCGACGTCTGGGCGATGGGCGTCGTGTTCTGGGAGATGCTCACGTCGCGGCGACTGTTCAAGAGCCACAACGAGCTCGCGACGCTGCAAGAGACGCTGACCGCGGTGATCCATCCGCCTTCGAGCGTCGTACCGGGCATCCCGGCCGAGCTCGATCGCATCGCGCTGCGCGCCCTCGAGCGCGACGTGAGCAAGCGCTACCAGACGGCGTTCGAGTTCAAGGACGACCTCGAGCGCTATCTCGACACGGCGCCCGATCGCGCGGAGCGACGCGACATCGCCAAGCTCATGCAGGAGCGCTTCGGCGAAGCCGTGAAGGTGCACCGCGCGAAGATCGCCGAGTGCCTCGCGGCGGTGGAGCGCTCCGACAAGACGGTGCAGCGCCTCGTGGAGGGCAACGCGATCTCGGCGAGCGCCGAGATGCAGAGTCTGCAAGTGCCGGTCGGGCCACCGAGCCAGCCACAGACGCCGGTGCCGTACATGACGCCGAGCGGGATCTCGCTCTCGCCGCGCGTGAGCCATCAGCACGTCGCGGGCGGGCCGTATCCGACGCCGATGCCCAGCAATCCGGGGATGGTGGTCGGGCAGGGCAACTACGCCCCCAACCAACCGAACTACGGCGGGCACACGCCGCCGCCGGGCTACTTGCAGACGAACTCGTACATGGCGCCGTACCCCACGCCGATGCCGGGCCCGGTGCCGCAGGGCGCGATCGCGCCGCCGATGATGTCGGGCTCGCAGGAGCTCACGCCGCCTCCGGGCACGTCTCCCTTCGGAGCGATGCCGCCGAAGAAGGACGAGCGACGTCCGTTCGCGATCTGGCTCGTCGCGCTCGGCGCGCTCGCGCTCCTCGGTGTGCTCGGCTTCGTGGTGTGGCCGCGTCTCTCGGCAGGTGCAGCCGAAGAGAGCTCGCCCACGGGTGTCGGCGTCGTCGTGGTCTCGGGCACGCCCGCGCCGTCGACCGCGCTCGCGCCGGATCCGAGCGTGATCGCTCCCGCGCCGACGACCGGCGTCGTGCTCGCGCCGACGAGCGAGGGCGAGCCGGGATCCCATCACACGACACATCGCCGTCCGGTCACCGCGGCGCCCGATCCGACGCACGTCGAGGTCGCGATCGCTCCTCCGCCTCCGCCGCCCACGAGCGCGCCGGCGGCGAGCGGCGGTGACGGCTATCTCTCGCTCATCACCTCGCCGTGGACGCACGTGACCGAAGGCGGTCGTGATCTCGGCGACACGCCGCTCGTGCGCGTGCCGCTCTCGGCCGGCCACCACTCGCTGCACCTCGTGAACCCCGAAGCGCACGTCAGCGAGACCTACGACGTCGACATCACGGCCGGTCAGACGACGTCACGTCGTCTCGGCCTGCAGTGAGCCAGCCGGTCTTCACGCGCGGCATGGCCCGTACGGGGCTCGTGCTCGGCGTCGGCGCGTATCTGCTCTTGCTCGTCTCCGGATGCCTCATCCCGTTCACCGCGGGGGTGAGCGTGATCTCGATGCTGCCGTGCTTGATTGGATGGCCCGCAGCGGCGCTTCTCGGATGGCGCGGCACGAAGGCGCTCGACAAGAGCGATCCCGCGCGACAGTGGGCGATCGGTGCGCTGATCTCGGGAGGCGCGGGGCTCGCGCTGCTGTGCGCGACGCTCGGTATGCTGCTGCTCTCGATCCTCACCGGCGTCGCGATCGCCGAGCTGGATCCAGGCTTCGGGCGCGCCCACCACTGATAGGCTCGCGCGACATGGGCAACATGATCATGCAGGCGGCCGAGGCCGGATCGATCGCGGATGCGGAGCGCATCGAGCGCGCGCTGACCGAGCTGCTCGCGGCGTACGTCGCCTTCGAGCGCTCGCACGCAGCGCCGTGGGATCCGGCGACGATCCCCGCGCCGCTCGTCGCATTCGGCGAGCAGCACGGCGTCGCATGGCCCGACCATCGCGACGCACGCTTCCTGCTGAAGGGCGCGTTCGCGGACGTGGCGCACGTGCTGCGCGTGGATCGACTCGTCTTCTTCTGGGGCGGCGGCTTCGATCTGGGCGGCGAGTGGCTACGCGAGGTCCTGGCGAAGATCGGCGCGATCACGTGCACCGACCGCCCGCTCGTGAGCGTGCGCTGCGACGATCCGGATGCGCGGATCGAAGAGCTCTCTCGGTTCTTGATCGACGAGGACTTCGAAGATCAGTTCGCGCTCGACGCGCCGAACCACGAGGCGCTCTTCACCGTCACGTTGGTGAACGGCGATCGACACCGCACGCTCGTCTTCGATCACTCGGGCGTGCAGGACCAAGCGTTCGTGAGCCTTCTGCCGCAGCTCGACGGCGAAGATCCGACGTTCACCGCGGCCTGAGCGTCCGATGTCCTGGCCCATGATGCCGCTGCCGCCGATGACCTGCCCGATCTCGTCGAGGCTCGAGCTCGGCCGACGTCGACGATCCTCATCGGCCCGGGGGCGGCGCACGGACGAAATCGAGAGCGTCAGCTCGAGCACGAAGTTGGACTCGACGTAGGCCTTCAAGCCGCCGTTTTCCGGTGGACGACGAGGCCGGCGTGGAGACGTTCGCGCAGTTCGTCCAGCAAGGCTTCGGCGCTCGCTTGCCCCTCATCGTGGCGAAGGACGCCGGCGCTGCTTCACGAGCATCGCGGTCAGCGCGACGACCAGCCCGAACAGACCGCTGCGGCCGTGGCCGATGCTGCACCCGCCCGCGAGCGACGTCACCGCTGCTGCAGCGCCTGCGTGCCCGCCTGCCAATCGCATGCTCGCCCACGCGACCGATCCGCCGAGACCGGCCGCGTCGCTGAACGCCGGCGCGATCCACTCGCGATCGAAGCCGGCGCCGTTCGACGTGAAGCAGCGCAGACCGTCGGCGGCGCGCGCGCAGAGATCGGCGCGGCCGTCTCCATCGACGTCGGCGAGACGGATCGAGCGATAGCGCGACGCCGCAGTCCAGCCGCTCGCATCGTCGAGCGCGGGGCCGTTCACGAGGCGATCGAAGCCGCGACCATCGAAGAGCCAGCAGCGCACGCCGGCCGTCGTGCGCGCACACACGTCTGCGTGACCGTCACCGCTCACGTCGGCCATGCGGATCGTCGTGTAGAGCTCGGGGCGATCCCAGCCGTCCGCGTCCGGCATCGCCGGCCCTTCGAACGTCTGCGCGAAGCTCGTGCCGCTCGAGCGCACGCACACGAAGCGATCGGCGTCGCGCCCGCAGAGATCGGCGCGCGCATCTCCGTCGACGTCGATCATGCGGATCGTGCTCCAGCGCGGCAGCACGTCCCAACCGTCCGCGTCGCTCCAGCGTGGGCCGCGGATCAGCGAGTCGAAGTGATCGCCGAGCGATCGATAGCAGTCGACGCCGGCGGCGTTACGCACGCAGAGATCGGCCCGACCATCGCCGTCGAGATCGCCGAAGCGCAGCGTCGCGTAGTGGATCGGATCGGAGTAGCCGCCCGCATCGGAGAGCGCCTCGAGCCGCACGAGCCGATCGAAGCCGTGACCGCTCGCGAGCTGACACGAGAGGCCGCTCGCATCGCGCGTGCAGACGTCGAGACGCCCGTCGCCGTCGATGTCGGCGAGCTCGAGGTTCGTCAGCGTCGCCGAGATCGACGGGCCGGGTATCGCGCGATCGAGCGCTGCCGCGCCCGCGCCGAAGCACGCGAGGTGATCGCCGTCGGGTGCGCAGACGTCCGAGCGTCCGTCTCCGTCCACGTCCGCCATGCGGATGCGTGCGGCCTCGTTCGCGTCGATCGTGGCCATCGCGGGCCCCGTCATCACGCGCTCCATGCCGTGCGGGCCGCCCATCAGGCACGTGAAGACGCCGTGCACGATCGCGCACGCATCGGCGCGTCCGTCGCCGTCGACGTCGCTCTCCAGCGTCGGGCTCTCGGTGCCGGGCGCGAGCAGCGCTTCCTCGCGCTCGCACACGCGATCCTCGTCGACGCTTCCGTCGCAGTCGTCGTCGAGGCGATCGCAGCTCTCGGGCACGGGCACGACGCCGCCGACGCAGCTTCCCCAGTCGCCCGCGCTGCACGTCTGCGTCCCAAGGGCGCACTCGCCCACGTCGGTGCCGCATGCGCGCGTCAGGCCCTGATCGACGTGACCGTCGCAGTCGTTGTCGACGCCGTCGCACGTCTCGTGGTTGCCGGGGAATCGATGTGGATCGTGATCGTCGCAGTCGCGATCGGCGCGCACGCCGTCGCCGTCGGCGTCGGGTGGAGGCGCGCCACCACACGGCCCACCGCCCGGTCCGCCGCCCCACCACTCCCAGTGCCAGATCTCGCTCGGCACGGTGCGACGGAATCCGTACGCGGCGCCGTGCGCGGTCAGCCACGAGTAGACGCCGGGCGCGGACGTGTTGAGATCGAGCGCGTGGCCGCTCTGATGGTTCGAGTAGCCGGGGCGCGCCGCGAGGTTGCAGCTGTTGCAGGTGCAGCTCGTGTAGCAGTAGTAGAGGTGCTCCTGCTCGGCCATCGTGCGGAACCCGGAGACGATCCGGATCTCGATGCCCGAGCGCTCCGCGGCCTGCGCCATCACGTAGTACGCGTTCGCCGTCTCGCGCTCGACCGGCTTGCCGTCGACGGTGACGACCGTGATCGTGAACGCCGATCCGTCGCGGTAACCGGTGTCGGTGTGCGAGCCGCACGAGATGCTGGAGAGCGCCTCGATGGTCACGTCCGCGGGCTGCGAGACCGACGCGACGGGCGGCATCTCGCAACGATCCTGGAGCTCGCCCTCTTGCTCGGGCGCCGCGGAACAGGCGACGAGGACGAGGCAGAGCACGAAGGACGATCGGCGCACGGTGAGCCGAGGTCGCAAGCCGAGTGCCGCTCCGACGGTGGCGAGATGCGACACGGAGGCAGCAGATCCAGCCGCGACGGGTCGCGTGGGGCCGCTCGGCGGTGACCACTGGCCGGATTCTGGTCGGAGCGGTTATCGTTTTCGCATGTCGATCCGGGGGTGGGTGGGGGCGGCGCTGGTCGGGGCATGTCTCGCGTGCGGAGTCGCGCACGTCGATCCGCCCGCGTGTACCAGCGCGACGACGGCCGCGTGCGTGTGCGCGTCGGGCATGCGTGGAGCGCAGACGTGCGTGAACGGCGCGTTCGGCGCGTGCGCGTGCGGCGACACGGCCGGTCGATGCACGCCCGCCAGCAGCGCGGCGTGCAGCTGCACCGATGGCTCTCGCGGCATGCAGCTCTGTACGGCCGACGGAGTGTTCGGCACCTGTCATTGCGCGGGCGGACCGGGCCCGGACTGCACGCCCGGCCAGACGATGGGCTGCACGTGCTCGACCGGACGTCTCGGCGCCGAGACGTGCGATGCCGCGGGCACGTTCAGCGCGTGCTTGTGCGACGCGCCCGCGTGCGTCCCCGGCCAGAGCGCCGCGTGCAGCTGCACCGATGGCGCTTCGGGCGCGCAGGTGTGCGATGCGACCGGCGCGTTCGGCGCGTGCGAGTGCGAGGCATCGCGCCCGGACGCGGCGGTGATCGACGCGGGCCCCGTCGATGCGTGGCGTCCCGACACCGGCCCGCGCCCCGATACTGGCCCGCGCATCGATGCCGGTCCGCGCCCCGATGCTGGGGCGCGTGCGTGCGGCTCTTGCGACGCCATCGGCATCCGTTGCGGGCAAGCGATCGATCCCTGCGGCGCCGTGCTCTCGTGCGGCACGTGCACGGTCACGACGCGCTCGCTCGCGCTCGACGTGAACGACATCGTGTACGACGCGTCGCGAGATGTCGTGCTCGCGAGCGTCGCAGGATCGGCCGGCATTCGCGGCAACAGCGTGGTCGCCATCGATCCGCACACGGCGACGATCACGTGGTCGGCGTTCGTGGGCAGCGAGCCGACGTCGCTCGCGCTCGACGGAGACGGAGCGCGCGTGTGGGTCGGCCTCTCGGGCGCGAACGGCGTCCGTCCGCTGGATCTCGACACCCACGTCGCGGGCACGACGTTCACGCTCGGCACGGGGAGCTTCGGCGACGCACTCGCACCGGGCGCGCTCGCCGCGCTTCCGTCGGGCGGTCTCGCCGTCGCGCGCATGGAGTCGTCGTCCTACTACGACAGCCTCGCGGTGTACGACGAAGGCGTCCCGCGCGGCGCCACGACGACAGAGTTCATGGGGCGCGGCGGCGACTCGATCGTCGCGCTGAGCGACACCACGATCATCGGCTTCAACAACCAGGACACCGGCTTCGACCTCACGCGCTTCACGATCGGCGCGTCGGGCGTGACGGGCGGTCACGACTACTCGAGCCTGATCAGCGGGTTCCAGACGACGATCTCGTTCGACGGTCAGTACGTCGTCGGCAGCAGCGGCGACGCCGTGAACCCGCAGACGATGACGCGTGTCGGACGATGCACGCCGACGGGCTCGAGCGGGACCGGAACCGCGTCGGTGCAAGGCGGCGTGGGCGACGCGAGCACCAATCGCATCTATCTCGCGATCGGAGGCACGTTCTCGGGCGATCCGCTGACGGCGCTGATCGCGTGCGATCGGACGACGTTCACCGAAGCTGCGCGCGTCGCGCTCTCCGGGGTCGACGGAAGCGTCGCTCGCTCGCTGCTCTTGCCCGGCGAAGGCCTCGCCCTTCTGACGCCCGGCGATTCGTTCAGCAGCACGATGACGCGCGTCTGGTTCATCGATACCAACCTCGTCGCCGTCGCACCCTGACGGCCGGCGCCTGACACGCGTCGGGCGCCGCCTGACGTCGCCGCGCTGCGCACCCCGAAATCGCGGTCGAATCGCTCGGCACGCGCGCTGCTCCAGCGGCCGCCCATGAGCACGATCACTCGCCGCCGCCCGTCCCACGAAGAGCTCGCCACGCGTCTGCATCGCGCGTCGGTCGCCAAGCATGCCGATGCGTACGCCGACGTCGCGTGGGACGCGCCCGAGCATCGCATCGAGATCGAAGACCCGCGCTTCGCCCTGCAGCCTCTCGAAGGTCTCGGGCGCACCGCCTGGTATCGCGCGCTCCCCGAAGCGCAGCGCGCGCGCATCGGTCTGCACCTCTCGCTCGCGCAGCTGCGCGTCGGGATGGACTTCGAGTCGATCCTCTGTCGCGGCCTGCTCGAGCTCGCCTTCGAGAGCCAGCCCGGGTCGGCCGATCTCCGCTACGCGTATCAGGAGGTCATCGAAGAGGCGCAGCACTCGCTGATGTTCCAGGAGTTCATCGCGCGCGCCGGGCTGCCCGTGCGCGGCCTCGTGGGCATCGAGCGGCGCGTCTCGTTCCGCATCCCCAAGCTCGCGCGCACGTTCCCCGAGCTCTTCTTCCTGCACGTCCTCGGAGGAGAAGCGCCGATCGATCACGTGCAGCGTCGCGAGCTCGCGCGCACGGACGAGACCCATCCGCTCCTGCGCACCATCATGCGCATCCACGTCACCGAAGAGGCGCGTCACATCTCGTTCGCGCGGAGCTACCTGCGCGAGCACGTGCCGCAGCTGGGCTGGTGGAAGCGCACGCGGCTGTCGGTGCACGCGCCGTTCGTGCTCGCGGCGATGGTGCAGGAGATGATCGTGCCGCCGCGCTGGCTGCTCGATCTCTATGGCGTGCCGGCGCAGACGCGGCGCGAGATCCGCGACTGCCCGCATGCACGTCAGGGCATCGTCGATGGGCTCGGTCCCATTCGATCGATCCTGAGCGAGAGCGGGATCGTGACGCCGCGCAATCTCGCGCTCTGGCGCGCGATGGGGCTGGCGCCGAGCGAGGCCGCGCGTCCCGCGTTGGCGTCGTATGCTCGCGCCGATGGCCTCGAGCGATAGCGCATTGCGAGCCGCGCACAGACGCACCGCGCATCGCATCGCGTTCACGATCCACGCGGTCGTGTACGTGATGGTGTTCTTGCTGCTCTCGGTGCTCTTCCTGCCGGCCGCGATCATCGTCGCGCTCGCGTGGGGCATCGGCCTCGCGATCCACGGCACGGTCGCGATCTTCGCGATGGGCCTGCGCGATCGATGGATCGCCGAGGAGCTCGCGCGCGAAGTGCCCGCGGCGATTGCGGACGAGCGCCGGCATGCCGGCGTGGAGCATCAGAGAGACGTCGAGCGGCTCGCGGCCTCGCTCGCGCACGACATCCGAAATCCGATCGCGGCGGCCAAGAGCCTCGTGCGTCAGATCGGCGAAGACCCGCGCGCGGAGTCGACGCCCGAGTACGCACGCGTGGCCGAGGCCGAGCTCGATCGCGTCGAGGTCTCGATCGCGCACCTGCTCCGCTTCGCGCGCGAAGAGCCGGTGCAGCTCGTGGACGTGCGGCTGCGCGACGTGGTCGCCTCGGCGATCGACGTGACGCGCGAGCGAACGAGCGGTGTGCGCGTCGCGAGCGACGTGCCCGATCTCGCGGTGCGCGCCGATCCCGAGGCGCTTCGACGGGCGCTCGCGAACCTGCTCACGAACGCGGCCGATGCGGCCCGCGAGGTCGACGAAGATCGGCGCGAGGTGCGCGTGCAAGGCGGCGCCTCGCTCGACGGCGCGGCCGCGTGGATCCGAATCGAGGATCGCGGGCCGGGCATCGCGCCCGAGCTGCGTGCGCGTCTGTTCGAGCCGTGGGTGACCGGCAAGGATGCGGGCACGGGGCTGGGCCTGGGCATCGCGCGCAAGATCTGTGCGGCGCACGGCGGGAGCCTCCACGTGGAGAAGACGTCGGCGGATGGGACCTCGATGCTCGTGACGCTGCCGATGGGGATGTCGTGACGAAGATCCTCGTCGTCGAGGACGAGGCCGCGATGCGCCTCGCTCTCTCGGGCCTGCTGGAGAAAGAGGGCTACGACGTGACGCTCGCATCGAGCGCGAAAGAAGGCCTCGCTGCGATCGAGGACGGTGCGTTCGATCTCGTGCTCACGGACTTGAATCTCGGCAAGGGCGGATCGGGCCTCGATGTGCTCGCGGCCTCGCGTCGCGCGCGCGAGGAAGCGCCCGTGATCGTGATCACCGCGCACGGCAGCGAGCGCGCCGCGGTGGAAGCGATGCAGAAGGGCGCCTCGCACTACGTGCCGAAGCCTTTCGACAACGACGAGCTGCGCCTGGTGATCGCGCGCGAGCTCGAGCGCACGCGGCTCGCTCGCGAGCATCGCTTGCTGCTCGAGCGTGTCGCGCGAGACCAAGGGCTAGGCGCGCTCGTCGGATCGGGGCCGGCGATGCGACGCGTGTTCGACACGATCGCGCGCGTCGCCGAGACGGATCTCGGCGTGCTGATCCGCGGCGAGAGCGGCACGGGCAAGGAGCTCGTCGCGCGCGCGATCCACGATCGCAGCGCGCGCCGCGCACGACCCCTCGTCGCGGTGAACTGCGCGGCCATCAGCGCCGATCTCGTCGAGAGCGAGCTCTTCGGGCACGAGAAGGGCGCGTTCACCGGCGCCGACGCGCGTCGCATCGGTCGCTTCGAGGCCGCCGCGGGCGGGACGATCCTGCTCGACGAGATCGGCGACATGCCGCTCGCGACGCAGGCCAAGGTGCTGCGTGTGCTGGAGGCGCGCACGTTCGAGCGCGTCGGCAGCACGACGGCGATCAAGACCGATGCGCGCGTGATCGCAGCGACGCATCGCGACCTCGCGGAGGAGGCGAAGCAGAATCGCTTCCGCGGGGATCTCTACTATCGACTGCGCGTCGTCGAGATCGTGCTGCCGGCGCTGCGCGAGCGACCGGAGGACGTCGCCTCGCTCGCCGCGCGCTTCGCGCAAGAGCTCGCGACGCGCCTGCATCGGGCGCCCAAGCCCTTCGCGCCGGCGGCGCTCGCCGCGCTCGCGCGCCATCCGTGGCCGGGCAACGTGCGCGAGCTCAAGCACGTCGTCGAGCAAGCGAGCGTGCTCGCGCCGGGGGACGCGATCGAAGAGTCGGATCTCGGTCTCGCACACGCGGCGCTCGAGGGTGAAGCTCCGCGATGGCACCCCGGTGCGCAGCATGCGGAGGCACGCCGCGCGGCGATCGAGCGCTTCGAGCGACGCTGGGTGGGCGATGCGCTCGCCGCGCACGGCGGCAACGTGAGCAAGACTGCCACGGCGATCGGGATGACGCGCCAGAGCTTGTCGCAGAAACTGCGCGAGCTCGGGCTGCGCGAGAAGGACGAAGACTGAACGATCTCCTCTCGTCCCTTTGCGCGCCCGCGCCGAGGCTCTAGGGTGAGCGAGTGACCACGAAGCGCAGCGTGATCGGCCGCGAGATCCGCAACGCGATCTTCATCGTGCTCGGCGTGCTCTCGGCGGGCATGGGCTTGAAGGGCTTCTTGCTCTCGAGCCACTTCATCGACGGAGGCGTGACGGGCATCTCGATGCTGCTCACGAGCACGACCGGCGTGCCGCTCGCGGTGTGGCTGCCGCTCGTGAACCTGCCGTTCGTCGCGCTCGGTTGGCGTCAGCTCGGTGCCGCGTTCGCGATCCGCAGCACGCTCGCGATCGCTGCGCTCGCGCTCGTCCTCGAGACCGTTCACTACCCCGACGTCACGCCCGATCTCCTGCTCACCGCGGTCTTCGGCGGATTCTTCATCGGCGCGGGTGTGGGCCTCGCGGTGCGCGGCGGCGCGGTGCTCGACGGGACCGAGATCGCCGCGCTGCTCATCAGCAAGCGCAGCGCGCTCTTCAAGGTCGGCGACGTCATCCTCGCGTTCAACGTCGTGCTCTTCGTCGTCGCGATGAGCGTGCTCGGCACCGACGCCGCGCTCTATTCGATCCTCACGTATGCCGCGGCGAGCAAGACGCTCGACTTCGTGATCCACGGCATCGACGAGTACACGGCCATCACGATCGTCTCGCCCGCGAGCGCGAAGATCCGCGAGCGCATCACCACCGAGCTCGGGCGCGGCGTGACCGTCTATCGCGGCGCGGGCGGCCTCAGCGGCGCCGATCGCGACATCCTCTGCAGCGTCGTCACGCGCCTCGAGGTGGGTCGCGTGCTCGGCATCGTGAACGAAGAGGACGAGAGCGCGTTCGTGGTCGCCCACGCTTTGGTCGACGTCCGCGGCGGCATCACCAAGCGCACCGGCACGGTCCACTGATCTCTGCCGGAGTGCCTGGCGAGCCGGGCCGACACCATTGTGTCGGTTCCGCTCCGCAGACCACTCCGGTAGAGAATCGAGCTCAACCCTCGGGGATGTGCACGAGCGCGATGACGTGGCCGTTGTCGTCGACGAACGCGGCGAAGTCGAGGTCCTGATACGCGAAGGTGAGCTGCCAGCACGGGCCGTCGGCAGCGAGCAGGCGCAGATCGCCGACCCACACGCCGCTCGCGAACGCGCCGTTCTCGCAGTGCGTCCAGCGGTGCACGGCGCCGAATGCGTCGGCGATGTTCGCGCGTCGTCCGCTCCAGTGCGCGACCGCCGCGTCTCCGAACACTTCCGGCTGTGCCGACAACGCCATCGCGCGCTGGCCGTGCGCGCCGGCGCCGCGCACCACGGTGAGGTGCCATGCCGCTTCGAGCGACATGATCGCCGCGGCCACGGTGCGGATGCGTCCCGGCGGCATCGGTCGCGCAGGCACGTGCAAGGCGCGTCGAGCGAGATCGGCTGCTCGTCGGTAGAGGATGCTCGCGCGCGCTCCGTCGCCTGCGTGCATGGCGGTGTCGCCGGCGTTCACGCATGCGTCGGTGATGCCGCGCGCGCATCCGGTGGCCGACGACGGATCGAGCCCGCGCGTGTCGGGCATCGGCGCGATATCTTGCGCGCGCGCGACGCTCGCGTGCGTCAAGAGCGCGAGCCCGAGGGCGAGACACCGGGCCTGTGCGTGCATCCGGAGCACGTGTTAGCCCGGCCGGACGAAGAACGCTCGCCGGCGCTTCTCGCTCACGGGAGCGCGACGGCGGTGACCACGTAGACGCCCCACGCCGATCCGCTCGGCTGGGCGTGGCGGACCGCGATCCCGACGTGTGGTGCGTCGAGCAGATCTGCGTCCCACGGCGCGTGCTCGAGCACCGAAGCGACGTAGACGTGGCCGCGTGCGGACGTGTAGCTACGCACGATCCGAGCGAGCGCGTCGTCGAGCGCCTGGGCCGGGTCGGCATCGCGCTCCGCGATCGCGGCGGTCGCGTCCTCGAGCGGCGCGAGCTGGACGAAACCCGCGGGTGGCCTTCCACTCGCGCGTCGTGCCTCGTCGAGCGCACGTTCGGCGGCGGCACGATCGCTCGCTGGATCGCGATCGAAGAATCGATACGTCGAGGCGATGCCGAACGTCGCACCGTCGCTCGATGCGGCGCCGATCGCGAGCACGCGCGCCTCCGGATCGAGGAGCACCCAACGCTCGAGCGGCGTCTCGAGCGCTTGGAAGAGCCACTGCCCCGCGTCGGTGGAGCGGCCCGCGTCGATCTGGATCGTGCGTCCTTCGCGCACGAGCGGGCCCGGATCGAGCTCCCAGCCGGCCATCACGTAGAGCATCGCTTGCTCGACCGCGTGCCCGTCCGATCCGAACGCGTAGGGGACGACGCTCCCGTTCGCCGCGCTCTGCGTCGTCGAGAGGGAGAGCGCCGGCGCGCCCACCTGTGCGCGCTCGCCGTTGAGCAGCGGGAGCACCGCTGCGCCGAGCTGCGTCGCATCGAGCGCGACGGCCGCGCTCGGCACGCGCCGATCGTAAGTCAGGCCGGCGCCTTCGCTCGCGATGCCGATCAGGAGCGCGAGCGGCATGCAGAGCACGGCGTCGCCGTCGCGGCCGAGGATCTCCACGTACGCGCGGGCATCGCCGTCCTGGAAGGGACAATCGATCTCGAGCGTCGGCTGCGTCCCGCTCACGGCGCACGTCGCCACGCTCCTCTCGCCCGACGTCGCCATCACGATGAGCTCGCTCGGCGCGCGTGCGATGCGTGCCTGGAAGCGCAGATGCCCGCCGCTCGCCACGGGCACGATCGGATCGAGATCGAGCTGCACGAGCGCGCTGGCGACGCCGATGGTCATCGTGTTGCCGTCGCGGAAGATCGCGAGACCGACGCGATTGGCCGCCGGATCGGTCACCTGGACCGCATGCGAGACGAGTGTGTCGTGCGCGTGCACGAGAGCCTGCGCCTCGCTCGCATCGTGCAGGGTGATCGGCAGCACGCCGATCGCGATCGAGATCGCACCGGCGCCGCATCGCGCCGCGAGGAAGCGGCGGAGCACTTCGCCCGGCAGGCCCTGTGCAGCGACGAAGACGCGTGCGGTCTCTCTGGCGACGCACTCGAGGCCGGTCGATCGCTGCGCCGTCGGTCGCTGCACGGCGAGCTCGGCGTAGATCGGATCGAGCGCAGGCGCGGCGGGCGCGAGCGAGGCGCCGTCGATCTCCCAGTGGCCGACGACGATGCCCGTGTCGAGCTGGACGGGTCCCGGCGGTGGCAGTGCGGCGATCGCCGCGGCGCTCGGAAACGACTCCGGCGCGCTCAATCCCGCTCCACGCGCATGCGTCGTCGACCCGCGCGCGCTCGCACCACCACAGCTCGCGATCAGCGCACACACGATCGCCACTCCCCCGAGCTTCGTCATGCGAGCGAGGATAGCCGGCGCGACGAGCGAGATCAGCTGCGTTGCAGCGGCCAGCGGCCTCGCACCACGCGCACGGTCAGAACGTACGCCACGAGCGCGATCACCCACGCGATGTTGCGATCGATGCCCATCGACGTGCACACGTACTGCGCGAGGAAGTAGGCGCCGAGCGTGACCGGAATCGTCGCGAGCTGACGCAGCGGCGCCTCCAGGCCCGCGTCGAAGCGGCGTCCCGACCTCTCGAGCTCGCTGCGTTGCTCGGGCGTGAGAACGTACCAAGCGCGCGTGCTCGTTCCGAGCTCCTTCACGACCCGACGCGCATCACCCGCGGCCTTCAGCTGGTCGTTCGCGAGCTTGCCGAGACGCAGCTCGATCATCTCGCCAGCGCGCGCGCCGCCGGTGCGCATCAACCGATCGACGAAGTCGCGGTCTTGCGCCGCCCCCGACCAGCCGATGCGCTGATCGGCGAGGAACGTGGTCCAGCGGCGCAAGTCTTCGTCGACGGACGCGGGGGTCCAGCTGGCACTGAAGGTGGGCTCGGTCATGGCCGCGCCTCTTAGCAGGCGTTCACGGCCTCGGCGTCGAGAGGGCGAGCGGCTCGCGTACGATGTCGATCGCCATGACCGAAACGAGAGATCAGAAGATCGGCCCGACCGCGCACTACACCGCGTACGCGTGGCATCGGCTGCGGATGCCCTATGCCGAGCACTTCGCGACGCCGCGAGGGCGCGCGCTCTACTGGGGCTTTCGCGGCGCGGCCGAGTGGATCGCGCTCGCGTCCGCCGCGACGCCGCTGCTCGTCGACGTGCTCGCGTATCGACACCGGACGATCGACGCCCAGGTGCGAGAGACGAAGCCGACGATCGTGATCGAGATCGGCGCAGGTCTGTCGCAACGCGGCGTGTGGGCCGCCCTAGACCTCGGCGTCGCGCGCTACGTGGAGATCGACTTGCCGCACATGACGGCGGCCAAGCGCGCGCGGCTCGATGCGCTGCCGGCCGAGCTGCGCGCGCGTCTCGCGGGCAAGCTCGACGTCGTCTCGTTCGACATCCTCGACGACGGATTCGGCGCCTGGCTCTCGAGAGAGCTGCGCGGCGCGGAGCGTGCGATGGTGATCGCCGAGGGCGTGCTCGGCTACTTCGACGTCGCCGAGCGCGCACGCATCGCTCTTGGCGTCGCCGAAGGGCTGCGCGCCGCGAAACAGGGCGTCTTCCTCTGCGACCTGCGCGATCGAACGAAGACCGGCGCGGCGGGCGTCGGCGTGCCCGTGCTTCGCGGCGCCGTGCGCCTGGTGACGCGCGGTCGCGGCTTGCGCGAGGACTTCGCATCCGAAGAGGCGATCACGTCGTTCTTCGCGCGCGCGGGCCTGCGGGCATCGATCGCCTCGAGCCCGACGGGCGACAAGCCGATCCCCACGCGCATCTGGCGCTGCGTGCCCTGACGCGTCAGCGCTTGCGACGCGCGATCACGAGCGCGATCACGACGCCCATCGCGAGCGCGAGCGCGTTGCTGCTGCGACCCGGGCTCACCGAGCAGCCGCCGGTCAGCGCGGTCGAGATCGCGTTCGACTGGGCGCGGCCACCGGCGAGGCGAATCGTCGCGGCCTGTGCGCCGCTGCCGAGGCCCG
>CAYSCF010000004.1:0-68763 GCA_964429305.1 uncultured Sandaracinaceae bacterium | reverse complement strand
TGCCCAGGGACAGAATCGAACTGCCGACACGGGGATTTTCAATCCCCTGCTCTACCAACTGAGCTACCTGGGCGGAAACGGAGCGCGAAAGTAGCGGACCCGTCTGGGGTGTCAAGCGCGGCGCGCGGCGGATCGGCGAGAATTTGCGGTCCGTGCGTCCGACACGGGACACTTCGTGTCGGTGGATTCTCGGAACGCGGCGTTGCATCGCCTCTTGAGCGATGCGCAGCACGGTGGGCAGGCGAAGGTCGATGCGCTCATCGCGCTCGCGCAGCGCACGGTGTTCGTCGTGCCGTGGCCGAATCCCGCCGACGGATACCGCACGCTCGTGAGCTCGTCGGGCCTCGCGGCGCTGCCGATCTTCACGGACGCGCAGATGCTGCACGACGCGGCGACGCGGTTCGGATGGGTCGACAGCGACGGCAACGTCGCCCACACCGAGATCGGATCGCGTCAGGCGCTGAGCTTCGCGCGCGATCGCGGTCTGGCGTTCGTCGTCGTCGACATCGCGGCCGAGCACTCGCTCGAGATCTCCGCAGCCGAGATCGATCCGCTCCTCACGCCCGCCGCGCGTCGCGAGTCGCAAGGACCGTTCGCGGGAACGGGACGCATCTCGAGCACGCTGATCCGCTCCGTGCAGCCGATGGCAGGCATGGCCGCGAGCGCCGCACGATCGATCACGCCGCCGCCCGGATCCGTCCCTGCGGCCAGCCCGAAGAGCACGCCGTATCCCGGCACGCTCGCGCAACGTCCGCAGGTGCAGGCGCCGCCGCCGGGATCGAGCCCGGGCACGGTGAGCGCGCCGCTGGCCCAGAAGCCGCGCTCTGGCGGATCGAGCCCCGGTTTGATCGCGGCGCTCAACGCGAGCGGCCCGCCCTCTCCGATCATCCCGGCGCAGCGTCTCGCGCCTCTCAAGGCGATGGTCGACGCCCAACAGCTCGACGTCTTCGAGATGGTGCTGCGCGAGTATCCCGAGGTGGAGTGGGCGTGTCTGGGCCTGGTGAACGGCGCGCTCGCCCTCGGCCTACGCATCGATGCTCGCATGCGCACGCGCCTCGAGACGCTGGCCGCAGAGCTCGGTCGCGTGTCCAACGGAACGCCGATCGTGCTGCTCGACGATGCCCAGCTCATGCGCGCCGCGCGCACCGAAGCGTTCGTCTTCTATCCGTGGCGCAAGAAGGGCTGACCCGCGTTTCTCGCGTGTTTCCTGACTGCCTACACGGTAGGCGGATCACGCATGATCGCGCCTGAGCTGCGCCGTCAGTTCTCGCACGACCCTCGCCGCGCGTGAGTTGACGATCGCCCAGAGCGCGCATGTGGAGCTCGCCAGGACACGCCATCGGCGACGCACGCTCCGGCCTTTTCCGAGGCCGATTCGCACGCATGCATGCAGCGACAAGGTCTACGCTGTGTTCGTGTCGCCGACCGCGGTCGTCGTTCAGCAACACGTTGGAACGAGGGCTGCTATGCCGCGACCCGAGTTTCCCGGAGGTCCACATGCTCGCCGTTCGCCGTCTCTCCGCTCTCACCGTGCTGGCTCTCGTCGCTCTGACGAGCAGCCTCGCTTACGCCACCGTCGTCGTCCCGCTGACGCTCGCGGACCAGGTCCAGCGCGCCGACCTCGTCGTGCGCGCGCGCGTCGGAAGCGTGCGCAGCGCGTACGTCGCGGAGCGCGGCACCATCCTGAGCTGGACCGAGCTCGAGGTGACGGAGTCGCTCAAAGGTCAGGCGCCGGTGACGCTGACGCTGCGCCAGATGGGCGGCACCGCCGATGGCCAGACGATGCTCGTGCCGGGCGATGCGCATCTGGCGCCAGGAGAAGAGGTGATCCTGTTCCTGCGTCGTGACCGCAACGGGACGAACGACGTGTTCCTGCTCGCGCTCGCGCAGTCCGCCTACGTCGTGCGTGGCCAGCAGGCCTCGCGCGATCTCTCGCAGCTCACGTTCGCCGTGCTCGGCGACGGCACGCAGCTGAGCGAGCCGGGCCACGAGGCCGCAGTGGGCGTGGACACGCTCGTCTCGCAGATCCGCAGCCTGGCGGGAGGTGCGCAGTGAACAAGAACGCCTCCTCGTTCCTCGCGGCTTTCGCGATCCTCACGGTGACGGCGCCGGCGCACGCGTACGTGCGCGAGACGACGAACTGGAACCCGAGCTCGCTTCCGATCCCGTACTCGGTCAACCAGGCGACGATCCCCGCGTCGCTCGGCACCTCGGCCGGCATCGCAGCCGTCGAGGGCGGCTTCGCGACGTGGGCCGCGCCGACGTGCACGACGTGGCGCGCGATGGACAGCGGCAACACGACGACGACGGCGAACACGAACGATCGACACAACGTCATCATGTGGCTCACGTCGTGGCCCGCGGAGCTCGGCGACGTGACGAGCGTCATCGGCGTCACGACGCCGGTGTGGAGCTCGGGCGGCTACTTCATCGACGCCGACATCCAGTTCAACGCGCAGTACTTCCACTGGAACACGACGGGCACGGGCGGCGGGTCCTACGTCGATGCGCAGTCGATCGCGACGCACGAAGAAGGTCACTTCCTCGGCCTCGACCACACGACGGTGCGCGGCGCGATCATGTACGCGTCGTACAGCGGCGGGCTGGTGCGCAACCTCGCCGCCGACGATCAGAGCGGCGTGTGCGCGATCTATCCGTCCGGCATGGCGGCGACGGACTCGGGCGTCCATCCGACCGACGCGGGCACGACCTCGAGTGATCCCTGCGCTCCGTTCGGCGACACGTGCGCGGACTGCACGCAGTACAACGGCTGCGGCTTCTGCGGTGCGACGGGCCAGTGCGTGACCGGCACCTCGCGTGGCCCGAGCACGGGCACGTGTGCGAGCGGTTACGCCTGGCTGCAGAGCGACTGCACGACCACGACCATGCCGACCGACGCAGGGACGACGGGCGGCGCACGCTTCGGCGATCCGTGCACGCAACCGACCGACTGCGCGACAGGCGGTATCTGCGTGGGCGCGCCCGGCGCGACGACGGGCTTCTGCACGCGTGCATGCGCCGACGACTGCAGCTGCCCCGATGCGTACACTTGCTACGACGCGGGCTCGGTCACCGTGTGCATTCCGGGCGCGAACACGTGCGCGACGAATCCCGACTCCGGACCGGTGCAGCCGGGAGAAGACGCGGCGGTCTTGCCGGGCCACGACAGCGGAACGATCACGGCACCCGACGGTGCCATCCTTCCCCTCGACGACGGCGGCACGACGACGCACGGCACGCACGCGGGCGGCTGCGGCTGCACGACGGTCGGCGCGCGCGGCGACGGCATGGCCTCGATGATCGGCCTGGCTGCACTCGGCCTCGTGATCGCTCGGCGGCGTCGCAAGCGCTGAGCTCACACGCACGTCGGATGGAGAAGCCCGGTTGCCTCGCGCGACCGGGCTTTCTTCTTGGGGTCCGCGAGCATTGGCGGCGAGCGAAGCGATGCATTCGACGGACGCCCGCTACGAAATCAAATGTGGAAGCCGATCTGGCCGTAGCCGCTCAGTTGGTAGCCGACCGCGTCGCCGGCGTGGCCGGGGCAGAAGTCGGTCACGCCCATGCACGCCGCGCGCGGATCCGTCTGGCGCGCCATGTTGAGCACGTCGAGACCGACGCCCGCGCCGATCGTGAACCAGTTCACCAGGAAGATGTCGAAGCCGACCGCCGCGTTGAACGCCCAGCCGTAGACGGTGGTCGCGTGCTGCTCGCTCACGCCCGCGCTCGAGACCGAGTACGTCGCATTGCCTTGCCACGCGTAGCCGAAGCCCGCGCGGATGTACGGCTCGACGACGGGAATCGGCAGACGCAGTTGCGCCTCGCCGCCGATCGTTCCGATCTGGAACGCATCGTACGAAGCGAACGTCGTGCGCGCGCCGATCGCGAGCCACCACACGCGGAAGCCGAGCGCGCCGCCGAACATCGGCCCCGTGCCGCTGACCGGATGGAACACCTCCGTTCCGCTGCTCGGATCGGTCTCGCTCGCCGTGCCGCCGAACGCGACCAGGTTCACGTTCGCGATGCCGCCGAAGGCCTCGATCCAGATGAAGTCGACATCGCGTCCGTCGCCTTCGTGCTCTTCTTCGTGCACGGGCTCGGCCGGCGCTGCGGCGGTGCCCGTGCCCGCAGGCGCGCCAGTCGTCGTCGCGGTCGGGCTCGTCGTCGCGCTGGAGCTCGTCGTGCTCGTCGGGGCCACGTGCGTCGCGGTATGCGTCGTCGTCGTCGTCGGCTCGTCCGCGCTCGTCGTCGTGCTCGTGGTCGTCGTCGTCGGCTCGCTCGTCCCCGTCGTCGTGCTCGTGCTCTCGGTCGTGTCCCCGGTCTGCGCGCTCGCTGCGCTCGCACCGAGCGTCAACATCGTGAGGATCATCGCGCGCAGAAGCTTCTTCATCGTTCGTCTCCCGACTGTTCGTCGTCGTCCAGCTCGGCCGGGTCACCTGCGATCCGATAGCCCTCTCCGAGCCACGTCGCGAGGTCGATGCGCTTGCATCGCAGAGAGCACAGTGGCGCGAACCTCGGCCCGCGCTCCGGACTCTCTTCTTTCTCCGGCAAGCCGCCGCGGCAAATCGGGCAGCGCGGCTGACGTCCGGCTCTAGTCGCCACGACCGTCGTCCTCGTCTTCCTCCACGGCTGCGAGCGCGCGTCGCTCGTCGGTGGTCGGCTCGTCGACCAAGCGTCCCTTGTCGAGGACGCTCTTCGGCTGCGGGCGCGGGAAGCGACCCTTCACGGCCGAGAGAAGCTCGCTGCGGCCGGCGTTCGCCGGAACCACCACGATCTCCGGGTCCGATCCTTCGGCCTCTTCGTCGACCATGATGATCTCGGCGTCATCGTCCGAGCGCGGGGGCGGACGGCTCGCGCGACGCGGGGCCGGCGGCGGGCGCGTCGCATGGCGCTTCGGCACTGCGCTCACGCCCTGGTACGCATCGACGCGCACGACGACGACCGCGACGTTGTCGTCGGCCGGCGCCGCGAGCGCACGCGCGAGCAGCGCCTTGGCCGTCTCGCCCGCGCGCACCGTCGTCGAGAGCACCTCGGCGATCTCGTCGTCGCTCAGCACGTCCGTCAGGCCGTCGCTCGAGAGCACGAAGCGATCGAGCGGCGCGAGATCGAGCGTACGCACCGTGACGCGCAGCGCTTCGCTCATGCCGAGCGCGCGCGTGATCACGTTGCGCGGCAGCCGCGCGCTGTCGGCCTCGGGCAGGTCCGGGCGCAGCTCGAGCACCTCGTTCGCGAGCGAGTGATCCATCGTGAGCAGCTCGAGCCGCCCCTGGCGCATGCGGTAGCAGCGACTGTCGCCCACGTGCGCGACGTGCACGAGGCCGTGCTGCGGCGCCGGCAGAACCGCCACCATCGTCGTGCCCATGCCGCGATAGCGGCTGCCGCTCTTGGCGACGTCGAGCACTTCGCGGTTGGCCGCCTGGAAGCCCGAGCTCAGTCGTCGCGCGAGCGTCGGCAAGCCGAGCACGTCGAAGACCGGCGCGATCGCCATCGCCTCCCGCGTCGTCTCGAAGTGACGCGCGATGCCGGCGAGCGCGATGCTCGAGGCCACGTTGCCTGCGTTCTCGCCGCCTGCGCCATCGGCGACGGCGAAGAGGCCGAGGTCGGGTCGCACGAGCACGCCGTCTTCGTCGTAGCTGCGCGAGCCGATGTTCTTCTCCGAGGCGGCATCGACCTCGAAGAGGGGGGGTTCGGGCTCGGTCCCTTCCGTCATCGTCATCGGCGCCGAGTATACAGCGACCGCCCCGCGCTTCGTGGAACGGTTATCCTCGGCAGCGAATGCGCGCCTTGTCTTCGCCGCCGACCTCGGTCGTCGATCATCGCACCGGCTCGCCTGCGTACGGCAGCTATCGCGGCACGATCCGGCGCTCGGACCTGAGCACCCTCGCACCTGATCGGCTGAGCCGTGTCCTGACCGAGAAGCGCTGGCTCTGGGGCGCGATCGTGAAGGACGATCTGATGCTCGCCTTCGCCGTGGTCGACCTGGGCTATGCGTCGAACGGCTTCGCGTACGCCTACACGCCGGACGACGGAATCGTGGCGCACAGCTCGGTCGTGGGCGTGCCGCGGCTCTCGCGGGTGAAGCAGACGGGTACGCACCGGATCGACGCGCGCCTGCGCGATCCGCGGCTCGGGATCCGGATCACGCACGCCGATCAGGACCCGCAGATCGAGCTGGCGCTGCGATCGAGCACGCTCGAGATCCATGCGACGCTCGACACGCGCGAAGCGCCCGAGCCGATCACCGCGATCGCGCCGCTGGCGAAAGGCATCGTCGACGTCACCGAGAAGCGCGTGCTGATGCCCGTTCGCGGATCGGCATTGGTGAAGGGCAAGCGCGTCTCGCTCGACGGCGCGCTCGGCGGGTACGACTTCTCGCACGGGATCATGCCGCGCCACACGAAGTGGAACTGGGCGTTCTTCATGGGCCGCGATCAGGCGGGGGTGCCGGTCGCGCTCAACGTGGTCGCAGGCTGGACACGCGAGCACGAGTGCGCGCTCTGGGCCGGCGGCGAGCTCTACGGCGTGCCCGAAGCGAAGTTCGACTACGACACGACGCGACCGACGGCACCCTGGAAGATCGCGACGCCCGATGGGTCGGTCGATCTCACGCTGACGCCGCGCGCGATCCACGCCGAGGAGAAGAACCTCGGCGTCGTGCGATCGGCCTTCAAACAGGCGATCGGCCGCTACGAAGGAACGCTGCGTGCCGAGGGAAAGACGCACGTGCTGAAGGACGTCATCGGCGTCGCCGAAGAACAGGACGTGGTGTGGTGACGCTCGATCGTCCGGAGAAGGTGCGCGAGGGCGCGGAGCTCGACACGACGCGGCTCGCGCCCTGGCTCGCCGCGCACGGCTTGCCGGGCGGCGTCGAGGTGATGCAGTTCCCGCGCGGCTATTCGAACGTCACGTATCTGCTGCGCGTGGGTGATCGCGAGGTGGTGCTGCGCCGCGGGCCGCCGGGCGTGAAGATCGCGTCGGCGCACGACATGGGCCGCGAGCACAAGATCCTCTCGCACCTCTCGAACGTGTGGCCGAAGGTGCCGAAGGTGATCGCGCTCTGCGACGACGAGAGCGTGATCGGCGGCGCGTTCTACGTGATGCAGCGCGTCCACGGCGTGATCCTGCGCGCGAAGCTCCCGGAAGGAATCGCCCTGCCACCCGAGCGCATGAAGCAGCTGAGCGAGTCGCTGATCGACACGCTCGCCGAGATCCACACGACCGATCTCGCGGCCGCGGGCCTGAGCGATCTCGGCAAGCCCGCCGGCTACAACGCGCGTCAGGTGAAGGGCTGGACCGAGCGCTACGCGAAGGCGAAGACGGACGAGATCCCCGAGATGGAAGAGGTCGCGTCGTGGCTCGCGGCGAACACACCGACCGAGTCGGGCGGCACGCTCATCCACAACGACTTCAAGTACGACAACGTCGTGCTCGCCGAAGATCTCTCGCGCGTCGTCGCGGTGCTCGACTGGGAGATGTCGACGCTCGGCGATCCCCTGATGGATCTCGGCTGCGCGCTGTCCTACTGGGTCGAAGAGAAGGACCCGATGATGCTGCGCGCGACGCGCTTCGGTCCGACCGACCTGCCGGGATCGCTGACACGCGCCCAGCTCGTCGCCCGCTGGGAAGCGAAGACCGGCCGCACGGCGACGAACATGCCTTTCTACTACTCGTTCGCGCTCTTCAAGCTCGCGGTCGTCGCGCAGCAGCTCTACCAACGGTACGTGCGCGGCCTGACGAAGGAGCAGCGCTACGCGTTCATGATCGAGGGCGTGAAGGGTCTGTCGCGCGCGGCGACTCGCGTGATCGCGACGGGGAACTGGCAGACGCTCGACGCGGGATAGCTCTTCTCCAAGCTGCTCTTTTTTCGCGGGAGCCCAGGAAGGAAGGAGGGCGCGCAAGGCGCGTCGAGAGCGGACGCGCGTCGACTCTCGGCAGACACCGAGGCTTCAGAGCTGCCGAGAGATGCGCTGAGCGTCTCGAGATCCGCGCTCCGCGCCCTGCTCGCTTCATGGTTCCCGCGTGATCCCCGGCCGTCGCTCATCAGCGTGACGAAGAGATCTTCGCGACTCCGGCGGGCCCCGGGCCGCGTGAAGCGGAGCGGCGCGCAGGAACTGGTACGCTCGCGCGCATGGGATTCGTACCGAACGATCGAGCCAAGGCCGTCGTCGACGGCGTGAAGAAGTTCCTCGACGAGCGGGTGATTCCGCTCGAGCCGATGCTCGTCACGGACGGCTTCGTGAAGATGCTTCCGAAGCTCGCCGAGCTGCGCGCCGAGGCGAAAGCACGCGGTCTGTGGGCGCCGTTTCTCCCCGAGTCGCTCGGTGGTCGCGGCCTGACGCTCGTCGAGTACGCATACGTGAGCGAGGCGCTCGGTCGCTCGCCCGTCGCGCACTACGTCGTGAACTGCCAGGCGCCCGACGTCGGGAACATGGAGCTCTTGCACCAGTTCGGGACCGACGAGCAGAAGAAGGAGTGGCTCGGGCCGCTCTCGCGCGGCGAGATGCGCAGCTGCTTCGGGATGACGGAGCCCGAGAACGCGGGCAGCAACCCGGTGTGGCTGAGCACGCGCGCGCGCAAAGAGGGAAGCGACTACGTCATCGACGGTCGCAAGTGGTTCACCTCGGGCGCGGAGGGCTCGAAGGTCTGCATCGTCATGGCGGTGACGGATCCGGATGCACCGCCGCATGCGCGTGCGACGCAGATCCTCGTGCCGACGAATACGCCCGGCTTCGAGCTCGTGCGCAACATCTCGGTCATGGGCGAGCCGGGTGGAGACTGGGCGAGCCACGCAGAGATCGCGCTGCGCGGCGTGCGCGTGCCGCAGAGCAACCGGCTCGGGCCGGAGGGTGCGGGATTCTTGCTCGCGCAGGAGCGGCTCGGGCCGGGGCGCATCCATCACGCGATGCGCTGGATCGGCGTGGCGGAGCGCTGCTTCGAGCTGATGGTGAAGCGCGCGGCGACGCGCGAGCTCTCGCCGGGCAAGCCGCTCGGGACGCAGCAGCAGGTTCAGTTCTGGATCGCCGAGAGCCGTGCCGAGATCGATGCGGCGCGCTTGAGCGTGCTCGACTGCGCGGAGCGTATCGATCGCGATGGCGCGGCCGCCGCGAGAGACTCGATCTCGACCATCAAGTTCTTCGTGGCGAAAATCCTCAACGACGTGATCGACCGCGCGATCCAGACCCACGGCGCGCTCGGGATGACCGACGACACGCCGCTGGCCTGGTGGTACCGGCACGAGCGGGCGGCGCGTATCTACGATGGGCCCGATGAGGTGCACAAAGCCTCACTCGCCAAGAGGATCCTCGCGCGCGCGGGCATGCCCTCGAAGAAAGATTGACCCACGAAGCGTGCGACGGACGTAGACTCCGCCCGTGGCCAAGCCGAAGAAATCCACCCGCAAGCCCGTGATCAAGAAGAAGGCGCCCGCCAAGAAGGCCGCGCCCAAGAAGGCCGTATCGCCGAAGAAGAAGGCGGCGCCGAAGAAGGCTGCGAAGAAGATCGCGCCGAAGAAGAAGGCTGCGCCGCCGAAGAAGGCCGCGAAGAAAGTCGCGCCCGCAAAGAAGGCGCCCGCGAAGAAGGTCGCGCCCGCCAAGACGATCGCGAAGAAGGCTGCGCCGCCGAAGGCTGCGCCCGCGAAGAAGGCGCCCCCGAAGAAGGTGCACTCCGTCGAGATGAGCGCGGTCGAGAAGAAGCCGATGGCGGCCAAGGAGATGGCGCGCAAGGCCGCTCAGCAGGTCGCGCGTCAGCACGAGGACGAGAACCCGCGCGCCTTCATCGAAGGCTCGACCACCACCGACACGCTCGCCGAAGAGATGGGCGAGGACACCGTCCGTGCCATCACGACGGGCGAGGACGAAGAGGGCGAGCGCGACGGCGAGGCGGAGGCCGAGGTCGGCGGCCCGTTCAAGATCTCGAGCGGCAGCGTCGAGTTCGCCAAGGACGACGACGCACCGAACATTCCTTCGGCCGAGCGCGCCGGGGTTCCGACGACGCGCGACGAAGACGAGAACGAAGAGACGGACGAAGACGAAGACGTCTGATCGCTGCGTCAGCGTCCGAGGCGCCGACGCGCATCGCGGTAACCGGGCGTGATCTCGAGCGCGCGCTCCCAAGCGCGCCGCGCGCCCGCCGTGTCGCCGGCCGCCTGCAGCGTGTCGCCGAGCAGCACGTAGTTGCCGGCATTCGGCGAGTGCCCTTCGGCCAGGCGCCGCGCCCACGTCGAGGCCGTGCGCGCATCGTGACGCGCGAGGTGCAAGCGCGCGAGACCGGCTTGCGCGCGCGCGTTGTTCGGCGACACGCGGATCACGTGGAGGTAGTCGGCCTCGGCGCCCGGCAGATCGCCGTGCGTCCGGCGGAAGTTCGCGCGATCGACGAGCCGCTGCGGATCGTCCGGACGCAGCGCGACGCTCGGCTCCGCGTCTTCTTCCGCCTCGGGCTCGGTGTCCTCGACGACGGTGCTCGGCGGCGGTGCCGCGACTTCGACGATCGCGCTGGGCGGCGGAGCGATCGCGACGGTCGTCGTCGGCGGCGGCGCCACCTCGGCCACGGTCGTCGTCGGCGGCGGCGTGATCTCGGCGAGGCTCGTGGGCGGCACGGCGGCGAGCTCGACTGCGCTCGTGGGCGGCACTACGGCGGTCACGATCGTCGTCGTCGTCGGCGGCGGCGGCGCGATCTCGGCGACGCTCGTTGGCGGCACCGCAGTGACCGGCGCCGTCGTCGTGGGCGGCAGTGGGAGCGCGACCGGCTCCACGCGGGTGAACAGACCCATCCGCCACGCGGCCGCGACTCCCAGCGCGAGCATCGCCAGCAGCACGGCGATGCCGACGATCATCAGGCTCGCGCCGCGAGAGCGTGCGCCCGGCAACGCGACCGAATCGTCTAGGTCGTCAGACGAAGGCGGCGGCAGCGCGATCTGATCGGTCGCCTCGAGCACACGCGCCGGCGGCGCGACCACCACGGGCTCCGTCTCCGGACCGGGCGGAGGCGACGAGACGAGCTCGCCCTCGAGCAGCGCCGCGAGATCCGTCTCGCCCGCCATGCCAGCAGCCGGATCGGAGCTCGGCCGCGGCTCGGGCTCGGCGAGCAGCGGATGGGCATCGTCGATCGCGCCCTTCGCGATCGCCCTCGGCGGCAGCGCGACGACGGACGCGGTCACGACCGCCGAAGGCGGCACTCCGATCGACGGAGGAATCGGAGCGGCCGGCGCGCTCGGCGGATCCGGCTCGAGCTGCGCCGCGAGCGGCATCACCGACGCGGGCGCGGGCACACGTTTCGGCGCGGGCGCAGGCATCGGGCGCGCGAGGATGCCCGGCGGCACCGGCATCCCCATCTGCGTCACCTTGCGCATCCCCGGCTTCGGCGGCGGCGCGGGCAGCTTCGCGGGCGGCGGGATCGCGGTCGCCGCGTTGGCGACCGGCGTCGCGTCCTTACGATCTTTGGCCAGCTTGGCCGCGAGCTCGCTCGGGACCTCGAGCGATCCCGGAGGCAGCGTGTGACGCAGCTTGTCGAGCAGCGTCTCGAGCTGGCTCACGAGCGCGCGTGCATCCGTCTCTCCCGACGGCGAAGGGCGCGCGCTGTTCGAGGCGCTCGCGCCCGGATGCAGCGACGGCGGGCCGGCGGGCGGCGGGATCGACGGCTTGATGAGGGGTGTCTCGCGATCGGCTGCTGCAATCGCATCGTCGACCGGCGACATCACGTTCGCGACGGACGGAGCCTCGCGACGCTCGATGCGCACGCGTCCGGAGGCGAGACCGAGCCAGATCGCCAGCGCTGCAGCGCCTTCGACCTTCGACGAGGGCGCACCGGGCAGCTCGCTCGCCACTTCGCCGCGTGCGCCGACGATCAGTCCTTGGGCGAAGTCGATCTCGATCGTGGCGCGGCGATGACGCACCGTCGCGTGCACGGTGGCGCCGGCGCGACCGACCGCACGAAGAAGACGCGTCGGCCCCGTCGTCTCGAGGCGCACGTCGATCGAGCTCTGACCATCGCGCACGCGCTGCATCAGGCTCTCGTCGGGCTCGACGAGCGGGAGCATGCCGGCGCCCAGGCGCGCGATGTCGGGCTCGGGCGTGTTCGCCCGCCAGAGCTCTTCGCCGCGCGTGACGAGCAGCGCTGCCCAGCGCAGGCGCGAGTCGCCGCGGACGAGCTGCATCGCTTGGCTCGCCCAGCCGCCGACGCCGCTCACGTCGACGAGGATCACGTCGGGATCGATCGCGCGCGCCTTCGCGAGGCCCGTGCCTTCGCCGTCGATGACGACGACGTGCGCGCCGCGCTCGCGCAGTGCGACGACGAGATCGTCGGCGCGGGCGGGGCTCTTCTCGACGATCACGATGCGTCGATCGCGAAAGAGCTTCGCGAGGTCGAGCTCTCCCGAGGGCTCGTCGTCGAGCGTGAGCTCCGCGAGCTTGCCGGTCGGCGACTGCTGGAACTCCCAGCGCACGGTGTCCGACTGCGTGACGAGCGGGCGAAGGCGATCGACGAGCTCCTCGATCGCCTGCGTGACCGGCCGATCGCCGCGGAGCACGACGCGCTCGCTCCCACCGCTCGCGGTGACGGCCAGAACGCCGCTGCGCAGGCGGCGCGCGAAGAGCTCGACCACCTCGTCGAGCGTGGCCTCGCCGAGATCGGTGGCGCCCTCGGTTCCTTTTCGCTCGGGCAGCTCGCGCGCGACCTCGGCGATGCGCTGCGCCATCGCATCGGCGCTCGCGCTGCGGAGCACCACGGCGACGGCGCCCAGGCGCGCGGCCTGGAGGCGGTGATCGAGACCGGCATCGTCCGAGAGGATCGCGACGGGGATCACGGCGGTCGCGACGGTCGCGGCGAGCTTCTCGAGGGTCGCGCGACCCTCCTCGACGACGGCGTCGCCGACGAGCAGGACGAGATCCGGAGCTTGTACGAAGACCGATTGGACCGGATTGAGCGGGTCGCCGATCTCGAGCTGCACCCCGTGCCGATCGAGCGCCAGCGCCACGGCGTCGAGCATCGCCTCGCCTCGACCGATGACGAGAACGGTCGGGCGATCCTCGAGCGCGAGCTCGGAGGGCTTGAGGACTCGCGGCGAAACGACGGCCAAGGACGAAAGGATAGCGAAGCGGCTCCTCAGGACGCGAGAAAGGAACGCGAGTCGGCTCGCGTCGTGGCAGGATCCGCCCCCGATGAGAAAGAGCTGGGGCCATTGGATGGTGGGCGGAATAGCGCTGTGCTGTTCGACGGCGTGTGGATCGAGCGCGCCGCCGCCGCCGCCGCCCGAGGAGACGACGACGGGCCACGAAGAGCCGCCGCCTCCGCCGCCTCCGCCAGCGCCCGCATCGATCCACGTCGTGCACGGCTCGCCCGATCCGGGCCTCTCGACGTTCTCGATCCGTCTCGACGGGGATCCGCCGATCGTCTCGGATCTCGCGGCGCTCTCGGCGAGCGGTGCGATCGAGGTCGCTTCGGGGGCGCACGCGCTGCATCTGCTCGGTGTCGCGTCGGTCGAGACGGGCGAGGCCGCCGAGGTCCTGGCGACGGACATCACGCTCGGCGAGGGCGCGCATCCGATCGTGCTCGTGTACGGCGAGCCGTCAGCCGAGCCGCCGCTCACGGTGACGGTGCTCGACGAGGACGCGAGCAGCACGTCCACGCGCGCGCGTCTCGTGCACGGATTGGTGGGCGTGGGCCCGGTCGACGTGTGCATCGGGACCTCGCCCGTCGCGACGGCGATGGCGCCCGGCGCGATCTCGCAGTCGACGCCGATGACCGAAGGCGCGAACGCGTTCGCGCTGCACGCGGCGAGCGACACGGCGTGCCATGGACGCGCGCTGGGCGTCGCGCATGCCACGCTCTCGCCGGGCGCTTCCTACGTGATCACGCTGACGGGACACAGCGCGCGACGCGGCCACGTCACGGGCTCGGCGCTCGTGTGCACCGAAGGCGCGAGCACGAGCTGCGAGAGCGCGGCGATCGGCACGCGCTGACCCGGGGTCACTCCACAGGGTCGTAAGTCTGCGTTTCCAAACGGAACCGGCGGCAGGATGTGCAATTCGTCGGATCGCTCTCGTTTTGCGAGAGATTCCGTCGAGCCGACACGAAATGCGCATCTACCCGCCGGTCCTCCGTGAATCTCGCTACTTGGGAGGGTGTGGAGTGACCCCCTCTTCAGAGCCCTCGTTCAGCGACAGTAGGGGCGACCGGGATGCGGCTGGTGCGCCCACGTCTCGCGTCGCGCGAGGAACTCGGCGACCGCAGCGTCCATCGGTGTGCCTTCGGGCGGTGAGGTCGGCGCGGTCTCGCTCGATCGGCGGCGCGGATGCGCGATCACGGGCTCGAGGCCCGCGGCCTCCAGCTGCTCGCGGCGCCACGGATAGATCGGCGTCGCGTCCTCGCAGCCGCCCGCGAGATCTTCGTTCGTGCAGAAGTAGCGAACGTGCAGGTGATCGTCGTGCGGATAACCGGGCTGACAGCTGACGTCCTCGAAGCGGCGGACCGCAGCGCGCGGCGCATGCACGCGCGCGGCCTCGGCGAGCAGCATCGTGCGGACGTGCTCGACGACGAAGATGCGCTGCACGAGCGCGTCGTCGTCCGAGACGAGCGCCTGCACGAGACGCCACGTGCGCGCGATGTCGATCTGCATCGGCACGTCGTCGGAGGGATCGACGAGATCGCCGTAGTCGGTGCCCTGCCCAGCGAGATCGATCGGCACGGCCATCGCCGCTCGCGGTGAGCCGTCGGGATCGAGCATGTAGAAGAGCACGTCGGCGTCGCGGCCGGCGCGATGCGAGCCGTGGTGCGCGATGGTGCCGCCCTCGCGGAAGCCGATGTCGTTGATCGTCAGCGTGCCGCCGGGCAGCTCGCGATGGACGATCGCGGCGGCATCGACGATCGAGCGGATGAGCTCGTAGGTCCCGAAGTACGCCTCGCGATTGGGTCGGCGCGGGTTGCTGAGCAGGCCGGGCGCGCGCCGCGGAAGCGGGACGCCGCCTTCGAGACGACCTTCGTTGGGCCCGCCGATCGAGGTCGAGCTCGAAGGCGTCGCATCGGCCAGCGTGACGACGTCGCTGGTGGTCGTGCTCTCGCTCCCGCTCCCGCTCTCGCTCTCGCTCTCGCTCCCGCTCTCGATCGCCGGCGCCTCCACCACGGGCGCCTCCACCACGGGCGCCTCGACCGGCATCTCCGGCGTCTCCACCACGGGCGCCGCGCTCGCGACCGGCGCGCTCGTCGCAGGCGGCGCTCCGCACGCCGCGACCATGATCGCGACCACGAAACCGCCTCTCGTCACGGTGCCAGACACCTTCTCCAGGGTGTCTGACACCCGACCGGGTCGCATCTTTTCCCGCAGAAACACGATCGCACTCGCATTGTGTAAAGTGATACTTGACACTCTACATAGCATCGAGCACCTTCTCTTCATGCGCAGACGAGCTCGAGCTCTCGACGTCGCCGCCAGCGCGCTGGCCCACGTCCTTCCGAGCTCGCTCGCCCGTGTCGTCGATCAGGCTCGCCTCGATGCCGGCTCGCTCGTCGACGGCCTCTCCGGCAAGCGCGTCGCTCCGTTCTCCACGCGAGAGGCGCCGATCGCCCGCCCCCGCGCGCTCTCCGCGATCGATCCGATCTACGAGCTCTTGCCCGGCCCGCTCGCCGAGCGTTACGCCGTTCTCGCGCGCGATCTCCGCACCGTCACGCGCGAGCTGCGCGGCGATCGCATGCCTTCGGTCGTCGCACGACCCGCGCGCCCCGCCGTGCACGAGTCGACTGCACCAGCGCATCGCACGTTGGTCGTCGCATCGCTCGCACACGAGACCGACGACGCGCTCGCCATCACGCTCGCCGATCCGAGCGGCAAGCCGATCACGTTCGCGCCCGGCCAATTCCTCACGCTGCATCTCTCGATCGAGGGCCGCTCGCTTCGTCGTGCCTACTCGATCAGCAGCACACCGAGCGACGGCCCCCACGCGACCATCGTCGTGAAGAAGATCGAGAACGGTCTCGTCTCGAATCATCTGCACGGCACGCTGCGCGTCGGTGATCGTATCGAGACGAGCGGCCCCTCCGGCAGCTTCGTCGTCCCGACCGCGCGCGCGCCTCGCCATCTCGTCCTGTTCGCCGGCGGCAGCGGCATCACGCCGGTCATGTCGATCCTGCGCACGGCGCTGACGAGCGAGCGCGGCGCGCGCATCACGCTCGTGTTCGGCAACCGCCGCGAGAGCGACGTGATCTTCCAGGGGGCGCTCGATCGCCTCGCGAGCGATCGATTCCGCGTCCTGCACGTCCTCGAAGAGCCCTGCGAGCGTCCTCATCGTCTCGGCCGCCCCGACGCTGCGACGATCCGCGCGCTCGTCTCCGAGCTCGCGCTCGACGCGCGCCTGCCCGGCGAAGACGCGCCGCTCTTCTTCGTGTGCGGCCCCGCCGCGATGATGGCCTCGGTCCGCCAAGCGCTGAGCGAGACCGGCATCGATGCTGCGCGCATCCGCGAAGAACGATTCCTCTCGCCCGCCGATCCGAGCGCACGTCGCTACCCGACCGGCGATCAGACGATCACCATCCGTCGCCGCGGCGTGCTGCAAACCTTCGTGCAGCGCGACGGCGAGACGATCCTCGAGGCCGCCACGCGCACCGGCGCCGAGATGCCTTCGTCGTGTCAGCTCGGTGGCTGCGGCGCGTGTCGCTGCACGGCCGTGAGCGGCGAGGTCGACGTCGACGAGCCGAGCTGCCTCACCGACGCCGAGCGCGCGCAGGGTCTCGTGCTCACCTGCGTCGGCCGCGCGCGCAGCCCCGTCACGCTCGAGGTCCCGTGATGGATGCGTCCTCCCGATCGCCGAGCATCGTGCCGAGCTTCGCGCCCGACAGCGGCAGCACGCACACGCTGCGCATGAAAGATCTCTGCGCCGAGACGGGCCTTCCGCGTCAGGCGATCCACTTCTACATCCACGAAGGCCTCTTGCCGCCCGGCACCAAGACCGGCCGCAACATGGCGCTCTACGGTCCCGAGCACGTCGAGCGGCTCAAGCTCATCAAGAAGCTCCAGCACGAGCGCTTCCTGCCGCTCAAGGCCATCAAGGCGCTCATCGAAGGTCGCGAAGAGCACTTCGCGCCCGAACAGCGCAACGTGATGCTCGACGTGAAGCAGCGTCTCGCGCACGGCCAGCTCGTGCGTCCCGACGGCGCGCCCGAGGTCACCGTCCGTGCCGACGACGTGTGCGCGCGCGCCGACGTTCCGCGCAGCGATCTCGATCACGCCGTCGAGATCGGCCTCATCGGCGCACGCGAGGACGAGAACGGCACGACCGTGATCGCCGCCGACGATGCGTGGTTGCTCGAAGCGTGGGGCGAGCTGCGTCGTCTCGGCTACGCCGACGATCTCGGACTGAAGATCGACGACCTCACGCTCGTGCAGGAGGTCGTCGACGAGCTCTTCAACCGCGAGGCCGTGCTGCTCGCGAGCCGCATCGATCGCATCTCGCCCGAGCGCGCCGCCGCGATGATCGAGCGCGCGCTGCCGATCATCCATCACTTCGTGACGGGTCTTCACGTGAAGAAGATCCGCGCCTTCTTCGCCAGCCTCGAATAACCGCCAGGAGCACCTCGATGATCACCGAACGCCTCTCGAAGATGCTGCCGCCGAAGGTGAAGAACCAGGTCGAGGCGTATGCCGACGCCGCCTCCACGCTCTTCGAGGTGCACGACCCGCGCGTGCTCTCGGCGATCGGTCCGTCGGCCGTGCGCGGCACGATCCTCAAGCGCGGCAAGCAAGGCGTGCCGACGGAGATCCCGAGCTCGCACCGCGCGTACTTCGACTGGACGTACCCGCACGATCACGAAGAGATGAAGACGCTCTACGAGCGCGCCAAGCGCGGCCAGTGGAACGGCGACGATCTGCCGTGGGATACGAACGTCGATCCCTTCGATCCGAGCGTGCCGATGCTGCCCGACGACTTCCTCGGATGGGATCGCATGGAGGCGCGCGGCATCAAGCTCGACCAGAGAGAGCGCAGCGTGCTGCGCCACAGCGTCGTCAGCTGGATGCTCTCGCAGTTCCTGCACGGCGAGCAGGGCGCGCTCTTCGCCGCCGCGCAGGTCACCGAATCGGTCCAGTTCTTCGACGGAAAGCTCTACGGCGCGACGCAGGTCATGGACGAGGGCCGTCACGTCGAGGTCTTCCACCGCTACCTCGATACGAAGCTCAACAAGCTCTACCAGATCAACGACAACCTCTTCGTGATCATCGATGCGCTCATGCACGACGGTCGCTGGGACATGAAGTTCCTCGGCATGCAGATCATGGTCGAGGGTGTCGCGCTCGGCGCGTTCAGCACGATGTACGCCGAGACGAAGGAGCCGCTGCTCCGACAGCTGCTCAAGAACGTCATCCAGGACGAGTCGCGTCACGTTCACTACGGCGTGCTCGCGCTGCGCGAGCACATCACGAAGGAGCTCAGCGAGAGCGAGCGTCGCGAGCGCGAGGACTGGGCCTTCGAGGTCGCGCTGCTCATGCGCAATCGCTTCCTCGCGTACGAGGTCTACGAGGAGTGGTTCGAGCACCGCATGAGCCGCGCGGAGTGGCGCGACTTCATGAACAGCTCGCCCGGCATGAACCGGTTCCGGCATCTCATGTTCGGGCGCATGGTGCCGAACCTGCGCGAGATCGGTTTGCTCTCGAAGCGAATCCTGCCGCACTACGAGCGCGTCGGCCTCGCCGCGTACATGGGCGGCCTGGCCGCCGACAAGCTCACGGGCGACCAGATGATCGCCGACCTCGAAGTGCCGCGCGCCGCGTAGCATTGCGACGATCGCGAGCGTGAGACACCTTGCGGGCGATGACTTCGCTCCGTTCGGCATCGTTCTTGGCGCTCGTGCTCGCGCTCGGCTGCACCGATCGGGTGTCGACGACCGACGCCTTCGTCGCTCCGGACGGCGGCGCCATCGATGGCGGCGCCACCGACGGCGGTCACGTGGACGCCTTCACGCCGCGCGATGCCGGGACCGACGCGCCCGTGGTGATCGATGCCGGTCACGACGCCGCGATCGTTCCGGATGGTGGTCACGACGCCGCGATGTCGCCCGACACCGGCTGCGCCACGCCTCCGCCGACGTGCATCACGCTGCCTCCGCACTGTCACTACGACAACGACCTCGATCCGTGTCGCTGCGGCATGGCCGTGTGCGACAACCCCGACCCGTGCTCGCCCGCCTGCACCGGTACGGAGTTCTGTCAGTACCCGGTCGACACGTGCGGCGGCACCGGCACGTGCGTCGTGCGCCCCGACGTCTGCACCGACACGATCGATCCGGTCTGCGGCTGCAACGGGCACACGTACGACAACGAGTGCGAGGCCTCCTCCGCGGGCCAGAGCGTCCTCTATCACGGCCCGTGCGCGACCCCGACCGACTGCCGCACCGTGGGCTGTCCGAGCGGAGAGTCGTGCATGTCGTGCCGCGGCACCGGCAACGTCTGCGTGGCCGACGGCGACAGCTGCTGAGCGTTTCGCTAGTCGGGCGCGCGCTCGTCGAAGCGTGCGAGCAGCTGACCGAGCAGATGCAGCAGGCGTAGCCGTGCTTCCTGCGCGTCGACCTCGGCGCGTGCGCGGTCGAGCTCCGACTGGCGCAGTGTCTGCGTCGCCGTGAGCACGTCGATCACGAGCCCCGAGCCGAGCGAGAGCCGTTCCTCTTGTGCAGCGAGCGCGCGCTGCGCGACGTCGACCGCGTGGTCGGCCAGCTCGAGCCGCCGCACCGCGACCTGATCGGAGCGCAGCGCCGTCGTCGCGTCCGCCATCGCCTGCGCGCGCGCCGCTTGGTAGTTCTGCTCGGCGATCTCGATCGCGATCTGCGCGCGCTCCTGCTCCATGTGGATCTGAGTGTCGTCGAGCGGCGTCTGGTACGTGAGCGTGCCGAGGAACTGAACCGCCGTGAGCGAGCCGAACGTGGAGAACGTCTGGCCCACGTTGTCGAAGCCGAGCCCGAGCACCTCGAACGTCGCACCGATGTTGAGCACCGGCATCAGTGCTTGTCCGGCGATCGTGGACGTGACGCGCGCCGACTCGATCCGCGCGCGCGCCTCGATCACCTCGGGCGCGTGATCGACTGCGTTCGACACGGCATCTGCGGTCCCCACCGACGAGAGATGCGGCGGCGCGGGCTCGGTCGACGGGAGCACGGCGCCCTCGCGACGACCGAGCAAGCGCGCGAGCACGATGCCTGCGTTGGCGACGGTGAGCTCGGCGGTGGCGATCGTCGTGTCGATCGCGGCGAGCTGCGCCTCGAGCGTGAGCACGTCGGCGCCGGAGAGCGCGCCGAGATCCGCACGTCGCTGCGCATCGTCGCGCTGCCTCTGGATCACGTCGTGCGCCGAGTGCTGGATCTCGAGCGCGCGCTCGGCGTACCAGAGCTCCCAGTACGCGACGAGCGTGTCGCGCAAGAGGCCGCTCGCGGTGCGATCGCGCGTCGCGTCGAAGCCGGCGCGATCGGCGCGCGCTTGATAGAGCGACGCGTAGCCGACCGTCTCGCCGAAGCCGCGCAGCAGAGACTGCGAGACGGTGAGCTGAGCGTTGAAGCCGTAGCCCGGGCCGGTGGTGACGATGTTCGCGCTGCCGGCCTGGAGCGAGGCCGCGCGCAGCGATCGGATGCCGTCGACGCGGCCCGTGATCGTCATGCCCCACGGCAGCGCGCGCGAGATCTGCGCGCCGAGATCGAGCTGCTCGGAGTACGGGTAGATGATCGTGTGTGGGCGCGTGATCGTCGGGAGCGAGAGCCCCGTGAGCGGATCGGGCGGACCGGCGCCGAATGCGAGCTGCGGCGTGTTTCCGACCGATCCGTTCGCATCGAGCTGCAGCATGAACTGGTAGAACGCCTCCTGCTCGACGACGAACCGCTGCGCGCTGCGCGCCGTGAGCACCGCCACCTGCAGCGTCGGGCTCTGTGCGATCGCCTCGTCGGCCGCGCGATCCATCGAGATCGTCGACTGAGCGTGAGCCAGCGAGCTCCAGCCGAGCGCGAAGCCCACCACGAACAGGACCGGTCTCATATCGTCGCCTCTTTCAGCGGAGCCTGCGGGATCGTTCGCTTGGTCTTGGCGAAGCGATCGAGCGTCACGAACACGACGGGCGTGGTGAAGAGCGTGAGCAATTGCGATGCGGCCAGGCCCGACGCGATCGTCACGCCCAGTGGCATGCGCAGCTCGGAGCCCACGCCGTGGCCGAGCGCGAGCGGCAGCGCGCCGCCGATCGCCGCGAGCGTCGTCATCAGGATCGGCCGGAAGCGCAGCACCGCGGCCTCGCGGATCGCGTCGTGCGCCGACTTGCCTTCCTCGCGCTGCTTCTCGAGCGCGAAGTCGATCATCATGATCGCGTTCTTCGCGACGATGCCGACGAGCAGGATGATGCCGATCATCGCGACGACGTTGAGCTCGAGCCCGAACGCCCAGAGCGCCACCAGCGCGCCGACGGCGGCGGGCGGCAGCGTCGAGAGGATCGTGAGCGGATGGATCAGGCTCTCGTAGAGGATGCCGAGCACGAGGTACACGACGACGATTGCCGCGAGGATCAGCCAGAGCTGCGTCGACATGGACGACTGGTACGTCTGCGCGGTGCCGGCGAACCCCGAGTGGATCGTCGCCGGCAGCATGATGCGATCGCGCGCCGCGTTCACGATCTGCACCGCATCGCCGAGTGCGGCGCCGGGCGCGAGATCGAACGTGAGCGTGACCGCCGGGATCTGCCCCTGATGGTTCACGGCGAGCGGCGTCCGCTCGCGCACGATGGTCGTGAACGCGCGCAGCGGGATGAGCGCGCCGCTCGCCGAGCGCACGCGCACCTGATCGAGATCGTCGGGCGCGTCGCGATCGGCTGCTTCGACCTCGAGCACGACGCGCACCTGCGTCTCCTCGGTGAACGTCGTCGCGATCTGGCGCTGACCGAACGCGCTCGAGAGCGCGTTGTCGACGTCGCGCGGCGTGATGCCGAGACGTGAGGCGGTGTCGCGATCGATCGCGACGTGCAGCGCGAGGCCGCCGTCGGTCTGATCGGTCGAGACCTGACGCAGACGCGGCTCGCGACGCAGCTCGGCGAGCAGGCGCGCGGCCCACGTGCGGAGCTCGGCGACGTCCTCTCCTTGCAACGTGTACTGATAGGCCGAGCGACTCATGCGCCCACCGACGCGGAGATCCTGTGCGGGCGAGAAGAACACCTGCACCTCGGGATCGCTCGCGAACTGGCGCCCGATGCGCGCGGCGACGACGCTCGCCGGAACACGACGCTGCTCCATCGGGCGCAGCGAAGAGAAGAGCGTCGCCGTGCTCGATGCGCCACCGCCGGGGCCTCCGCCGACGAACGCGACGACGTGCTGGACGGCCGGATCCTGCCGGAGGATCGCGCTGACGCGCTGCTGGCGCTCGACGAGCGCGGGGAACGACGTGTCGTCGGGCGCGGCCGTCGAGCCGAACATGATGCCGGTGTCCTGCGTCGGGAACAGGCCGGTCGGGACGGTGTACGCGAGCAGAACCGTGAGCGCGACCGCGAGCACGAGCATCCCGAGCGTGCGGAAGCGACGCACGAGCACCCAGTCGAGCCCGCGCCCGTACGCCGCCGCCATGCGATCGAACTGACGGCCGAACCAGCGCGAGATGCGCCCTTCGTGCGTGTGCATCTGCGCGCTCAGGATGCGCGAGCACATCATCGGCGTGACGGTGAGCGAGACGAACGCCGAGATCGTGATGGCGGCGCCGAGCGTGAGCGCCATCTCGCGGAACAAGCGGCCGACGATGCCGCCCATCAAGAGGATCGGCAGGAACACCGCGAGCAGCGAGGCGGTGATCGAGACGATCGTGAAGCCGATCTGACGCGCGCCCTCGAGCGCGGCGCGATACGGCGCGTGACCTCGCTCGATGTAGCGCACGACGTTCTCGGTCACGACGATCGCGTCATCGACCACGAAGCCGGTCGAGACCGTCAGCGCCATGAGCGAGAGCACGTTCAGGCTGAAGTCGAGCAGGTACATCGCGGCGAACGTGCCAGCGAGCGAGAGGGGGACCGCGACGCTCGGGATGATCGTGGCGCGCAGGCTGCGCAGGAACAGGAACACGACGAAGACGACCAGCACGACGGAGATGATGAGCGAGCGCTGCACCTCCGAGACGGCGGCGCGGATCGTCGCCGAGCGATCGATGACCTCTTCGATCGATACGGCCGGCGGCACCAGCTCGCGCAGCTCGGGCAAGAGCGCGCGCACGCGCTCGGTCGTCTCGATCACGTTCGCGCCGGGCTCGCGCCGGATGATGAGCAGCACCGCGCGCTCGCCGTCGGCCCACGCGGCCGCGCGATCGTTGACGACTCCGTCGCCGACCGTCGCGACGTCCGAGAGACGCACCGGCGCGCCGTCGGCGTTCGTGCGGATGATGAGATTCGCGTAGGAGCTCGCGCCGAAGAGCTGCGACGACGGACGCACGTCGAAGCGCAGTCCGTCGCCGACGATGCGGCCCGCCGGGCGGAGCTGTGTCGAGCCGGCGACCGCGGCGCGCACTTCGTCGAGGCCGATGCCGCGCGCTTCCAGCGCCGCCTGGTTCACCTCGATGCGCACCGCGGGCTGCGCGCCGCCACCGACGACGACCTGACCGACGCCCTCGAGGCTCGCGATGCGCGGCGAGAGAACGGTGTCCGCGAACGCGTACATCCGCGGGATCGAGAGCGTCTCGCTGCGGAGCGCGGCGATCATGATGGGCGTGTCGGAGGGATCGATGCGTCGCTGCGTGGGTCGCGCCGGAAGATCCGACGGGAGATCGGCCGCGGCAGCCGCGATCGCGGCTTGCACGTCGCGGCCCGCGGCATCGACGCTGCGATCGAGATCGAACTGCATCGTGATGTTCGTAGAGCCGAGCGAGCTCGAGCTCGTCATGTCGGTCAGGCCCGCGATGCGGCCGAAGCGACGCTCGAGCGGCGCCGCCATCGCGGCGGCCATGGTCTCGGGGCTCGCGCCCGGCAGCTGCGCGGTGACCATGATCGTCGGGTACTCGACCCGCGGCAGCGGCGCGACGGGCAGCTGGAAGTACGCGACGAAGCCCGAGAGCGACACGCCGACCGCGAGCAGCGTCGTCGCGACCGGCCGCGTCACGAACGGCGAGCTCAGGCTCATTCGGCGCCCTCCGGCTCGGCGTCCGCGGACGGATCGTTCGGATGCGCGGGGCCGATCTCCTGACCGCCGAAAAACATGCGCACGCGCTCCATCGCCAGATAGACGACGGGCGTCGTGAGCAGCGTGAGCAGCTGCGAGAAGAGCAGACCGCCCACGACCGTCACGCCGAGCGGCTGACGAAGCTCGGCGCCGGTGCCGGTGCCGAACGCGAGCGGCAGCGCGCCGAGGAGCGCGGCGGCCGTCGTCATCATGATGGGCCGGAAGCGCAACAGACACGCCTGCCGGATCGCGTCGTGCGCCTTCATCCCTTGCTCGCGCTGCGCTTCGAGCGCGAAGTCGATCATCATGATCGCGTTCTTCTTCACGATCCCGATGAGGAGCACGAGGCCGATCACGCCGATGACGTCGAGCGGCATGCCTGCGAGATCGAGCGCGAGGAACGCGCCGACACCGGCCGACGGAAGCGTCGACAGGATCGTGATCGGGTGGATGAAGCTCTCGTAGAGCATCCCGAGCACGATGAACACCGCGAGCAACGCCGCGATGATCAGCGGCGTCTCGCTCGTGAGCGACGACTCGAACTCGGCGAGCGTGCCCTGCAGCTCGGCGTGCACGCTGACCGGAAGACCGATGTCGCTCTCCGCTGCAGCGATCGCATCGAGCGCATCGCCGAGCGAGACGCCGGGCGCGGTGTCGAACGAGACGGTCGTCGCAGGCATCTCCGCTTGGTGCCGCACGACGAGCGGCGTCGAGAGCGTCTGGAAGTGCGCGAGCGCGGCGAGCGGCACGACGGCGCCCGAGTTCGTGCGCACGTGGAGGATGTCGAGCGCACCGACCTGCTCGCGATCCTGGGGCGGCAGCTCGAGGATCACGCGGTACTGCGTGAGCTGCGTGAAGATCGTCGACACCGGGCGCTGTCCGAACGCGTCGTAGAGCGTCTCGTCGATGGTCGAGATGCTCACGCCGAGGCGCGAAGCCGTGTCGCGATCGACGTCGACCGTGCGCGCGAGGCCTGTCGTGGACGTGTCGCCGCGCACGTGCTCGAGCTCGGGTCGTGCGGCGAGCGCGGCGACCACGCGCGGCGCCCACTCGGCCAGCTCGGCCGGATCGGTGTCCTCCAGCGTGTGCTGGTAGGCGGCCGGGCTCGTGACGATGTCGAGCGCGAGGTCCTGCACCGGCAAGAGCGCGACGTCGATGCCCTCGAGCTCGCCGAGCTCGCGGCCGAGACGCGCGACGATCTCGCTCGCGCTCGCGCTGCGCTCTTCGTGCGGTCGCAGCGACACGGTGAGCCGACCGCGATGCGCCGCAGGGCTCGAGCTGTCGGCACCGACGGCGGAGATGACGTGCGCGACGTCGGGATCCTGCGCGATGCGATCAGTGACCGCACGCTGTCGCTCGGTGAGCGCTTCGAACGACGAGTCGCCGCCGACCTCGGTGAAGCCGACGATCAGCCCCGTGTCCTGCACCGGGAAGAAGCCCTTGGGCGAGTCGATCGCGAGCCAGACCGTGAGACCGAGCGTCGCGACGGTGATGACGAGCGTGATGCGTTGGTGATCGAGCGCGACGTCGAGCAATCGAGCGTAGCCGCGCGTCGCCGCGTCCATCCCGCGCTCGGCCATACGCACGAACCACGTACGCTGCGTCTCGTGCGGCTCGGGGCGCAGCAGATACGCGCTCATCATCGCGGTCAGCGTCAGCGACACGAGCGCGGAGATGACGATCGAGGTCGCGAGCGTCACCGCGAACTCGCGGAACAAGCGCCCGACGATCCCTTGCATGAAGAGCAGTGGGATCAGCACGGCCACGAGCGAGGCCGTGAGCGACACGATCGTGAAGCCGATCTGCTTGGCGCCTTCGAGCGCCGCATCGAACGGCTTCTTTCCCTCTTCGATCAGGCGCGAGATGTTCTCCACCATCACGATGGCGTCGTCGACGACGAAGCCCGTCGCGATCGTGAGCGCCATCAGCGAGAGGTTGTTGAGCGAGTAGTCGAACAGGTACATCACGCCGAACGTGAGCACCAGGGAGAGCGGCACCGCGACGCCCGGGATGATCGTCGCGCGCGCGCTGCGCAAGAACACGTACATGACGAGCACGACCAGACCGATCGTGAGCGCGAGCGTGAAGCGGACGTCGTCGAAGCTCGCGCGGATGGTCTCGGTGCGGTCGCTGACGATCTCGATCTCGAGATCGCTCGGCGCCGTCGTGCGCAGCGTCGTGAGCAGCGCCTTCACGCGATCGGTGACCTCGAGGATGTTCGCGCCCGGCTGACGCAAGACGTCGAGCACCACGGCGGGCCGCCCGTCGACCGAGGCGCCGATCTCCTCGTTCTCGACGCCGTCGACGACGTCGGCCACGTCGTCCAGACGCACCGGCGCGCCGTTGACGTACGCGATCACGAGCGGACGGAACTGGCTCGCATCGGTCAGCTGGTCGTCGGTCGTGAGCGAGTAGTCGAGGCGCGCGCCGTCGAGGCTGCCCGTCGGCAGATGCACGTTCGAAGCGACGATCGCCGAGCGCAGATCTTCGAGCGTGAGCCCGAGCTGCGCGAGCGCGCGCGCATCGGCCTGCACCCGCACGGCGGGTCGCTGACCGCCGCTGATCGCGACGAGACCGACGCCCGGGACCTGCGAGATGCGCTGCGCGATCACCGAGTCGGCGCGATCGTCGACGTCACGCAGCTGCAGCGTGCGCGACGAGACGGCGATGGAGAGGATCGGCGCATCGGCCGGGTTGGCCTTGCTGTACGTCGGCGGCGCGGGCAGCTCCGCGGGCAAGAGCGCTGCGGCCGCGTTGATCGCGGCCTGGACGTCCTGTTGCGCGGCGTCGATCTCGCGATCGAGATCGAACTGCAGCGTGATCTGCGAGGTGCCGTCGCCGCTGACGGAGCTCATGCGCGTGAGCGACGGGATCTGACCGAGCTGACCTTCGAGCGGCGTCGTCACCGAGGCCGCCATCGTCTGCGCGTTCGCGCCCGGCAGCGCGGTGAACACGACGATCGTCGGATAGTCGACGTCGGGCAGCGGCGCGACCGGCAGCTGCGAGTACGCGACGAAGCTCGCCATCGCGAGCCCGATGATCAGGAGCGACGTTCCGATCGGCCGCCGGATGAACGGCTCGGAGATGCTCATGTTCGACCCGTGGTCGTCTTCACGGGGATCCGCGGCGAGCAGCGCCGCCTCCGCCCGCACCACCGGGCGCACCACCGGGGGCGCCGCTCGGCGGAGGAGGATCCGACTCCAGGTGCACCTCGGCGTCCGGCCGCAGCCGGCTCTGACCCTCGCTGACGATGTCGTCCGTGAGCGCGAGGCCGTCGTGGATGATCGCGACGTCGTCGACGATGCGATCGACGTGCACGGCGCGCACCTGCGCGTGGTGATCGACGATCACGTACACGAACGCACCGTCGGGCCCCTGCTGCACGGCCGAGTCCGGCACCACCATCACGCCCTGCCGCGTCTCGAGCAGCATGCTCACCTGCACGAGCTGGCTTCCCCACAAGCGCTCGTGCTCGTTCGGGACCTCGGCCTTCATGCGGATCGTGCCGGTCGTCGCATCGACGCGGTTGTCGATGACGCTCAGGTGCCCTTCTTCGAGCACGGTCACTCCGTCGCGCGCGAGGATCCGGACGCCGAGCGGCGCCTCGTGCTGGCGCTCGACGACGCCCTGCAGATCGTCTTGCGGCAGCGTGAACACGACCGCGATCGGGTTCACCGACGTGATGACGACGATGCCGTTCGCGTCGCTGCTGCTGACCAGGTTGCCCGGATCGACCTGCCGCAGGCCCGTGCGGCCATCGATGGGCGCGGTGATGCGCGTGTACTGCAGGTTGAGCCGCGCGGCATCGGCGGACGCGCGATCGGCCTGCACCGTCGCATCGAGCGAGGCGACACTCGCCTCTTGCGCCTGAAGATCCTGCGTCGAGAGCAGCTCGTGCGCGTGCAGCTGCCGATCGCGCTCGAGCACCACGCGCGCCTGACCGAGCGAGGCCTCGTCGCGCGCCAGCACCGCCTGCGCCTGCGCGAGCACCACGCGGAACGGCCGCGGATCGATCTGCGCGATCACGTCGCCCGCGTGCACCGGCTGTCCTTCGGCGAACGACACGCTCTCGAGCTGACCCGACACGCGCGCGCGCACGACCGCGGTCTGCAGCGGCGTGACGGTGCCGAGACCTTCGAGATGGATCGGTACGTCGCGAAGCTCGGGATGCACCGTGCGGACGGGCGCCGGGCCTTGCTCTCCGCCGGGGCCGCGACCGCCCGCACCACCGCGTGGCCCCGCGGCGTTGCGCATGCGCAGCGCGACGATGCCGCCGATCAGCACGACGACGAAGAGCAAGAGACCGATGCGCATGGCCCACGACGCCTTCGCGGGCGCGGGCGTCGTGGTCTCGTTCGCCACCGCACTCGTAGCGGGGGGCGTCGCGCTCGGCTCTTGCATCGCCCCCGAGGCTAGCGAGCGGCGTGTAGGGAGCGAGCCAGTTTGCGTAAGGGTTGGTAAAGAATCGGGCGCGAAAAGCTTTCTGGGACAAAGCTCTCGTTCGTGGCTGCCGCGCGCATCTTGATCGTCGACGACGACGTCGAGCTCGCGAGCCTGATCTCGGACTACCTCTCGTCGGAGGGCTTCGAGATCGAGGTGGCGCACGACGGCGACACGGGCCTGACGCGCGCGCGCTCGGGCGAGCACACGATGGTCGTGCTCGACGTGATGCTGCCGAAGCGCTCCGGCCTCGAGGTGCTGCGCGCGCTGCGCGAGTCGTCACGCGTGCCGGTGCTGATGCTGACGGCGCGCGGCGACGACGTCGATCGCATCGTCGGGCTCGAGATGGGCGCGGACGACTATCTCGGCAAGCCGTTCAATCCGCGGGAGCTCGCCGCGCGCCTGCGCGCGATCCACCGACGCGTGAGCGGAGACAGCAAGCCGCCGCGCGAGGTGCTCGAGGTCGGCGACGTCGTGCTCGACGTGGGCGCGCGACGGGTGTCGCGAAACGGTCAGGAGGTCGCGCTCACGACCGCCGAGTTCGCGCTGCTCGAGCTCTTCCTGCGCTCGGCGGGCCGCGTCGTCTCGCGCGATGCGATCGCGGAGAACGTGCTCGGTCGCCGCCTCTCGCCGTTCGATCGCAGCGTCGACGTGCACGTGTCGAACCTGCGCAAGAAGCTCGACCCGAGCGGTACGGCAGACCGCATCAAGACGGTGCGCGGCACCGGCTACATCTACGCGACCTGATCGTGCGCAGCCTCTTCGCACGCATGTTCCTCGCGTTCGCGGTCGTGACGGTCGGCGCGACGCTCGGCGTCTCGATGTTCTACGACGTCGGCATGGCGCGACGGCAGGAGCAGCGCATCGCGCTCGTCTCGGACGCGCTGCGCCTCCACGGCGAGGAGGCCGCGCATCTCGGCGCCGTCGGGCGCGGCGGCATGGCCGATCAAGAGCTCCTGCGTCTGGTCGACGAGACCGATCTGCGCGTCGCGATCGTGGTCGACGGCGAGCGGGCCTCGGGGATCGGCGACGTTCCCGCCGGCGCGCTCGCGCTCGATCCGCGTGAGCCCGGCACGGTGACGCGCAGCAACCACGACGAGGACGCGTGGCTCGCCTATCGATCGATCTCCGCGCCCGACGTCGTCGTGGTCGGCGCCGTGTCGACCGCGCGACCCTCGTTCCTGCGCGAGGTTCGCATCGCGATCCTCATCATGGTGGTCGCGGTCGTCTCGTTCCTGCTGGCGCGTTTGCTGACGCGGCCCATCCGCTCGCTGCGCGCCGCGACGCGCAAGATCGCCGAGGGCGACACGAGCGTACGCATCGGCAAGGTCGCGGGCGCGGGCGACGAGATCGCAGGTCTCGCCGAGGACTTCGATCGCATGACCGCGCGCATCGAGAGCCTGCTCGAGGTGCGCGAGCGGCTCTTGCGCGACGTCTCGCACGAGCTGCGCTCGCCGCTCGCGCGCTTGCAGGTCGCGCTCGGCATCGCGCGACAGAAGAACGGCGCCGACGTGATGCCGCTGCTCGATCGCATGGAGAAGGAGACCGAGCGTCTCGGCGAGCTCATCGGCCTCGTGCTCTCGATGGCGCGGCTCGAGCAGGCGCGCGAGCTCGCATCGCCGGGCGACGTGCGGCTCGACGAGATCGTGGGATCGCTCGCGTCGGATGCCTCGTTCGAGGCGCAAGGCTCCGAGCGTGGCGTTCGCATCGTGCGCACGGAGCCGATCGTGGTGCGCGGCGATGCCGAGCTCTTGCGTCAGGCGGCCGAGAACGTCGTGCGCAACGCGCTGCGCTTCGCGCCGCCGTCGACCAAGGTCGAGATCGAGCTCGTGCGAGTCGGGAGCAAGGTCGAGCTGCGCGTGCGCGACCACGGCCCGGGCGTTCCGGAAGAAGCGCTGCAGGAGATCTTCCGGCCTTTCACGCGCGTGGAAGCGGCGCGTGATCGTGCGTCGGGCGGCGCGGGCATCGGCCTGGCGATCACGGAGCGCGCGGTGCGATTGCACGAAGGAACGGTCGTCGCGCAGAACGCCGACGGCGGGGGCTTGCGCGTGATCATCACGCTACCGGTCGCTGTCTAACGGCCCGACTCGTTGAGTCGGTTCAGCTCGCCGTAGTGGCGATCGGCGAGCGAGGTCAGCGCGCGGACGGTCGAGCGGAACGCGCGGCGGTCGAAGTTGGAGTCCGTGTTGAGGATCATCGCGAGCCGCACTTCGCCGTCCGTAGGATCCCACTCGAACTTGCCCATGAGCATCGTCCAGTTCAGCTCCATCAGACGGCGCATGACCACATCGGTGTGCGCGCCCTCGCTCGTCACGACGAGATAGCGATCGACGTACGCGTAGATCGTGTCGGTCACGTCGCTGTACGAGAGGTGCACCTCGTAGCCGCGGTTGGTCGAGCTCCCCGTCTGCGTCAGGCGACAGTGCGCGCGCTGTGAGTCGGTCGCTTCGCACGAGGCATCGGCCACGCCCATCGCGGTGAGCTCTTCGCGCATCGCAGCGAGGTAGCGCGGCTGGCCCTCCGGAACGGTCGCCGTCGTCGCGGCCGGCGCCGCCACGGCCGCCCGAGCAACACCTGCATCGTGGCCCGACTGCGCGAGCACGGGTGCGCTCGTGCTCCATCGACCGATCACGATTCCAGCGAGAACGAGGGCGATCGACAGGACGCGGCGCTTCATAGGCGCTTGCATCCCACGCCGGGGAAAGGTGGGTCAAGGTGCGGATGCGATCGGTCTCGTCGGCAAATGCACCCTCGGCGGCTGCGCGCGCTACGCTCGGCTCGCAAATGCGCGGGCAGAACCTGAAGTTCTTCTTGGGCGTCCTGGTGTTCCTCGGGATCGTCGGGGCCGTCTTGAAGACCTGGTACGTCGACATCGTCACGGTCGGCCACGACGGAATGGCGCCGACGCTCTTCGCGGGAGACACGGTCCTCGTGTGGCGCGGCTCGGAGCCCGAGCACGGAGCGATCATGCTCTGCCATCACCCGACCGATCCGACGCGCTTCGTCATCGGGCGCATCGTCGGACGCAACGGCGCGGCCATCCGCGCCGATCGCGGACGCTTGCAGATCGAAGAGACGTACCCACCGATCGATTGGCACGGCACCGTGCAGTACGCGGACCCCGTCAGTCATCAGCCGGTGGCGATGCGCTGGGGCTACGAGGCGCTCGGCAACGACAACCACCTCGTCTTCCAGCGCGACGGGCGCGAGATGCAGCTGCGCCCGGTCGGGTACTACGACGGCCTCTACCTGCTCGACGACAACCGCACGTACCCACGCGAGGACAGCCGCGAGTTCGGCGCCGTGCCGGAAGGGCGATGCGTGGGGCGCGTGTTCATGCGCGTCGCGATGTCCCCCTCCACGCCGCCCGAGATCGAGAACCAGCGCTTCCAGCTGCTGCGTTAGCCGGCGCGATCATCCAGCGATCGGGATCAGATCGCGCAGCACGCGCGCGCGCTCGCGGGCGAGCGGGATCTTCGGTTTGTCGGGATGCGCGAGGAGCATGTCGAACGTGCCCGCGCCGCTCGGCTCGAGCGTCTTGATGCGATCGAGACGCACGAGGTAGCCCCGATGCGATCGGAAGAAGACGCCGCGCGGCACGCGCTGCTCGATCGCCGAGAGCGTGAGATCGAGCGCGAAGCGATCGGTGTCGGTCACGGCCCACACGAGCTCGTCCTTCATCTCGAACCACGCGACGTCGGCGATGTCGACGACGACGAGCGCGCCGCGGCGCTTGACCGCCAGACGCGTGAGCGGCTCGCCGGTGCTCGCGCCGAGATCACTCGAAGAGGCGCCGAGCACGCCTTGCTCGCGACGCTCGCGCACGCGATCGACTGCCTGTCGCACGCGCGGAAGGCGCGCGGGCTTGAGCAGATAGTCGACGACGCCGACCTCGAAGCCGCGGATGGCGCCCTCGTCGTGCGCCGAGACCACCACGACCGAGAGGCCGGGCCAGCGCGCATGGATCGCCTCGGCGAGCGCGAGCCCATCGGGCCCCGGCATCCGCAGATCGACGAACGCGACGTCGGGCGCGAGCTCCTCGGCGAGCTCGAGCGCGCGCGCGGTGTTGCCCGCCTGGCCGACGACCTCGACGGCGCCGGTCTCCCCGAGGAGAAAGCAGAGCTCGTCGCGCGCGAGCGGCTCGTCGTCCACCACCAGGGCTCGAAGCAGGGTCACGCGGCTCTCTCCTCGGACGGCGCAGCAACGCGCGGCACGTCGCTCTGCATTCCCGGATCCACGGTGCCGAGCGCCGCGATCGGCAGTCGCAGCGTCGCGATCGCTCCGTCGTCCTCGATCGCGAGCGCGAGCGAGGCGGCCTCGCCGAATCGGCGCGCGAGACGCTCGCGCAAGGTCGCGAGCGCGATCTTGGCGCCGACCTCCGTCTCCGGGAGCGACGCGCCTTCGGTGTGATCTTCGACCGTGACGACGAGCACGCCGCTATCGTCACGCACGCGGATGCGGATCACGCCCGCGCCCTCGTGTCGCGCGACGCCGTGGCGGATCGCGTTCTCGACGAGCGGCTGCAGGCTCAACGCGGGAACGCGCAGCGCGGCGAGCGACTCCGGCAGATCGACCTCGAGCTTCACGCGCTCTTCGCCCAGGCGCGCGCGCTCGATCGCGAGATACGCCTGCGCATGCGCGACCTCGGCACGCAGCGGCGCGTCGTCGGGATGCGAGAGCAGGTAGCGATAGAGATCGGCGAGATCGGCGACGAGCTCGCGCGCGCGCTCCGGATCTTTGCGGATCGTCGCGCGCACCGCGGTGAGCGCGTTGAACAAGAAGTGCGGCTCGAGGCGTCGTCGCAGCGACTCGAGCGTCGCGTGCTCGGCTGCCGCGCGTGCTTCGACGAGCTCGACCGCCGCGCGCTCGCGCGAGACGACGACACGCGCCACGGCGACGAAGAGCGTCACGCCTGCCGCGTTCACGAGGAGCTTCACCACGTGCGCAGGCCAAGCCGGCAGGTAGCGCGCGGTCGTACCGGCGAGGACCAGGCCCACACCGACGACCACGATGTGCACGGCCTGGATCCCGACCGCCATCGCGAACACGCGCGGAGGATCGCGCACCCACTCGGGCCGTCGCTCGGCGACGATGCCCGCGAGCACGCCGTCGAGGATGGAAGCGACGAGCACCCACGGCGCCGTCTCTTCGTCGACCTGCGTCGCGTAGAAGACGCCGCCGCCCACGCCCGCGATGAGACCAGCCTTCCATCCGCCGAGGATCGCGGCGATGAGCACGCCGATCGCGCGCACGTTGAAGTGCTCGTTGGCGAACCGAAAGCCGAGGTTCGCGCCCCAGATCGAGAGCGCCAGACCGAAGAGCGCAGCCGCGAGCTTGTCGCTGCGCTGGCCCCCGCCGAGCAGACGTTTGCGCAAGGGAGGATAGAGGACCGCCACGAGCGCGGCCGCCGCGAGAAGCCCCATCTTCTCGGCCAGCTCGATCAGCATGACGTCCAGAGACATGCGCTCCTGGAGCGTAGCTGCCGATCGACGTGCGCGCTGCGCGAGCGTCGTCAGCGGTCGCCAAACGCCGGTGAACGGTCTATCGCAGCATTTCGGCGCCGAGCGCGGGCAGGCCGCCGGCGGCGAGCGCGCCGGCGAGCCCCGTCATCGCTTCCTCGTGCGCGCTCGAGCCCACCGGCACGCTGGCGAAGAGCGCGGCGGCCTCGCTGACGGCGCCGCTCGCCAGACGCGCCTCGGCGAGCACGACGGTCGCTTCCGAGCTCGCCGTCGAATCCGTCCGCGCGATCTCCGCGAGCTCGGCTGCGCGCGCCGGATCGCCGAGCGCGAGCCAGTGGCGCGCATCGATCGTCAGCGAGGTCGGATGCTCGTCGCGCGGGAACGCGAGCCAGCGCTCGGCCGCGTCGCGATCTCCGGCGGCAATCGCCACGTCGATCGCGAGCTCGCGATCGACCGTCTCTTCGGGCAAGCGCGCGAGCAGCCGGTGCGCGATCACCGCATCGCCCCGATCGCGCAGCGCGCGCACGGCCGCTTCGATCTCGTCCGTGTGTGCGGGCGCGATGCGCGCGAGCTCCGTCGCCGCGATCGCGAGCGCCGCCAGATCGCTCTGGGTGAGCGCCAGCGCGAGCGCCGCGCGCGCCGCAGCGAGCGGCGTGCCCGCGTGCTGCGCGAAGTCGCCGAGCAGGCTCGCCGCGCGATCCCCATGACCGTGCGCTGCGAGCAGTCGCGCGAGCGAGAGGACGGGCTCTTCGCTCGACGGCTCGGCGTCGTGCGCACGCTCGTAGGCCTCGATCGCCGCGTCGATCTCTTCGTGACGCTCGGCGATGGCGCCCCGCGTCTGCCACACGATCTCGGCGTGCGCGTCGAGCGCGATGCCGTGGCGCAGCGCGTCTTCCGCGTGCGTGCGATCGCCGAGACGATCGTACGCATCGGCCAGGCGCGCGAGGAGCATCGGGTCGTCCTCGCCGCCGGCGCGCGCGCTCGCGTATGCTTCCGCCGCCGCCTGCCAGTCGCCGTGCGCCGCCGCGAGCTCGCCGCGCACGAAGTCCTCGTACTGCGGCGGCGCCACGAACACGCCCTGACGCACCTCGCCCCCGACCGTGCGCGTCACCTCGTAGGGCGCGTAGCGGATGCAGCCCGTCGATGCGAGCGCGAGCGAGACAATCAGTGTCCGGCGCACTGCGTCTCGAATCCCATCACGCACGGCACGGTGATCGTCACGCTGTCCCCTAGCACGGGCGGCCAAGAAGGAAGGTATCCGACGCCGGTCGCGATCTGGGAGCTGCCACGCACGATCGTCGCGCGCATCTGCGGCGGCATCGCGTGTGTCGTGGTGTCGTCGGTCCAGATCTCGATCTCGAGCCGCGGATCGGCGCCATCGGTCCCCACGAGCGCGTTCGTGCGGAAGTAGTCGCCGGTGATCGTCATCGTGAGCAGGCCCGTGACCGAGTCGACGCTGATCATGATGCCGCCGTCGTCGAACGTCGTGCCGCGCGTGGGCTGCACGAAGTGCGCGCTCATCGTGCCCTCCATCACCGGCGTGAACACGATGCGCATTCCGTCGACGGCCGCGACGTTCACGCCCATCGTCTGCACGACGAGCGTGAAGCCGTGGGGCGCGACCTGCGGGCCGTTGCAGGACGAGGCGAGCAGCACGAGAGCGAGAGCGAGAGTGCGCATCGTCATCCTCAGAAGTGCAGCCCCGGGATCGGAATCCCCATCGGATCGGGCGCGGCCGGCCCCGGCTGCGTCGCGAAGAAGACGCCGATGATGATGCCCGCGACCACCAGCACGCCGCCGCCGACGGCCGCCCACACGTACCACTCCTCGTACCACGGCGATCCGACGGGCCCCGGGATCGAGCTCGTCGTCGCGACCGGCGCGCTGCCTCCCTCGAGCACGGCAAGCGTGACTTCGAGCCGCGGCTGATCGCCGGGCTGCGCGTCGAGCATGCGCTGCGTGCGTGCGTATCCATCGCGCTCGATGCGCACCACGTGATGACCGGGTGCGATGCGCTGCGCCGCGATGGGCGAGCTGCCGACCAGCGTGTCGTCGACGAAGATGCTCGCGCCGTCCACGTTCACGCTCACGCGCAGCATGACGGGCGCGGGCGGCGGCGAGAACATCACCGGCTGCAGCGCGGCGATCAGCAGTGCGAGCGAAGCGCTCACGCTCGCAGCATCGGCGAGGCTCGCGCTCTGCGAGAGACGCGATGCGCCGCTCACGGGATCGACGAGGTCGAGCGTCATCGCGGTGTCGCCGCGCGTGCCCCGTCGCGAGAGCTGCGCGATCACCGCGCCGATCGCGCCCGACTCGGCGAGGAACGCGCCTCGGCACGACGCATCGGCGCACGCAGCCAAACGATCGCGCATCTCCGGCAGCGCGAGGGCGAGCACCGGCCGGCCTCCCGCGAGCGGACGAACGCCGTCGACGAGCGCGGCCTGCACCGCAGCCGCGACGTCATCGGGCACATGCGCGGACGAGAGCACGGCGACCATCACCGGCGGAACGGGCGCCTCTTGCGCGGACGCAGCGCTCGTGAGCACGAGCGAGAGACAGAGTGCGATCAGGGCCCGCATGGCGCGCAACGATACAACAACGCGCCCGCGTTGACGCGAGCGCTGGCCCGACCGATCCTCGCGCGCGTGTCGCCCTCCGACGCGAGCCTGACTCCCTACGTCGCGCTGATCTTGATCGGCCTGGTCCCGCTCGTGTTCGTCACGACGACGAGCTTCGTGAAGATCTCGGTCGTGTTCTCGGTGCTGCGCAACGCCCTCGGCACCGGCGAGCTGCCGAGCGGCACGGTGATCACCGCGCTCTCGCTGATCCTCACGCTCTACGTGATGGCGCCCGTCGGGGCTGCGATGATCGACGCGGCGGCGCCGAGCGCGACCGCGATCGATCCGGCCGCGCCGCTCGCGCATCCGTCCGATCTGATCACGACCATCCGCGCCGGCATCGAGCCGCTGCGCACGTTCCTCGTGCACAACGCGGGCGAGCGCGAGCGATCGTTGTTCCTCGATCTCGCCCGCGAGGCCCGCCCCGAGCCGCAGCGCGCGGCCGTCGATGGCAACGACCTGCTCGTCGTCGCGCCCGCCTTCATCGTCACCGAGCTGAGCGAAGCCTTCCAGCTCGGCTTCCTCGTGTTCCTGCCGTTCTTGATCGTCGATCTCGTGATCGCGAACGTGCTGGTGTCACTCGGCCTGACATCGCTCTCGCCGACGCAGGTGAGCCTGCCGTTCAAGCTGCTGCTCTTCGTGATGGTCGACGGGTGGTACTTGCTCGCGAGAGCACTGGTGCTCGGGTACGCGTGAGCGGAGGTTCTCAGCCGTCGCAGTGACCGTCACGGCAAGCGACACCGTAAGAGCAGTCGAGATCCTGCGTGCACGTGAACCAGCAGCCCCACGCTTCACACGTCGAGCCACGCGACACCGGGCTGCAATCGGTGTCCGCATCGCACGGGTAACCACACCAGCTCTCCACGTGGCCGTCGACCCTCGCCTCGATGCACCAATAGCCCGACTGACACCCGTTGGACGGCGGTGGCCCAGCGTCTCCGACGCTCTCTGCATCCGCGGCAACGCAAGGCCCACGATAGGTCCCCGGTGCAGGAGATGCAGGTGCCGAAGGCGCGCATCCGATGACGACCAAGAAGGCCGCGGTGACATACCGATGCACGCTGCCGATCGTACGTGGTTTCGCTCACGTCGTGCAGATGCCGCTCTCCGGGTCGCAGACCTCGTTCGTCGGACAATGAATCAACACGCCGCGGCAGAAGCCGGTGCGGCAGATGTCGCCGCGCGTGCAGACGTCGCCGTCGTCGCACGCGTTCGTGTTGTTCGTGTGCACGCAGCCCGTGGCGCCGCACGAGTCGTCGGTGCAGTCGTTGCCGTCGTCGCAGCGGCCCGCGTTGGGCGTGTGGATGCAGCCCGTCGCACCACACATGTCGTCGGTGCATGCGATGCCGTCGTCGCAGCCGGCCGCGACGCAGGCGCCGCCGCAACACATGCTCGTGCCCGTGCACGCAGACGTGTGCTCGCAGGTCAGGCCGTTGCAGACGCCGTGCGTGCACGATGTCGCGTCGTCCATGCACGTCGCGCTCGAGCACGTCGCGTACTGGCAGTCGAGCGCCGCGTCGCAGTGACCGCCCGCTTGTGCGGTGCACGCCGAGTCGTTCGGCGTATGCAGGCATCCGCTCGCACCGATGCAGGTGTCGGACGTGCACGAGATGCCGTCGGAGCAGTCGAGCGCGATGCCGGCCAAGCAGATGCCGCTCGGCGAGCACGTCTCGGCGCCGGTGCACGCGTTGTGATCGTCGCAGTCGGCGGCGCTCGTGCAGGGCGGTCCGGCGTCGCGATTGGCATCCGTGCCCACATCGGCCCGGCCGGTATCGAGCCCGCCGTCGATCGGGCCGACGTCGGGCCCGGCGTCGATCGCGCGCGCATCGGGCAGCGCGTTCGCATCGCCCGCATCGACGTCCATCGCGTGATGGAAACAGAACGCGTTCGAGCAGACCCAGTCCGCAGGGCAGTCGCTCGCGATGTGACACGGCAAGCGTCCGTCGGGTGGATCGACGGCGAGGCAACCGGCGAGCAGCGGCAAGCACGACGAGAGACAGAGCACGAGGCACGCACGCATCAGAACGTTCCTTCGAGCGAGAGACCGGTCGGGCCGAGATGCAGTCGGGCAGACGCCTGATCGCCGTGCGATCCGCCGACGACGCCCCACACGAGGCCGGCGCCCACGGCGACGACACCGACGATCGCGAGCGTGAGCCCGACGCCCCAGAGCGTGTTTGCATCGGACGCGTTGCTCGAGAGGTCGGACCACGGCGTGCCCATCGGAGGATCGTTCACGCGGCTCGCATCGGCGAATCCGACGCCCATCAGCGCGGCGCCGACGATCGCGACCGCGGCGCCGCTCCCGAGGACGATCCACGGCGCGGGATCGACGCTCGACGACGCGGGCGGCGGCGGCGTCACGGGCTCGGGCGTGGGCGTCGTCTCGGGAGCGGGGGTGCTCGCGGCGGCAGCGGCCTCTTCTTGCTCCATGATCTGCAGCCGCGCGCGCAGCGATGCGCCGCGCTCGGTGTCCGGCACCTGATCGAGATAGCCGCGCAGCGCGGCGATGGCCGCCGTGCGCTGCCCCGCATCACGACGCGCGAGATACAGGTTGTAGAGCAGCTCGGGTCGATGCGAGCGCGCGTACGCCTCGTCGAACGCGTCGGCCGCCTGCGCGAAGTCGCCGTTGTCGTAGAAGGCCTGGCCGATCCGGAACTGCCGGCGCGCGGCCTCGTCCGCATCGGTCGTCGTCGTCGCGTCTTGCGCGCGCGCCATCTGCGGCACGCCGAGCGAGGCGATCGAGATCACACACACGCACGTCCAGAGTGTCCGTCGCAACATCCGCGGGTCTCCGGACAAGCTCCTGAGCAAGCACCGATCCGAGGCGATCCGCCGAAGAACTGCTCAGTTCAGGCGCGTCACGTGTGACAGCACGCGGGCCGTCCCACGCGCGGCCCGTCGCCGCGGTCGCGAGCCATGCGACGGCGAGCATCCACACGCGACCGCGAGGAGCTCAGCGGGCGGCGCCGTACGCGAGGTAGACGGCGCCGATCGACGTCGTCGCGCCCGCGAGCCCACCACCGAGCAGCACGTCGTCGAAGCCGTCCCCATCGAAGTCGCCCAGTGCGGCCCCGCCTTCGATGGTCACGCCGGCCCCGTGTCCGCCGTTGAGCGCGGCGGACGTGCCCAGCCACGAGCGATCGGCATCCGTCGCGGAGCGCGAGCGTAGCGGGCCGAGCAAGAGCGCCATGCGACCGTCGCGATCGTCGGCGTACGGGAGCGCCACGAGCACGTCGGGCGCCCCGTCGCCGTCGGTGTCACCCACGTCGAACGACATGCCGAGGCCGTCGCCCTCGTGCAGCGGCGAGATCGTGATCGGCGCCGCGGTTGGCGCGACGTCACCGGCCAGGCGCGTGTGCGAGCCGAGGAACACGTGCATCGGTCCGCTCACCGGTCCATCGCCGAAGGTCCCGTCGCCGACGGCGAGATCCGCGAGGCCGTCACCGTTCGCGTCGCGACCGGCGAACGCGGAGTAGCCCCCGGTCGCCACGTGCGCGTCCGCGTCGTCGAGCGCGTGCGTGCCGAGCGTGATCGGTCCGTAGAACAGGTCGAAGCGGCTCTCGCTGCCGTCGGGCGCACGGTCTCCGAGCACGAGGTCCACGTGCCCGTCGCCGTCCATGTCGCCGCCGCCGGCGACGTAGGGGCTTCGCAAGTCCGGCACGGTGAACGTCGCGTCGGCCGTCACGGCACCGGGCCAGCGCGCCGCGCTTCCGAGAAGGAGGTACGCGACGCCGCCGGCCGTCGCGTAACTGGGATGCGCGATCAGGAGGTCGTCGCGCCCGTCGCCGTCCACGTCGCCCGCGCACGTGCCCGGTCCCGGGAACGAGACGGGCGACTCGACGAGCCCGTTCCACGTGAGCGCGGGCGCGACATCGTCGATCGCGATCGATCCCGAGAGGCGCGTGCGCGCACCGTAGAGCACGTGCAGCGATCCGAAGTCCGTCCCGATGCCGGGGATCCCGATGACCACGTCGTCGAGCCCGTCGCCGTCGTACTCACCGCGCGCGACCCAGACGCCCGCGGTCTGATGCGTGGGCCCTCGGATCTCGACGAGCTCGTCCGCCGTCGGAGGTGAGCGGTCCGCGCGGCCGTACAGGATCGCGAAGCCGCCGCCGTGGTACGGCGGAGCGTCACCCCAGTTCACGGTATTGACGAGCACGATGTCGTCGAAGCCGTCACCGTCCAGATCGGCGAACGTGCCGGGCACGTAGAAGGTGTCCCGGCCCTCGTCGGGGAGCGCGAGCCGTGCCGCGCCGTCGATCGCGCTCTCGTCGTCCGCCACGCCGCCATCATCCGTGGGACGGGTGCTCCCGTCGGCGCCCGCGCTCGCATCCACGGCGGGGCCGTGCGTCTCACCGCATCCCGCCAGCGCGAGAACCAGAGCGAGCAACGAGGACGAGCATGGGCGTTTCACGTCACACGCATGATAGCGCGTCGCGCGACGTCGCTCACCACGCCGCGATGCTCGAGGTCGACGCGAAAGATCGAACCGACGTCGACGACTCGAGCGCATCCGCTCGGACCTTCAGCGCCACCTTCGCCGTACGCGCGTCATCACCCAAGCGAGCAGCAGGGACAGCGCAGTGCTGGAAGCTCGCCCGTTGCCGCCTGCACGACAGCCGCATGCGCCGCCCGTGACGTCGAGCGCGTTCGTGTTCGGTGGCGGTCCGCCGCCATCGGGGTGCTCGCCCGAGTCGATCCGCGGTCCCGCATCGAAGCGCGTGCCCGCATCCGGTCGACGGCCGGCGTCGGCTCGGCCGACGTCGATCTCGACGATCGCGGCGTCGTCGTCGGGCCCCGCGTCCGGGCCGTCGCAGGGAGCGACCGCGGCGTCCGTGCTCGCATCGACGCTCGCATCGAGCGCGGTGTCGCCGAACGGATCGTGACGACCGCCGTCCGCGAAGGCCGTGTAGCAAGGCGTCGTCGCCATGCACGAGTCGTCGCAGAAGTCGTGCGGCTCGGTGTTGCCGTCGTCGCACTCTTCGCCGGGCTCGACGAAGCCATTGCCGCAGCGCTCCGGCCCGCCGACGGTCATGCCGAACGCGCCGACGCCGCCGCCCGCGCCGCCGCTGCCGCCACCGACGAGCGTGCAGAGCGAGAGGATCGCGGCGGTGCCCGATCCGGGCAGCACCGCATAGTGCTCTCCGTCGCCCGCATCGAAGCCCGCTTGCGCCGCGTTGCCGCCGAGGCCGTTCGTGCCGCCGCTCGCGGGATCGTCACCCGTCGTCCACTCGCAGCGGTGATAGCGGAGCTCGACGTCCATCGCGCCCTCGATGCCGGTCGTCGTGGGCGAGAGGATGATCTGGAACGCGTTCAGATGATCGATGTGCTGATCGAAGTAGCCGACGTCGATCCACGTGACGACGAAGTGCTCGGGCGTGGACGCGAAGTAGATCTGGTTTCCGTCCGTCTCGGTCGGCGGCACGGGGCGCGTGTCCACGTTCGCCCACCAGCCGGCGATCATCGGCACGCTGCCGGCCGGGCGCGGGAACGGCGTGGGATCGAACGAAGCGATCGGCGCGCCGAACGTGAGCGAGCCGTTCACGTTCACGAACACGTCGGTCAGATGCACGCCGTAGAGATCGATGCCGCTCGGGAACGTGCCCGAGAGACTGATCGCGGTGGGCATCGTGTCGTCGTCGCTACGCGGCGGTGAGTCGGTGCCGAAGTCGAGCGGCCCGCCGAGCCCGGTCACGAGCGGCGCCTGCGCCGAAGCGAGCGCCGGCACGAAGACGAAGACGAGGACGAAGACGAGAACGAAGACGAAGGCTCTCACGGCTGCACCTCCGGGGGACGCTCGGGCGCGGCGGGGCGCGGCGGCGGCGGCGCGTGATGCACCGTCGGGCCGAGGTTCGTCATCTCGATCGCATCGCCAGGGCCCGCCGGAAGGATCGCGGGCTCGAGGCGCGAAGCTTCGATGCCCGCGTGGACGAGCGCCGCGCACACGGCCTGTGCACGCGCCATCGCGAGCGCGGTTCCATCGTCGCGTCGTCCGCTCGGCACCGCGCGCACGGCGATCCGCCAGCGAGCGAGCGTGTCGTCGACGGCGAGCGTGCGCGCCGTCTCGTCGATCGCGCCGCCCGCGCTCACCGGCATCTCGGACGAGCCGGGCGCGAAGTCGATCGGCCACGTGAACGTGATGCGATCGGCCGCCACGCCGATCAGCTGCGGGCATCCGTGCTGGAAGCTCTCGCCGGGCGATCGCGGGCAGTGATCGTCCTGGTCGGGCACGCCGTCGCCGTCGTCGTCGGGATCGGGGCAGCCGTCGGTATCGGAGAAGCCGTCGCGATCTTCGGCGGCGCGCGGGCACGCGTCGTCTTCATCCATCCATCCGTCGGCATCGTCGTCGGGATCGACGCAGCCGTCGTTGTCCTGCCAGCCGTCGTGATCTTCGGCGATCGTCGGGCACTGATCGACGGTGTCGAGAAAGCCGTCGCCATCGGTGTCGCCCACGGGCGGCGGCGGCAGCGTCCAGCGCAGACCGAGCATCCCACGGAAGTCCGGCACACCCACGCTCTGCGAGAAGCCGGTGCCGACACCGCCCTCGATCGACCAGCCGCCGCCGACGCGACTGCGCGCGCCGAGCATCGCCTCGATCGGCGTCGGATGCGCTTGGCCATCGGGCAGGCTCACGGCGCCGACGGCCTCGAGGAAGAGATCGAGATCGGGCAGCGCGGGCACCATGATGGAGGCCGCGTACTCGAATTCGCTTCCTTGATGCGCGACCGAGATCACGCGGTCGGGTCGGTACATCGCGCCGGCCATCAGCGAGAACGTCACCGACGAGAGCGCGAGCGTCGCGAGCAGCTGCGCGCGCCCGCCGAACGCCGTGTCGCTCGCATACGAGCTGGCCACGCCCCACGGGATGAAGCCCTCGACGGTCATGCCGAGCGAGAGGCCGCGGCGGCCCTCGGAGTAGAACGCGACGGACGCGCCGAGCACGCCGTCACCGATGCCGACGACGTCGGGCGAGGGAAAATTCAGGCCGCCGGTCGTCGGCGAGTCGCCCGCCGAGAACGCGACGGGCACGCGCAGATGGAATTCGAGGAAGTCGAGCACGCCGATCGCAAGGGCGACGTTCGCGAGCATGCGGTTGCTGACGATCTCTCCCCACTCGCCGCTCGTCGTGCGCGCGACGAGCGGATCGTGCGCGTAGTCGAGCACGAGACCGGCGCTCGGGACGGCATGGCCGAGCGTGCGCGCGTACTGCACGCCGAGACCGTCTTCGGCGGTCGGCGCGGGACGAAAGCGATCGATGCGGAAGCCCTCGTCCTGGGCGCGCGCGACGTGCGACGAGCCGGCGAGCATGAGGACGAGCAGCAGACACGCGCCGAGCCGAAGCATTCGGCGGGATGGTACAACGGTCGCACCAACGAGGGAGGCGAGCGATGGGTTTGTTCGACGTGTTCGGGGCGGGTGGTGGAACGCTGACCTTGCAGCTGCAGTCGATGCAGGTCGCGCCGGGACAGACGGCTTTCGGTGTCGTGACGTTCACGGGCGGCAAGCGCGCGCAGAACATCACGAGCATCAAGGTGCGGATGACGATGACGCATACGCAGCCGACCGTGCCGGGCAAGCCGCCCGCGGGCTCGTCGGTCACGAACGTCGTGCCGGAGCAGACGCTGAGCGGACCGTTCTCGGTCGCGCCGGGTCAGGTGTGCCCGTTCCAGTTCTCGCTCCAGCTCCCGCCGCAGATGCAGGCGGAGGTGAAGGGACAGATCGACTATCGCGTGAGCGCGTCGGCCGACATCCCGGGCGAGGTCGATGCGCACGCGAACGCGGACATCCAAGTGATCGGCGGCGCCGCGATGCAACAACCGATGATGGGCGCGCCGACGATGGGCGCGCCGCAGATGGGAGAGGCCGTGATCGGCCAGCACCCGATGGGCGGAATGCATCCCGGTCGGGTCACGGCGATGCAGAACGGCATGATCGGCGTCGACTGGGACGATCCGAACCTCGGCCAGTCGACGTGGCTGTATCCGCAGCAGGTGCAGCACGCGAAGATGGCGATGCACAAGGACGTCGCCATGCAGAAAGACATGGGGATGCAGAAGGGCGTAGCGTTCGCGATCGGTGCGAGCGTGATGGCCGAGCATCCGAAGGTCGGCGGCTGGCACGCCGGCAAGGTCGTCGCGCTGCAGAACGGCGCGATCGGCGTCGACTGGGCCGATGCGAAGCTCGGCGACTCGAGCTGGCTCCAGCCGCACCAAGTGCAGCACGGCAAGTGATCGCGTATCGGGCGCTCGTCGATCGCCGATCGAGCATCTCGAGCTCGGCGAGCACGGATCGCAGCTCTGGCGATCTGTGCTGAATCGAGATCGGGAGCGTCAGTCTGCGCTGCGTCCACCGTCTCCAGTGGATGAGACGCAGACGAGCCAGACAGATCGAGATCGCATACCGCGCCCACGGCGGCGCGCGACGCGGCGCCGGGCGCAAGCCCGCGGGAGAGAAGGCCGGCGTACGACACGCCCCCCGAGGGGAGCCTCGGTGGAGCGGCGCCCGTGTTGATCACGATGAAGAGCCGAGGGGCAGCGAGGCGATGCGCTCGGACTGACACCTGCGCGCGGTCAGAGTGTTGCGTCTCTACGCGAGGCCAACGTAGGCCGAGGCCCACCCCTATTTGCCCTCGTTCGGGCGCTTACAGCGGAATCGGCAGCGGCAGATGCCGCTCGTACATCCGCCTGCGATGCGCGACGAGGGCGCTCGGCACCACGAGCTCGTGGCGGATCGTGTCGAACGCCGCGCGCAGCTCGGGCCGCATCGCCGGGCACTCCTGCTCGCTCACGCCGACGAGCGGCGCCAGGAACGTCGCGAGGTAGACGTCGATCGCCATCGGCGCATCGCCCGCGACGTACTCCTTCTCTCCGAGCGCGCGCTCGAACATGCCGAGGATGTCCGTGATGCGCTCGCGAGCGTACGTGAGCCGACCTTCGGCGTAGCCGTACTTGGGCGCGAGAAAACGAGCGACGGGCACCGAGAAGCCCGTCTTGCCCTCGCTCGTCAGGCCCGCCTCCATCATCCACAGACGCGAGCACCAGCCGAGGCCGTCCTCGCCCGCGAGCTCGTGGATCCATCCGAAGTGACGCGCGCGATCTTCGGCGGCCGAAGGCACGAGCGGCACGCGCGTGAGACGCGAGGCGAGCGTCACGATGTCGGCCGAGCTCGTGCGCGGCGCCTCGTCGTCGTGCATCACGACGGGCGTGTTGTGCGTGTGGGTCCAGGCGCCGAGCGCCGGATCGCGCGTGAAGCGCACCCACTTCGTGTCGATGCCGCCCAGACGAAAGACACCCTTGGCGGCCTCCGTCCACGGGCTCGCGAGCAGCGCGGCGACGACGATGCGAACGCCTCGTGCCGCACGCGCGGTCTCCAGATCGACGATCTCGTGCATCAGCCCACCTCGCGGAAGAGAACCTTGCTGCGCCGTCGATGATCGTAGCGCTGGCGACGCGCCGCCGGCAGCGCGCGCACCGTCGCCGGCACGAACCCACGCTCGCGGAAGAAGTGCGCCGTCTGCGTCGTCAGCACGAACAGGCGCTCCAGCCCCATCGCGCGCGCGCGATCGACGACGTACTCGACGAGCTGCTCGCCGCGACCCGACTCGCGGTAGCGCGGATTGACGGCGAGACAGTAGAGCTCGCCCGTCTTCTCTTCGACGAAAGGCTCGATCGCCGCGGTGCCGATGACGAGACCATCGCGCTCGACGACGACGAAGCGATCGATCTCGTGCTCGAGCGTCTCGCGCGTGCGGCGCACGAGGATGCCCGCATCCTCCAGCGGCCCGAGCAGCTGCAGGATGCCGGGGATGTCCTCGGTGTGCGCGGGACGGATGCCTTCGTACTGCTCCTGCGTGACGAGCGTGCCGCGCCCTTCTCGCGTGAAGAGCTCTTGCAGGACCGCGCCGTCGACGCGTCGCTCGACCAGATGCGTGCGGCGCACTCCGTCGCGACATGCGCGCGCCGCGGCGGCCAGGTGCTTGCGCGTGTCCGCGTGCAGATGCTTGCCCGTCGTCGAGAGTGTCTCGGCCTCGGCCGGCGTGATCTGCGGGATCGCGCGCCCGCGCTTGTCGACGACGCCCTTGCCCTCGACGAGACAGACGAGCTTGTCGGCGCCGAGCGCGGAGGCCGTCGCCGCGGCGACCTCGTGCGACTGCAGGTTGAATATCTCGCCCGTTGGCGAGTAGCCGAGCGGCGAGACGAGCACGATCGCGCCCGAGTCCAGGCGCTGCCGGATCGCGTCCGCATCGATGCGCCGCACACCACCGGTGAACTGGAAGTCGACGCCGTCGCGCACGCCGCGCGGTCGCGCGACGACGAAGTTGCCCGACGCGACGCGCAGCCGCGCGTTCTCCATCGGCGACGACGGCAGCCCCATCGAGAAGAGCCCCTCGATGCGCCCGCGGATGTGGCCGACTGCGTCCTCGACGCAGCTCATCGTCGCGCGATCGGTGATGCGAACGTCGCCCGAGAAGCGCAGCGGCACCTTGCGCTCGCGCATGCGCCGCTCGATCTGCGGCTTGCTGCCGTGCACGAGCACGAGCCGCACGCCGAGCGAGTGCACGAGCGCGAGATCCTGCACCAGGTGCGGGAAGTCGTGATCGATGACCGCCTCGCCGCCGAACATCACGACGAAGGTCCGCCCGCGATGCGCATGGACGTAGGGCGCCGCGAGGCGGAAGAGCTCGACGAAGGACGATGCGTGCGGGCCGGGGTCGGTCATCGGGCAGCGCGAAGTTATCAGATCACGATCGGATCGAGCGCGGCGTCTCAGCCCTCGACGCAGAGCCTGCCGATCGTCTTCTCGAGCAGCGTGATCATCGGGGCGATCCGATCGAGCGGCAGGTGCTCGTCGGGCTGGTGCGCCACCGCGATGTCGCCCGGGCCCATCACGATCGTTTCGATCCCCATCGCGTTGAGGAACGGGCCCTCGGTCCCGAACGAAACGGCCTCGGCCTGGTGACCGGTCAGCGCCTCGGCCGCCTTCACGATCGCCGCCGATGCGCTCGTCTCGAACGGCGGCACCGCGTCGTGCAGCTCGCTCATCTCGATCTTCAGCTCGCTCCCGGCGAGCGCTCGCTCGATGCGCGCGCGCAGCACGGTCAGCACGTCGCGCTCGCGCATGCCCGGCAGCACGCGCAGATCGAACTGCAGCTCGCACTCGGCGCAGATGCGGTTCGGGTTGTCGCCGCCGTGGATGTTGCCGAGGTTCATCGTCGTGACGGGCGGATGCAGCCGATCGTTGCGGTGCTTCTCCGCGAGCTCTTCGCGCAGGATCACGATCTCGGTCATCGCGGCGCGCATACCCTCGAGCGCGCTGCGACCGAGCGAAGGATCGCTCGAGTGGCCCGAGCGTCCGGTGAGCTTGAGGCGCGCCATCGTCACGCCCTTGTGCAAGCGCACTGGCCGCAGGTTCGTCGGCTCGCCGATGATCGCCGCGCGCGCCTTCGGCTTCTTCGCATCCACCAGCGCGCGCGCCCCCGCCATCCCGCACTCTTCGTCGCACGTCGCGAGCACGATGATCGGCTCGCGCAGCGACGAGGCTTCCACGCGACGCGCAGCCTCGATCGCGATCGGAAAGAAGCCCTTCATGTCGCTCGATCCGAGCCCGTAGAGCTTCCCGTCGCGCTGGGTCAGGCGGAACGGATCGCTCGTCCACTTGCCCTCGTCGAAGGGCACGGTGTCGGTGTGGCCGGACAACACGAGCCCACCGGGGCCGCGGCCCTTGGTGGCGATCAGGTTCGCCTTCGTGCCGTCCTCCGTCAGGGGCATGATCTCGATCGCGAAGCCCTCGTGCTCGAGCCAGTTCGCGAGCACGTCGACGACGGCGCGGTTGGGCATGTCGAGCTCGGGCCGCACGGCCGAGACGGACGGAGTCGCGACGAGCTCCGCGATGCGCTGCGTGATCGCGTCCATGACGACACGAAGCTACACGGATTCGCCGGCGCGCGGCGAGCGGATGTGCTCGGGCCGCACGCCGATGCCCACGAGCGCGGCCGGGATGCGCTGGAGCAGCGCGATCCGATCGAGCACGCGAAACGGGAGCGGCGCCTCGGTGATCTCCGTGTCGCTCCCGAGCACCGGATCGAGCACGAAGCGATGGATGGCTCGCTGCACCGACTGCACGGCGCGCGTCGGGAACATGCGTCTGTCCTGCAGCTGCGGCAGCAGCTCGTCGATCGCGAGATCCCCGCGCATCAATGGCTCGGCGAGCAGGTTCGCGGTCGCGACGGCGTCCTGGATGGCGAGGTTGATGCCGACGCCGCCGACCGGGCTCATCGCGTGCGCTGCATCGCCGATCGCGAGGAATCCGGGCCGGCTCCAGGTCTTCAGCCGATCGAGCGAGACACTGAGGAGCTTCACGTCGTTCCAGCTGGAAATCGCATCGAGATGGACGAGCTGGGGCGCAGCCCTGGCGATCTGCGCGCGAAAGGAATCGAGCCCGCGCGCGCGGACGCGATCGGCCGTGCCCTTGGCGAGGACGAATGCGCACTGCCAGTAGTCGCCGCGATCGATGAGCGCGAGAAAGGTGCCGCGCCCGATCGTCCCGCCCGTCTCGTTCTCCTTCGTGCGCTCCTTCGGCACGCGGAACCACATCACGTCGATCGGCGCGGCGAGATCCTCGAGCGGGAGATTCGCCGCACGACGCAGTACCGATGTCCGGCCGTCGGCCGCGATCACGAGGCGCGAGCGGATCTCTTCGCCGTCCTTCGTCCGCACACCGGCGACGCGATCGTGCTCGAAGATCAGCTCGGTCGCCTCGCACTCCATGCGCAGCGCGAAGGCCGGATACGCGCGCGCCTCGGCGGCGACGAAGTCGAGCAGATCCCACTGCGGCATCAGCGCGATGAACGGATACGGTGTCGGCAGCTCGTCGAAGCGTGCGAGCGCGAGCGAGCGCTTCCCGATGCGCGCGTGGAGCACGCGCACTTCGTCGTGCGGCAGCGCGAGCAGCTTCTGCGCGAGCCCGAGCTCGTCGAAGATCGCGAGCGTCGACGGATGCACCGTGTCGCCGCGGAAGTCGCGCAGGAAGTCGCGATGCTTCTCGAGCACGAGCGTGCGCACGCCGGCGCGCGAAAAGAGAAGGCCCGCCATCATGCCGGCGGGCCCGCCTCCTGCGATGAGCACGTCGATCACGATGATCGATGTGGCTCGCATCTCGCGAGACTTCAATGTGGCTACTTTGTCGTCGGGCGCTCGATCGTTCCGTCGGGACGCTTGGCGAAGCGGCCTTCCTCGCGCGCGTGCACGGGGTCGTCGCTCTTCCACGGCCAGCCGCCGAAGCGCGTCTTCTGGTAGTCGGCGAACGCCTGCTGGATCTCGGCGCGCGTGTTCATCACGAAGGGTCCGTACTGCGCGACCGTCTCGCCGATCGGACGGCCTTGGAGCACGAGCACCTCGACGTCTCCGTCGCGCGCTTCGAGCGTGATCGTCCGATGGCCAGCGACGACCGCGCCGCCGAACGCGTCCATCGTCTCGTCCTCGATCGTCAGCGACTCACCCGCGAAGAAGTAGATCGTGCGCAGCGTCTCTTCGCCGACCGACGCGGGCAGCGTGACCTTGCCTCCCTGCTTCATCACGATCGACCAGATCGCGACGTCCGCCTCCGGGCGCGATGCCCAGGAGTCCGGCGGCGGCGGCGGCGCCTTCTTTCCTTCGAGCTCGCCGGCGATGACCGTGATCGTCACCTTGCCGTCATCCGTCGCGACGCGCGGGATCGTCTCGTCCCAGAGCATCGAGAAGAAGGGGCGTGCGTGCTTGCTCTTGCTCGGCAGGTTCATCCAGATCTGGAAGAGCTCGGCCGGGTTGTGCTTCTCGCTCTCGAGCAGCGGGAACATCTCGGAGTGCTGGATGCCGCCGCCCGCGGTGAGCCACTGCACGTCGCCGCGGCCGTAGCGCGCCGCCGCACCGAGCGAGTCGCTGTGATCGACGTAGCCCTTGCGCATCACCGTGACGGTCTCGAAGCCGCGGTGCGGATGCGCCGGGAATCCGGGCACGGTCTCGCCATGGTACATGCGCCATCCGTCCTTGCCCTCGAAGTCCTGGCCGAGGTTGCGGCCCGCGAGCGAGGCAACGGGACCCATCTGCGCGTTGCCCTGCGGGTACGCATCGAGGTGATGCACGCAGAAGAGGAACGGATCGATCGTCGGCCACGGCGCGACACCCCCGTTCGGGTCGAGCGGCAGACGTTTCAGGATCGTGGGCGCGTTCTTCATGGTCCCGACAATGTGTGTCGTTCGCGCCCGAAGTCAGCCCGACCTCATGGAGACACCCGCGTTCCACGCGGGGAACGCCAGATCAGCGCTTGTACCAGGGCTCGAACGCGTCGAGCGCGTCGAGCTCGGGGAACGTGCCCTCGAAACGCCAGCCGCGATCGTCGATGTAGACGTGCGCCGGGATCTTCGTGCGCGGGAACGAGAGCTTGGCTAGCACTTCGGCGGGCAAGCCCTCGCGCGCGAGCCAGTCGCGCATCGCCTCGATGCCGCCCTTCTCGCGCGAGCGCGCCGACATGATCGCGACCTGGAAACGCTCGACGGCGTCGGTCAGCCATGCGAGCGCGCCTTCGACGGGAGGATCGGGCACGACTGTCGCGCCTTTCCATCCCGACGTGTACGCGTGCAGCACGCCGTCGAAGTCGACGACGATCGTCTTGTGCGAGACGCGCTTGGTGCGCACGCGCCCGATGGGCCGCGGCAGCGCGACGGTCGCACGCTCGGACGTCTCGGTGCGGATCCCGGGGTTCGTCAGCCGATCCTCGGGTGCATCGCTCGGGACCGGAATCAGCACCGCGCTGTGCCGCGGGGTCGGCATCGCGCTCGGCTCGTCCCAGTCCGCGTTCGGATCATCGTAGACGTAGAGCGCTTCTTCCGCGCCCTGCACGACGTACTCCTTCTCGGGATCGCCGAGCATCGGTGAGACGGGCGCGTGCTTGATCGGCAGGCGCAGTGGCTCGCCGACCTCGATGCCGAGCTCGCGTGGATCGAGGATGGGCGCGGCGTGCGAGATCGCTTCGCGCGGCGCATCGCGCGTCGGCGTCGCGGGCAGCGCGTAGTTCGCCGCGTGACCGCTCATCGCGCGATCGATCTCGCCGCCGCTCTTCTCGTGTGCCCACTTCCAGAGCGCATCCCACTGCGAAGCGGGCACCGGCACCGCGAGCGGCAAGATCACGCGGAACTTCGGGTGCGCCGGCGTGTGCGACCACGTCGTGTGTACGAGATGGAAGTGATCGGCGAAGGGCGCGGTCGCTTCCGGGATGCGCGCGCCCGCGTCGTAGTCGAGCACGAGACAGCTCACGTGCGAGACGCCCTCGCTGCCGCGCTCGGCCGCGTCCGGTCGATACACGGCCGGCGACCACAGACGCAGATCGCGCTTGGCCTCTTTCTTCGCCGCGATCCGCAGCTCCTCGGCCTTGGCCCGCATCGCTCGCTCGCGATCGGGCGCGCTCTTGGCCGCGATCGCCAGCTCGGCGACGTGGCCGCCCACGGTCTCGCCCGCGAGCGCCTGCTCGAGCGCCCGCTCGATGCGCGCGAGCTCGCGCTCGATGCGCTGGTGCAGCTGCGGCTTGAGCTCGAAGCGACGAAAGCAGGCGACGAGCTCGCTCAGCGTCAGGACCTCGTTCAGCGGCGTCGTGTCGAAGACGCGCTTGAACGTGCAGACCGGAAACGTGAGCGGCCCCTCCACGATCGCGTCAGCTCCCGGGGGGATAGAAGGTCAGCCAGAGCGCGTCGAGACCCCCGATGGCGGGGAACATGTCCTCGCTCTGTGGATTGCTCCACGCTCCGGTGTAGTCGCCCGCGAGGAACGCCTGGCCGCTCGTGGGCGAGCCGGTGATCGCGTACACGTCGTCGTGTCCCGGCCCGCCGAACGTCGTGGGCAAGCCGAACGAGAAGCCACTCGTGGTGACACCGAGGATCGCCATGTCGGTGCTGCCGTTCGAGCTGACGCCCGAGTCGTCGCCCCCGAGGTGAGCCGTGCCGGTGAAGGTGCCCGCGGCCACGAACTCGTTGGCCGCGAAGATCAGATCGGTGAATCCGTCGGCGAGCGTGCCGCCGAACGTCACGAACCACGTCGCGTGGAAGGTGGAATCGAGACCGACGACGAAACCGTCGCTCATGCCACTCGACGTGTGCGAGATGCCGTCGATGGAGACGGTGCCGGTGAACGTGCCTGCGAGAGCGATCACGGTCCCGGTCGTCTGACCCGAGAGCGCGACGCCGGTCGTGACGTCGTCGGTCAGATCGCCGAACGCGCGCGCGAAGGTGGTCGACGCGTCGGTCCGCGAGAGCACCCAGAGATATCCGTCGGTGCCGCCGGCCGACGTGATCATCGTCGTGCCGAACGTGCCGCTGCCCGAGAGCGAGCCGGCGACGTACACCTGCGTGGCATCGACGACGACGCTGCGTGCGCCGTCGCTTCCGCTCGAGGGAACGCTCGCGACGTGCTGTACCGCGCCGTCCGCGACCGCGAGATGGATGGCAACGGAGTCCGTCGTGGCGCCCGTCGCCACCATGCCGGCTCCGATCGTGACCGGTCCGCGCATCGCGCCGACGGCCCAGAGATCGCTGCCGTCGAGCGCGAGATCCGCGATGGTGTCGTCGCCGGCCCCGCCGAAGCGCTGCACCCAGCTCGCCGCGATCGTCGAAGGCTCGCCGCTCACCACCAGGCGCGCGATCACCACGTCGCGGCCGCCCTGGCCCGCGCCCGCGTTGGCGTTCATCCCGCCGATCGAGAGCGTGGCGCTCGTCGTGGTGAGCGCGACGAAGAGCGCGCCGGTCGCATCGAGCGCGAGCGCGGTGACCGCCTCGTCCCCCGTCCCGTCGATCGCGAGCGTGGCCTGGCAGATACCGTCCGAGTCGCGCACGCCGACGATGCCCGCGACACCCATCGCGTCGTAGTGCGTGCCGCAGCCGACACCGAAGCCGGTGCCAGAGAAGCTTCCGCCGAGCACGAGCATCGGCGAGCCCGCCACGATCGCTTGCGCGATGGCGGTGCCGCTGTCGTCCGCGCGCGATGCGCCCACGACGCCCTGCGAACCGCCCGGCACGCACGTGGACTGCACGCATTGCGTGCCGCCGCCGCACTGGTGGGTGCAGCCGCCGCAGCGCAGGTCGTCGGCGAGCGTCGGCGTCTCGCAGCCGTCCGCGAGCGTGCAGTCGGAGAAGCCGGGCTGACAGCCGACCTCGTGACAGATGCCGACGGTGCACGCCGTCACCGCACCGGCGAGCGTGCAGCTCGACTCGGCGGGCGTCTCGTCGATGCGTCGGTCGCAGTCGTCGTCGATCGCGTTGCAGGTCTCGGCCGCGCCCGGATGACGCGTCATGATCGTGTCGTCGCAGTCGCTCGCGTCGGCCACGTACATGGCGGGCGCGAAGCAGGCGATGACCGCGGTGCCCGGGTCGCCGTACCCGTCGCCGTCGCCGTCGTGATGGAACGTCGCGCTCGTGGCCATCTCGTCGATGCGCGTGTCGCAGTCGTCGTCGCGGCCGTTGCAGATCTCGGGCGCGCCCGGCAGGGCATTCGCGTCGCGGTCGTTGCAGTCGAGGCCGTGCGGCGGGCCGCAGTCGATGTCGGCCACACCATCGTGATCGTCGTCCTCGAGATCGCCCGGCGTGATCGCGAAGTCCGCGAGGCCGTTGCAGTCGTCGTCGATCGCGTTGCAGACCTCGGGCGCGCGCGGGCTGCGGCTGCTCGTCGTGTCGTCGCAGTCGGTGGACACGAGCGAGTAGTTGCCCGTGGGCGGCTCGCACTGCACGAGCGTGGCGCCATGCGCGTCGCCGTAGCCGTCGTGATCGGCGTCGACGTACCAGGGAACGCTGCCCGCGTTCTCGTCGACCGCGAGATCGCAGTCGTTGTCGATCATGTCGCAGACCTCGAGCTGGCCCGGGTTCTTGGCGACGTTGTCGTCGTCGCAATCTCCACCGAGCGCCGCCCAGCCGACGGTGTCGCCGCACTGCGTGGTGCGATGCGCTTCGTCGATGTGCGCGTCGCCGAAGCCGTCTCGATCGGCGTCGGGGTACATCGGCACGCCCACCCCCTCGTCGACGTGCGTGTCGCAGTCGTCGTCGATGTGATCGCAGACCTCGGTGGCCGCCGGGTTGACGCCGCGGTTCGAGTCGTCGCAGTCGGTGCCGCAGTCGGTGCCGTTGCAGCAGCGGATGTCCTCGAAGCCGTCGGAGTCGTTGTCGACGTGGCCATGCGTGGTCATCACGCAGTCCTCGTCGTGATTCATCGTGTCGCAGACCTCGGTGTTACCGGGGAAGCGGAGGTTGTCGTTGTCTGCGCAGTCGTCGCCGAGAGGGATGCCGGCGCTGTTGACGCACGCCGCATCGCCGTGGCCGTCCATGTCGTGGTCCGGCACCTCGTGGGCGCACGTCTGGCGCTCCTCGCTGCAGAAGTCGCGCGTGCATGCGACGTCGTCGCCGCAGCTCGGCCCGGTGCCCGCGATGCAGTGACCGGCGGTGCAGTGCTCGACACCGTTGCAGTACACGCCGTCGTTGCAGTCGAGATCGACGTGACACGATGCAGCCGCATCGATGCTGGCATCGACGTTCGCATCGACGGTCGGTGTCGCTCCGTCGGGCAGGCTGGCGTCCGCGTCGTTCGAGCCGCCACCGCAGCCAGCGATCGCGAGTGACAGGAGAAGAGAGGTCGAAGCGAGGATACGTGCAGCGCGAGACATCGACCCGAATGCTACACAGGTTCGAGCCACGAGATCGCGCTCGTGACGGCATCGCGTGCCTCTTCGGCCGGAAATGCCGCACACACGGCAGCTTCCTCACCTCCGCTTGCGGTCACGCTGTACGCAGCGGCTCGCCGTGCTTCGCACCGGACGCCCCGGAAGGCGTACGCTCGCGGCTCAGGGAGGGCTCCGCCATGCGAATGATGCTCGTGTTTCTCGCGCTGATGGGCGCGCACGCGCTCGCGGGATGCAGCTGCGCGACCTCGGGTGGCACGCATCACGATGGGGGCTCGCCGATCGAGCGCGACGGAAACGGCTTCGACGTGAACGCGCCCGAGCCGGACACCGGCAGCACGACGGCGCCCGACACGGGCAACGACGCCTACGTCGATCGCGCGACGTTCTGCGCGGGCACCGGGCCCGCGGTCGTCGTCGGCGACATGGTGACGGGCACGGCCACGTGCGCAGGCGCGATCGCCGCTCGCGTGTTCGACAACGCGCTCTGCACGTGCACGAACGCCAACGTCGGCGGCTATCTCAAGACGCGATCGTTCGACTCGGGAATGGGCCCGGGCGACATGGCGTACGGCGCGCCGGTCGGCATCGACCAGACGGACACGACCGTCGGCTACACGGACATCGGCGGCTCGCTCGTCATCGCGGGCACGGGCGGCGTGAACTTCGGCGGCTATCTCGACGTCGACGGCGACGCGTCGTTCGGCGGGCGCGTGCAGGCCGCGGGCTACATCCACATCCATCGCGACTTGAGCGTGGATGGCAACGTCGGCGGGCTCCTCTACACCGAGGTCGATCGCGACGCGTACGTCACGAGCGGTCACAACCTCGGCATCGCTGCGAACGTGCACGGCACGACGCACAACGGAGCGTCGGTCTCCATCCCGCCTCCGTGCGACTGCGCGCCCGCCGACATCGTCGACATCGGCGCGATCGTGACCTACGGCATGACGCACAACGACAATGCCGATGTGCCGCTCGATCCGACGGCGCTCGCGTCGGTCACGGGCATCGGCGTCGACATCACGCTGCCGTGCGGGCGCTTCTACATCACCGAGATCGGCGGGCTCGGCACGATCACGCTCCACATCCACGGGCGCACCGCGCTCTACGTCGGCGGCGACGTCGATGCGCTCGGCGCGCTCAGCGTCGATCTCGGCACGGCGGGCGAGCTCGATCTCTTCATCGCCGGCGACATGCTCTCGATCGGCGCGGGCAGCTTCGGCGATCGCGCGCGGCCGGCGGCCTCACGCATCTACGTGGGCGGCACGCACGACGTCACGCTCGTCGGCGCCTCGGGCTTCGTCGGCAACGTGTACGCGCCGAACGCACGGATCACCGCAGTGGGCGACACGGAGGTGTACGGCTCGCTCTTCGGCGGTCAGGTCGACATGCCGGGCTACCTGAACATCCACTACGACCGCGCGATCCTCGACGTGGACGCGGATTGTCCGCCGCCTCCGGGCGAGTGCTCGTGCATGCCGGGCGACGGCTGCGTGGATCATCGCGCATGCATCACGGGCATGTGCGGCGACTGCCACAGCGACGCGGACTGCTGCGCGCCGCTCGTCTGCTATCCGGGCGGGACGTGCGGCAGCCTGATCTTGTGAGGCGCAACACCTCGGCGCGTTCAGCCGTCACCATGCTCCTTCGACGCCGATCGATGCGCCGCTCGGGCTGGCCGACACGCTCGGCGTGATCGACGTGGAGCCCGTCAGCGTCGCGAGCCAATAGGATGCAGGCACGCTCACGAGCGGCACGCCCAGGCTCGCGAGCGTGGATCCGGCATCGACCATCGCGTTGCTCTCTACGCACGACGATGTCGGACGCTCGTTGCCGCACGTCGTCGGAGCGAGCGCGAGAGCGAGGCCGACGCCGACGACGGCGACGCCTGCGCCGCCCACCCACCAGCTCCACTCGGGCACGCCCGGATCGCGCGGCAAGAGCAGCGGCAGCGCGGACGTGAGCAGCGCGCCGCCGATCCATCCGGTCGCGAGCGCGGGCATCTCCCAGCTCGACCACGCCGCGCGGCGCGTCAGGTAGTCGGGATCCATCGGCTGCGGCTGCGTCGCGAGATGGCCGTAGCCCGCGCCCACCGAGACGAGCACGTCGCTCGTGACGATCGCGCCGATCCCGAGCACGCCGAGACCGATTCCCGTGCCGATCTCCCAGTCGGCGCGGCCGTAGGTGCTGGCCCGTGTCGTCACCGGAGCGAGCGGAGCATCGACGCGCACGACCTCGCCGTCGATCGACACGAGCCACGTCTCGCTGGCGCCGAGCAGCGCGCCGAGCGAGCGCGCATCCTCTTGCCGACGTGCCGCATCCGTCGTGTATGCGAGACGCAGCACGGGATCGGTGTGGACGACCGCATCGAGGTGCGCGTCGATCGAGACGTTCGTCGGTGCATCACCCAGCGTGATCGCGACCACGCGGCCCGGAGCCTCGTCGCACTCGACCTGCAGCGCGTAGTCGCCGAGGGCCGCCTCGACGTCGAGCGGTGTCTCGCCGACGCGCGCTCCGTTCAAGCGGACGACGCAGCCGCTCGGCGCGCTCTCGACGTGCAGCGATACGGTGGTGCTGACCGCCTCGAGCAGCGCGATCACCTCGGGGGGATGCAGCGACGGTGAGGCGATCACGCCCGGTGCGAGCCGGCGGCAGTCGACCACGCGCGAGGCTGCAGTGTCGTCGTGGGTCTCGAGCCGAGCGCGGACGTCGAACAGACACGCGTCGAGAACGCGCGCGGCCCGAGCATCGTCGCGATTCAGTCCGAGGAGGAACGCTCGCGAGATCGCGTCGACCTCGCTCAGCTCGGCTGATGCAGTCGCCCGATCGCCTTGGGCCAACGCGCGAACGGCGTGACGGGCGAGCGAAGACCACCGATCGAGCGCGTCCGCAGGAACGGGCGAAGGCGGGGCCGAAGAGCGCGCCTCCAGCGCGGCGCTCACCTCTTCACTCGGCATCGCGCCGTGCGCAGCGATCGCGGCGCGCGCGCGCGTGGCCAGTGCGTCGACGTCCGTCTCGCCCACGGACCATGCGACGACGAGGGGCTGGGCCCACGCGGTCGAAGGCGTGAGCACGGCGCAGAGGAGAAAGAGGTACGACGAGCGAGCGAGAGAGGCAGTCATGCCCGCTTGTCGGGGTCAGCGGCCGAACGTTGCGGGCGCCCCGTTTCGTGGCACATCGGGCCGACGCGAACGTGCGGGCGGCGGGGACGCAACGCAGCGCGAGAGCGACCGAGAACGATTCATCTCAGGAGGTTCGTTCCATGTACTCGTATCGCTCTCGTTCGCTCGTTTCGCTCTTCGCGCTCTTGCTCACCGCGTGCCCGCCGACAGCCAGCTGTCCGACTGGCAGCGTTCTGTCGTCCGACGGACGATGCATCGCCGACGGCGGCGGCGGTGACGGCGGCATCGGTGACGGCAGTGTCGGTCCCGACGCGCACGCCGGTCCGGTCGACGCCGGCCTCGGTCCCGACGGCTGCGCGCTCCACACGTACTACGCCGACGCCGACGGTGACGGACACGGCAACGCCGCGACGACGATGTTCGCGTGCGCGATGCCGACGGGCTACGTCACGACGTCCGACGACTGCAACGACGCGTGCGCCGCGTGCCATCCCGGCGGCACCGAGGTCTGCGAAGGCACGCTCGACGAGAACTGCGACGGGCGCGTCAACGAGGACTGCACGTGCAGCACCGGCATGATGCGCCCGTGCGGCGCGAGCTCGACGCCCCCCTGCCACATGGGCATGCAGACGTGCGCGAGCGGCACGTGGGGCGCGTGCTCCGGCAACGTCGATCCGATGCCTGAGACGTGTAACGGGATCGACGACGACTGCAACGGCACGATCGACAACGGCGTCACGATGCCACTGTGGTACTCCGACATGGACCACGACGGTCACGGCGCGGGCACCGGCGTGATGGCGTGCACGATGCCGGCGGGCGACGTCGCATCGAACGACGACTGCGACGACACGAACGCAGCGCGCTATCCGGGCGACACGGAGACGTGCGACGGGATCGACAACGACTGCAACGGCGCGGCCGACAACGGGTTCGCTTGCGTGAGGGGCGCAGCGACGACGTGCACGACGGTCTGCGGATCGACGGGCACGGGCGTGTGCTCTGCGACGTGCGCTCTGCCGACGGGAGCCGCGTGCTCGACGCCACCGGAGACGTGCAACGGCATCGACGACAACTGCGACGGCGTGGCCGACGAGGGTCTCGACGCGCTCGGCGCCAACGTGATGGCCGCCGCGGGCCCCGGTCCCATCAAGCCGTTGATCGTCGCGCTCGCGAGTGGCTACGGCCTTCTCTACAACAACGGCTCGAGCCTCGTGTGGCAGACGGTGTCCGCGACGGGAGTCGCCGGCACGGCGGTGACGCTCGGCGCCGATACGATGGCCGGCCTCGGCATCTACGACGCGCGCTTCGACGGGACGAACGTGGTCATCGCGTTCTACGGCTCGACGGGCTACGGCGTGTTCGCGATCGCACCGGCGACGGGCGCGCGCGTGTTCCCGACGACCGCCGGAACCACCATGTCCTTGCCCGCGCCTACGATGTACAACGCCACGCTCAGTCACATGCGCATCGTCAGCGCGACCGCGGGCGCCGCGAGCCTCTATGTCGTGTATGCGCACTCCGGCGCGCAGACCCTCCATCGATGGTCGATCACGACGACGGGGGTCGGCACGGTGCAGCCGGGCAGCGGCGACTTCGCCGCGGACCTGAACGCAGCGCTCGCGTGGGATGCCGTGCGCGCGGGCGGGGCCGACTGGGTCGCGTATCGGACCACCAGTGGCGATCTGCGCGTGGCGAGCGCGTCGCTCACGTCGAGCACGGGCAGCTCGGTGTGGGTCATCGGCACGGCGGGGGCCGACACGAGTAACCAGGTCGCGGTCACCATCGCCGATCCCACGATGGGACCGAGCGCGACGAACCCGCTCGGCATCGCTTCGAGCAACCCCACGAACGTTCGAGTCGGGGCTTACCCCAGCGGAGCCGTGCAGGCGATCGTCGCGGGCGCCGCGGGAACGATGAGCGGACCGTTGAACACGGTGCTGCGCCTCGTGGCCGCGCCCGATCGCAGCACGTACGCGCGACGAGGCCATTGGGTGCTCGTCTACGGCGAGCCGAGCGGCTCGTCCGGAAATCGCGTCCAAGCTTGGGAGGTGCTCACATCGGCCACGATGCTGACGACGACGCTGCTCGGCGGCACCGCCGAGGGATACGCGACAACGCGCGTGTCCGTGTCGGCCGACACGGATGGCACGACGATGCGCGTCGCCGAGCTCGATGCGACGGGCAACGTGGTCACGCGGCCGATCGGCTGCCCGTAGCCGAGGTCACATCGTCAGGCGCGCTGCGGGAGGCTTCACGGCCCGCAGCGCGCGCTGCATTTCCTGGGCGTTGGCGAAGCGCTCTTTCGGCTTCTTCGCGAGCGCCTTCATGACGACGGCGGAGAGTGCGGGCGCGACCTCGAGCTCGGGGCGGGCCTCTTCGAGCGGCGGCACCGGGGCGAGCGCGTGCGCGCGCACCATGTCCGAGATCTCTTCGGCGACGAAGGGCCAGGCGCCCGTGAGCAGCTCGTAGAGGACGACGCCCGCGGAGTAGACGTCGCTGCGCTCGGTCGTCTCTTCGCCGAAGCCTTGCTCGGGCGCCATGTACGCGGGGCTGCCCATCATCGTGCCCGACACGGTGAGCACGCTCGAGGGGCCCATGCTCGCGTTCTGTCCGAAGCGCACGAGGCCGAAGTCGATGAGCTTGGCGCGCTCGGCGCCCTCGCCCGCGACGAGGAAAACGTTCTCGGGCTTCACGTCGCGATGGATGATGCCGTGCGCGTGCGCGAAGCCGAGACCAGCGAGGATCTGATCGGCGATGGCGAGCGCGCGCGCGGGATCGAGGCGGGCGCCCGAGAGGAGGGCTTCGAGCGTGCGACCGACGAGCAGCTCGGTGACCATGTACGGCACGTCGCCGTCCATGCCGAGCGCGATGACCTCGAGCACGTTCGGATGACGGAGCTCGGCGAGCGCGCGCGCCTCGCGATCGAATCGCTTGCGCAGATCGGGCCGGCCGAGCGCTTCTCCGTGGAGGAACTTCATCGCGACGGGCACGCCGCCCAACGCCACGCGCCCGCGATACACGATCCCCATCGCGCCTTCGCCGAGCACGCTCTCGAGCACGAAGCCGCCCACGGTGCTCCCGATCCGCTGGCTCATGCGCCCGCGATCCTCGCACGAAAAAGCGGGGTCACTCCACGCCATCACAACTCCGTGAAATCACTGAGTACCGGCGGCAGGATGCGCATTTCGTCACCCAACACCGCAACGGCCTGGATGATGGGCGAATTCGGAGGTTCGTGACGGAATGCGCATCTAGCCGCCAGAACCCTTGGGTTCCGACGAGTTGCGTGGGTGTGGAGTGACCCCGGTCTGTGACTCGCGTCAGAGAGCGCCTGTCCTGTCCCGATCAGGGAGTGGTGACGACGGTGTGCAGGTGCTCGAGGCGCGCGACGGCGCGGACATCTCGCGCGAGCTCCGCCTGCACGGTGGCGATCTCGGGGAGCGCTTCGAGGCCGTAGATCGCGCGGACCATGCGCGTCGCTTCCGCGGAGCTCGTCGGCTGCGTGACGAGCACGACCAGGTCGTGGCGCATCGCCGGATCGAAGCGCGCGTCGTGGTCGACGTCGTACGCATGCTGGTAGCGATGACACGCGTCGGTGTACGCATGCGCGATCACCTCGGCGTGGCCGAGCATCAACAGGCCGCGCGCATCGTGCGGATGATTGCGCGAGAAGCGATAGAGCATCTCGCGCTGATCGCGGCTGATCTCGCGCTGCTCTTCGAGCCGCGCGGCGATTGGCTGTAGCTGCGGCGGGAGCGGCGAGGCCCATGGATTCGGCGTCGCGGTCGTGGGCGGCGCGACCGTCGGCGGCGGCACGACCGCGGTCGTCGTCGGCGCCGGTGTGATCGTCGTCGGCGGGACGAACGCGACCGTCGTCGGCGGCGGCGCCGCATGCGTCGTCGGCGGTGGCGCGGCGATCGCGACGGTGCTCGGCGGCGCCGACGTGGGTGGCGGCACGTGGGTCCCGAAGAAGTAGGCGAGCCCGCCGATCACGAGCAGCGCGAGCACGCCGGCCGTCGCGAGCAGCGGCATCGGCGAGCCGTCGTTGCCCTTGGCAGGCCGCTTGGCCGACGACTTCGCCTCGGCGGTCTTCGCCGCCGACTTCGCCGCCGACTTCGCGCCCGACTTCGCGCCCGAGATCGGAATCTCGGAGATCGTGATGTGGATCGAGTCGGCCTTCGTCGCCGCGCCCAGCGACTGCGGCGTCACCGCGAGCATCGACGGGCTCGACGCGCGCCCGATCAGGGCATCGAGCGCGGCCGCCATGTCCGCCGCATCGGAGTAGCGATCGGCCTTCGATTTCTCCGTCGCGCGCTTCACGATCGGCTCGAGCTGCGCGACCAGCGGCGAGCGCGGCGCGAGCTCGCGCATGTCCGGGAGCGGCTGCAGCAGATGCTTGCGCAGCACCTCGGCTCCGTCGTCGCCCGTGAACGGTCTCTGCCCCGTGATCATCTCGAAGAGCAGCACGCCGAGCGAGTACACGTCCGCGCGCGCATCGACGATCGACGCGGTCGCCTGCTCCGGAGACATGTACGCCGGGGTCCCGATCACCATGCCGGCGCGCGTCACCGTCGCGCCCGCGCCCTCACCATCGATGAACTTCGCCAAGCCGAAGTCGAGCACGCGCACGACCTCGCCGATCTCGGGCACCTTGTGCAGGAACACGTTGGCCGGCTTGAGATCGCGGTGCACGAGGCCGATGCCGTGCGCGTACGCCACCGCGCGCAGCACGTCGCGGAAGATCGGCACGACGCGATCGCTCGGGATGCCGTCGTGGATCGCCGCTTCCAGCGTGCGCCCCTCGAGGAAGTCCATCACGAGAAAGGGCAGATCCCCGTCGACGCCGTAGTCGATGACGCCCACCACGTTCGGATGCGCGAGCGCGGCGAGCGAGCGCGCCTCGCGATCGAAGCGCGTCCGCAGCTCACCCTTCGTCACGTGATGCGCGTGCATCACCTTGATCGCGACGGGCCGTCCCAGCCGCAGGTGCGTGCCGCGATAGACCTGTCCGAGACCGCCCTCGCCGAGCAGCACGTCCATGCGGAAACGCCCGTCGAGGACGCGGCCGACCATCGACGGCGCCTCCGGCTTGCCTTCCGTCGGTACTGCAGCGCTCGACACGGCGGCAAGCGTAGCGACCCGGAGACTTCCTCGCGAGCGGGAAAAGGCGGCGTGTACCATCGGCGCCATGACCTCACGCATCCGAGTCGAGAGCCACGAGGGCGGCGTCCGAGAGATCGTGCTCGACCGCGCCGCCAAGCGAAACGCGTTCGACCTCCAGATGCTGCGCGAGGTGGCCGAAGCGTTCACACACGCCGAGGACGACGCGGCGGTGCGCGTCGTGGTGCTGGGCGCCGACGGTGCGCACTTCACGGCGGGCCTCGATCTCGCCGAGGTCGGCCCGGCGGTCGCGAGCGGAGGCCGCTTGTTTCCGGAAGGATGCGTCGACCCTCTCGGGCTGAACGGGCGCGTGCGCAGCAAGCCCTTCCTCGCGTACGTGCGCGGGCACTGCCTCACGATCGGGATCGAGCTCGCGCTGGCGGCCGACATCGTGGTCGCCGGCGACGACGCGAAGTTCGGTCAGATCGAGATCAAGCGCGGCATCTTCCCGTTCGGCGGCGCGACGTTCCGTCTGCCCGCGCGCGCCGGATGGGGCAACGCCATGCGCTGGCTCCTGACCGCCGACACGTTCGACGCCGCAGAGGCCAAGCGCATCGGTGTCGCGCAGGAGGTCACTCCCGCCGGAGAAGAGCGCGCGATGGCGCTGAAGATCGCGGGCACGATCGCCAAGCAAGCGCCGCTCGGTGTCGTCGCCACGATCGCGAGCGCGCGCCTCTCGTTCGAGAAAGGCCCGGAAGCGGCGGCCGCCGCATTGCTTCCACAGGCACGCACGCTCATGGCCAGCGAGGACGCGCGCGAGGGCGTGCAGTCGTTCCTCGAGCGCCGCGAAGGCAAGTTCGTCGGACGCTAGTCTCTACCGGAGGCGTTCGCTCTGCGGACGCGACACAATTTGTGTCCGCCCGGCTCCACCGGGCACTCCGGCAGAGACTAACGCGCGACCAGGACGAGGTAGGCCATCGTCCCGGCCGCCGAGAGCTGCACCGCCTGCCAGCGCAGGCGGCTCTTCTTCATGTCGCTCCATCCGCGCGCGACGAGCACCATCGACGCGAAGAGCGCGAGCGCGACCAGCGAGCACGCGACCAGCGAGAGCGAGTGGCTCATGCTCGCCGTCAGGCCCGGCCCGATGACCCAGCCGTGCAGCACCACGAGGTGCACCACGTAGACGACGAGCGACTCTTCGCCGACGACGCGCACCCAACGCATCGCACGACCGATGCGCCCGTCGCCGGAGAGGAGAATCTTCATGCGATCGGCGCCGCGCTCGAGGTACGCGAGCACCGTGAGCACACCCGTCACGTTTCCGAGACGGAAGAAGAAGTAGTACGGGTCGGTCCGCCAGAAGTCGTGCGGCGCGTAAACCTGCACGCCCATGCGGTTGAGCAGCACCGGCACGCCGAGCGAGACGAGCGTCACGCCGAGCAGCCACGGCGCGAGCGCGTGCGACGGCCGCTCCATTCTCTTGGCGAGATACGCGACGAGCACGCCCGCATACGTGAACCCGGCCCACGGCACGAGCGGGAAGAACGAGCCCGATCCGCCGTTCACGTAGCCCGCGAGCGGCAGCGGCAGCATGCTCTCGGCCGGCCACGCCCAGACGATCGGCGCGAGAAAGACGACCGCGGCGAAGAGCACGCTCACGATCGCGATGAAGATTCGCTCGCGCTTCACGAGCACTGCGAGCAGCTGCAGCACGCAGAGGCTCACGCCGAGGTGCTGCAGCACGTCGACCTGGAAGAGCTGGTGCAGCGGCCCATCGCCTGCGGACACGAGATGCGCCGGCGCGAGGGTCGGGACGTGCATCAGATAGCCGATGATCAGCAGCCAGCCGTAGCGCCTCAGGCGCTTCTCGAGCGCGGCGCCGGGCGTGGTCGACTTCGCCCAGCTGCGGAACGTCGTGTAACCGAACGCGAGGCCCGACGCGAAGAGGAACATCGGCGCCGTGTAGCCGTGCACGAACTGGTGGTGGCGATACCAGCGCTCGTGCTGCACGTCGCTCGTGAGCAGCTCGGTGAACGTGTGGCCCTGCACCATCAAGAAGACGGCGACGAAGCGGAGCAGGTCGAGCGCGAGCCAGCGAGGCGCCGGCGTCTGCTTCACTTCCTGCATGACCGCCCGAGGGTGTTCCACGGAACGATCCGGGCCGCAAACGGGCCCGTGAGGGCCCTTCACACGGCCAGGACGATCTTGCCGAAGTGCGCGCCGCTCGCCAGGTGTGCGAACGCAGCCGGTGCATCGTCGAACGACAGCACGCGATCGATCACGGGCTCGAGCCCGCTCGCGTCGACCGCGCGGACGAGCGCCTCGAGGCTCTCGCGTGGGCCGACCATGATGCCTTGGAGGCGCACCTCGTTCATCAGGATCGGCGTGATCGAGAGCGGCTCCGACGAACCGCTGAGGATGCCGATGACGTGCACGATGCCGCCGACGGCGACCGCACGCAGCGACTGCGCGAGCGTACCGGCGCCGCCGACCTCGACGACGTGATCGACGCCGCGCCCGTCCGCGCGCTGCTTGACCGTCTTTCCCCAGTCGCGGTCGGCGCGGTAGTCGATCGTCGCGAACGCGCCCATCGCCTCCAGGCGCGCGCGTTTGTCCGCGCTCGACGACGTCGCGATCACGCGAGCGCCCATCATGCGCGCGATCTGGAGCGCGAATACCGACACGCCGCCGCTGCCCTGCACGAGCACGGTCTGACCGGCGGCGAGCGCGCCCTGATCCACGAGCGCGTGCCACGCGGTCAGCGCCGCGCACGAGAGCGTGCACGCCTGCTCGTGCGAGAGCCGCGTGGGCGCGCGCACACAGCCTTCCTCGTGGAGCACGAGCTCCGTCGCGAGCGTGCCGGGCAAGGGGCCGCCGAGCGTGGAGCGCAGCTTCTCGAGCGTCGGTGCGCCCGAGATCCAGCGCTGCGCGAAGCTCGTGATCACTCGATCTCCGATGGCGAAGCGCTTCACGGCGCTTCCGATCTCGACGATCTCACCCGACGCGTCCGAGCACGGCGCGATCGGCAGCTTCAATCGCGGGTCGTAGCTGCCCGCGACCATCAGGTGATCACGGTAGTTCAGCGAGACGGCCTTCACGGCGATGCGAACGTCGTGAGGGCCGAGCGGCGCCGGATCACGCGTCACCTGCACGAGGTGATCGAGACCGAACGCTCCCGTGATCTCCCACGCCCGCATCAGAACCAACCGATGACGTCGAGGCCGACCGTGTTGCCCGCGCCGACCATGGGCACGGGGATCGCCGCGACGGGAGGCCGCAGCTCCGGCCGCGCGCCGCCCTGGTAATGCAGCAGCCACGGCAAGAGCCAGCCCGCCACGAGGCCGATCGCGGCGCCGGTGACCACGTCGGTGAGATACTCGAGGTTGCTCATCACACGGAGCAATCCCGCGACCGATGCGATCGTGAGCGCACCGACGCAGGCCGTCGCGTCCGCGCCTTCGTCGCCGAAGACCGACATCGTCGTGTGATGCAAGCACGTCAGTGCCGCGCCGGTGAACGCGTTGACGCTCGTGTTCGAAGGAAAGCTCTGCGTCGGCTGCGGGTTCGCGCACTCGAGCGCCGACGGATTGCGCGACGGATCGGTGGTGCTCGGATTCATGCAGTCGTGGACGACGGGCCGCTCGCGCCGCGCGAGCAGCGACGTGAGCCGCCAGACGAAGAGCGAGATGATGTTGGCTTCCAGGCTGATGAGGCCCATCTGCAGCGTCGTGTCCCAGCTGCCATCGCCGATGCCGGCGGCGAAGAGCGCGTCGATCACGTACGGAATGCCGAGATCGATCCACATCAGCACGTCGCCCGCGATGCGCGCCGAGTCGCGCTGATCGGCGAGGTTCAGGCGGAGCCCGTCGTGCACGGCGCCATCGAGCGCGTTCACGTCGGTCCAGTTCGGATGCGACGTCGCGGTCGGCAGGAGCTCCGCCGCGACGACGAAGAGACCGAGACCGACCGAGAGCACGGCTTCGTCGAACGAATAGCGCGGCCACTCTTCACGCCACGCGAGATGACGCTGCGACACGCGCGGCATCGTGTCTTCGGTCGCGGTGAAGCTCGGCTCGCCGATCGCGTTGCCGAGGCTCGTGACGACGTCCTCGCCCTGCGAGTCGTTGCCAGCCGGAGGCGCGGCCTCGGTCGAGGTGGATGTGTCGTCCGCCGCTTCCGCAGCCGCGGCGTCGTCGCTCGCGTCGCTCGACGCGACTTCTTGCGCGGAGGCGCCAGAGGCGACGAGAAGCACGAGCAGCGGGACCACGAATCGCATTCGGGGCGCTGTTGTAGGAGACCGGTCCTGCGTGGACAAGGCAAGTGCTAAAGGGAACCGGTGCCCGCACGGCGATCGATGGCGACCGTGGAGGATCTCGCGCGGGAGCTGCGAGAGCTGCGGCATCGCAAGGTCGCGCGATCGCTCTCGCACGTGGATCTCGTTCGCTCGTCGAACGACATCCAGCTCACCGAACAGGACCTCGTCGACGGAAGCCGTGGACGGCTCTTCCTCGATTACTACGGCGACGAAGGGCTGCTGACCGGCTTCGAGCGGTACGGGCTCACCGCGGCGATCGCACGACGCGGCTACGTGGATCTCTCGGTCGTGACGCGGACCGAGGACGAGCGGCACATGCTCGTGCTGAACGCACGCCCGATATCCGGCGGCGATCCCGTGCGCATCCTCGAGATGGTCGTGCGTCGCGACACGATGCTCCCGCACGTGCCGGGCTCCGAGAAGATCCTGAAGCCCGAGTACGCGATGCTGACGGTCGACTGGTTGCTGCTCGAGAACCCGCGCGCGAGCTTCACGAAGGAGCGCCCTCGCCTGCCGGGACAGACGTACCCGGGCCTCGCGATCGGCTGGCGCGTGCTGGCGCTGATGTTCCGCGTCGTGGAGCGTCTCGAGCTCGACGGGCTCGTGACCGTGGCCGAGCACCTGCACAACGCGGAGCTCTACGCGCGCGAGCTGCCGTTCCTCGATCCCGTCCACGGAGGAAGGCTCGACGCGCTCGTCGCGGCGCTGCGCGTGAGAGAAGGTCTCTCCGTCGGACAGGCGAGCTGGGCGCTCGAGTGGGGCCTCGTTCGCGATCGCGAGGGCGAGATCGTGCACTGGCGGGGCGAAGCGCAGGTCTCGACGCGCGAGAAGACGTTCAGCACGTGGATCGAGTCGGACACGTACGCGCAGTACGCACG